>CAYSPF010000005.1:14465-49174 GCA_964432775.1 uncultured Geobacter sp.
CTCGCCGGCCTTTGCCGGATAGCCGATGGGGAACAGTCCGACGATACGAATCGTTGAGGGAATGTTGAGGAGCGTCCGAATCTTCTCTTCATCGAATACTCCCACGAAAACGGTTCCGAGACCTTGATCGTGAGCCGCAAGCATCAAGTTCTGCGACGCTATCCCGGCATCGGTCATGTAGTACGCCTGTTCCCCTATCTTTCCCGATCGGGAGGGGTCCGCGCAGAGCACGATTACCGCAGGCGCCGCGGCAATTCCCTTCTGGGCGGGATTGCTTGTATAGCCGAAGGGAGTGAAGAATGACTCCACGAACGCCAGTTCACTCAATTGACGTTTCATGTCGTTGTTTTTTACCACGACGAGTTTCCAGCACTGCATGTTAGCCCATGAAGGCGCCCTCCTCACCGCTTCAAGGACTGCCTGCAACTTTTCCTCCTCGACAGGCATGTCAAGAAACTTTCGCGTGCTTTTCCACGTTCTGATTGCTTCCAGGGTTTCCATCGCTTCCTCCTTTTGACCGACGATTTCCTTACGGGTATCAGCTTTGTCACACGACCGGCTATCCATTGTACCTGAGGTATGCCACAGTATGGAGATGGACGGAAACTCAGATTTTCAGCATCAACGCCTCGCAAATCGTCAGGCGAGCCGTTGGGGGCGGCCTTCTGCCAAAATATCGGGAAACAAAGAGAAGATTGATGGCCGCCAGTGTTTCGTTGAGACGGTCAAGATCGACAATCGCATTCCCCGGCAGGGTCGCGACATTCTGAAAATTTCTGGGGCAATAGTCTACTTGTACGTCCTCGCCATGACGAATGATGATAGGAAGACCATGGGTACGGCAGATGATTGGGCGATGGGCATAGAGAATACATGATCCGTCATCAAGGAGAGGACAGACGTCATGACCAACCAGTGACTCCGCACGATTACGCAGGAGCGCCAACTGCTCCTTCGGCAGATCCCCGGCCGCCCGAGCCAGGTTGACGGCTTCCACCCAGAAAACGGAAAAATGGCGGCAACATACATCGCACCCCTTGCGGCAGGTAATCGAGTCAGCACACGTCCGGACGATCTCGCCGCAAAGAGAATCGACCCTGTGTACCAGGTCATGATAATTCTTAAGAAGTTCGGCACTATTTTTCACGGCGCCGACACCTGGAACAGTGAACTCTCCTCTCCGGTTGCGTTGATAACCTGTACATTGAAACTCTTTATATCACTGTCATACGGATGACGCTCGTAGATAATCCGTGTGCAATCGACAAATCTGACTTTTTCACGACTAAACGGGTTCACCGAAGAGGCGCTCATGGATTTCCCGTCCACAACCACCATGGAATTGCTCTTGAAATTCTGCCCTTCGATAATCAGGTTGTAGTAATTCACAAACTCCTCTCCCTGGCTGACACTCGTTATCACCGGTTTTGAATCAATAAAAAGCGCCATGACGGATGAAAGAGTGCCGCCTGGACTGCTTACCTGAATGGTGTGGAGCCCTCCGGGAACCTGGGGGACTGACAACGAAATGCTTTCCGATGATTCAAGCCGGCTTCTGATGACAGCCCCGTCAAAAAGGACCTGGGAACCCTCCTGGAAGTTTCTGCCAAAGATCTGAACCTGCCTTTCACTGCCGCTGCCGCATGCAATGATCCGGTCCGGTGAAAGAGATTCAATAACCGGAGTACGAGGGACTACGGTAAAATTGTATACCTTGCTCCTTGTGCCGTCTTCACGCCTCAGGAAAAGGGCATACAGACCAGGCATCAGGTCCGGGATCTCGAAACTGAGTTGTCTCGGCCCATCCACCGTGGTTTGAGCTTCCTTGTTGCCGATGAAGGCACGGGTCGAATCGGTAAATCCAGAACCATAAAGTATAACTCCCATTCCGGGTTCGGCCTTGGAAGGAGAGATACTGAGGATTGCGATTGGCCGGGTTTTCTCCCGAGGGGTTCTTTCATCCGCATATCCTTTCGGAACTGCGCAGGCAAGGATTACCGCCCCAACAGGAACCGAGAGGTACATCACTACCGTTACCAGTCTCACGATCATGTCTTTTCTCCCTCAAAGTGACGACAAAAACCCGGCAGTATAATGCCCAAGATAATTCCCGACTGCACATCCGCGCAGGCGGGTCGGCAACCCCGCCCTTAACTCAACGGGGAATGTTCCTTGTATTCTCCCTGGTAACGGCTCCCTGCGACGGGGTGGTCGGAGTGTAGACGAAACGCCAGTCACTGTAATGTGTTTTACCGGAGAAATCCTTCAGGTCGTCTGGAAACCCGGATATCTTAAGCGGCATCTCCTGGCTCGCGCTCGCAACGCCCTGAATACCTTTTGAAGGATCGGTAATAATGACCCATTCGCCGTCGTTCGTGACGGGATCCTTGAAAAGGCGCCTCAAATAGCGCATTGTCTCGGGTGTGCGTGGATCCAGCAATAAATCCTTCAGATCCCGAAGAGGAGTCGCGGTGTGTTCCTTGAACTTCGGATTATACCATCGATTAATGGCATCGCGGATCTGACGTCCACGGAAGAGAAGCTCTTCCTCCCGTTCCCTCTTCATAATGGTGTGCCATGACTGGCCCACCGCGCAGAGCATGATGCCCATGACGATAACCATCATCAGGACCGCGAGATATGTCTGCCCCTTGCTGTTGACCATTTTTCCCCTGTGAACCCAACGATTCTTACCTTGTGCACTGCATACCGGTAAGCTACAATGCTAGTCATCAATTATATCGAATTTCCCCTGCATTATCTTGATGCCGGCCAGACAAATCCTTCGTACACGAGAATTCGAACAATAACGGAAGTAACACGGAAACCCATCTACATAGACCCTTTTCAAAGGCGGCTTCACTTCACATGGAAACTCAGAGAAAACATATCGGCACTATTCTTGTCGAGAATGGCGCGCTATCGAAGGATCAGCTCTCGTTCATACTGGAGCGACAGGAAAGCGATAAGCACCGATTGGGGTCTCTCTGCATCAAGGAGGGCCTGATCAGGGAAGAGGATCTGGCACAGGCTCTTGCTGAACAGTTCAACCTCACGTATGTGGATCTACACGATTTCAGAGTAGATGAAGAACTGGTTAACGGATTACCTGCTGACCTGATGCACAGGTTCCGCCTCATTCCACTCGAAAACACCGCGGAAGCGGTCGTAGTTGCCGTCTCCGACCCGACCGATGTGCTCACGCTTGATGAACTCGAACTTCTGCTCGATCGTCCTGTTCTTCTCCGCGTCACAACCGAGTCGGCGCTTGAGCGGGTTCTCAAGACAGGCGTCGGAACCAGTCGCGTACTCCGTGAAGTCTCGGAAGACTTTATGCTGCAACTGGTAAAGGAAAACGACCGTGGCGAAGAAGTGTTGACGGTCGAAAACAACCCCGAAGACACCAGCCCCATCATCAAACTGCTTAATACTACGATTCTGGACGCCTTGAACCGGCGCGCCAGTGATATTCACATTGAAACCGGCCAGGAGGGCGTCGTAATCAAATACCGAATCGACGGTGTCCTGTACCCGGCCGGGAAGCCGATAGACCTGCATTTTCAGGCGCCGATAATCTCACGTCTCAAGGTCATGAGTGAACTGGACATCTCCGAGCGTCGTATTCCCCAGGATGGTCGTTTCAAGATCCGCTTGGGCGACAAATCGATCGATTTCCGCATCTCCATCATGCCGAGCGTTCTGGGTGAGGATGCGGTTATCAGAATCCTCGACAAGGAGAGCATTGTCAGCAGCCTGCAAGGGCTGACATTGGAAAGCCTTGGAATAAATGAAAGAGAAATACACCGTCTTCGCAAGAAGATCCGTGAGCCCTACGGCATGATTCTGGTCACCGGCCCCACCGGTTCAGGTAAGTCAACAACCTTGTACGCGGCATTGACGGAGATACACTCCGGTGAAGAAAAAATCATCACTATCGAAGACCCGGTTGAATACATGCTGCGCGGCATTCTCCAGATTCCCGTGAATGAGAAAAAAGGACTGACATTTGCCAAGGGACTGCGATCAATCCTGCGCCACGATCCGGACAAGATCATGATAGGTGAGATCCGCGACCCGGAGACGGCACAGATCGCCGTCCAGTCGGCATTGACAGGCCATCTGGTCTTTACGACCGTTCACGCGAACAATGTATTCGATGTTATCGGTCGCTTTATCCATATGGGGATTGACCCATATAATTTTGTATCCTGCCTGAACTGTGTAATGGCACAACGACTCGTTCGAAGGCTGTGCGCCAAATGCCGCCGTCCCGTTCATTACACGGACGAGGTCTTGGTTGACTCAGGGATCGACCCCGAATCCGCACGAGAATTTACCCTGTATGAAGCAAACGGTTGCGACGAGTGCAACCGCACAGGCTACCGCGGGAGAACCGCCATCGTGGAACTGCTCGACATGACCGACACCATCCGCGATCTGATTATCGGAAAGGTGCCTGCTACCAGACTCAAAAAAGCGGCCCGTGAAGCGGGTGTCATTTTTCTTCGTGACGCGGCAGTGGAAAAATTGCTGGCAGGCGAAACAACGCTCAAGGAAATCAATCGTGTCACCTTCGTGGAATGACACTTCAGTGTACAGGGTGCAGGAAACCCGAAAAACATGGTCCGGATAACCTGTACCATACGAAAATTGTCGTGTACCCTGCACACTGCCTTCCGTTTTCCACTGTCAGCCGGACCCGGGTAACCGGCCCCAGCCTTTCACCATTCGTTTAAAGGTATGCCGTTGGAACCCACAATGTCTGATCCACTGTGCACATCGTAGACGTTGCCGCTGTCCACTACAGGAGCAACGCCTGTCGTGAGCACGACCGATTCCCCTGGCACATCCTCGGAAGCCACGACAGGGGGCGCGACCGTCACCCAGGTATCGTTCTTTTTCGTAAACGGATCCGTCGGCAAACCTCTCATGTATCCCTTGTCAACGAGGTCGTTCAAGGCGTCGGGATATTTGCCTTTGTCGGCATAGTACTCGTCAATTGACTTGCGAAATGTGTACAGGATATCGCTCAGCACGGCCTCTCTCGCCCTGATGACACTCCGTTGATAATTGGGGACCGCAATGGATGCCAGGATTCCGATGATTGAAACCACGATCATCAGCTCTATCAGGGTAAACCCACCGCAACTGTTCCTTTTCACACTATTCACGAGATACGTCACCATTCCCTGTACTTTGACCCGTCAATAGCCGTTCCTTCACTGAGAGAGTTTACATCGTAGACATCTTCACCGCCCCATGAGGTGGAATCGGGTTTGTCGTGATAGGATCGCAACCCCCATTGCGGTTCCTGCCCGCGGCCGGAAGGATTCATCGGGTCCGGAGGAATCCTTCGCAAGAACTTTTTCTTGGTAGCGTATAACCCGCCGAAATCGTATCCGTCCACCAGTTGCTGCAGTGATTCCGGATAGCCTGATTTATCAACCACCGACATGATCTTCTTATCGTCAATCGCTTTGTCATAACTTTTCTTGAAATCGTCGATAGCCGTTCGGATTGTCCGTAGATTACGCCTCAACTCTATTTCCCGCGTTCGCTTGGCTGTCATGCGAGTCAACGGGAGGACTCCTGCTGCTAAGATTGCCAGAATCGTCATCGTCACCACCAGTTCCAGAAGGGTGACACCCCGTCGCGTACAAAGGAAGTTCATCATATCTAGCGTATACCTGTTTCATTTTGCGATGGCTCATTCTCAACTGGTGGTATGGCTTCCGGCTGAGAAGCATCCGGCATTACAGGCGTGGGCGGCAGGGGAACGACTGGCGGAGGATAAGAAGGCGGAGCAATTCCATTTTGCCCGTTACCCGGAACTGTGCTTACGGGCCTACCCGGAATCCGAGGCATAATCTCAGGTTGCGTTTGTACCGGTGCAGCGCTGGCGGGCATGCTGCCACCTGATTGTTCGGGAATCGGCGGAACAGCCCCCGTTTGTGGAGAGATGGCCTCTGTTTCAGCAGGCTGAACAATTCCCGTAGTATGATTCATTCCAGGGGAAGCAGCGGACGGTTGCGAACCACCGGAAGGTTGTTGCCCTGAGGAAACCTTCCCTCCGGTCGGTTGCAGCGGGGCAATGGGAACAGAAGGCGCCTGTTGCGGTGTGACAATCTGCGGCGTTACCGGAAAGAAAGGCTCCGGAAGGACACCACCTGCTTGTGCAGGTGCAGGCTGGTTGGTCATGGGTTTAAATGATTTCTTTCGACTGGTGTCCATATCCATGTCCAGGTCGGTAGGCGTCGGGAACATTCCAAGTGAAGGGTCATCCTCTTTTCCGGACATGAAAGAAGCCAGGTTATGTGGCGAGACGGTCACTCCCCTCACAAGTCGAGGCGTGATTGCAAGAACGAGTTCCGTCTTGTCTTTGCTCATATCATTTCCCGAGAGCAACGGCCCGATAAGGGGTATATCGCCAAGGATGAATATCTTTGTCTTGCTGTCGGTATTTGTTCTTGAGATAAGGCCGCCAATGACGCTTGTCTCACCGTCCTTGAGGCTCAAGACTGTCTGCAGGTTGCGCGTCCCGATGGTGACAACGGTTGTAATCCCGTCCCCAAGTTTTTCCTTCCCGACAATGGAGCTGACCTCCAGGCTCAACTTGATATCAATATCGTTATTGACCTGAATAGTCGGCTCCGCATCGACTTTTACACCCACATCCACGTACTGAACATTAACGCTGTACCCCGTTGCAGTCCCGTTGGTCGTGGTAGTGGTTATGGGCTGCCTGGTCCCTATGTTAAACTTTGCCTTTTCCTTGTTCTTAACCCTGATTTTCGGATTAGACAGGACTTCTGCCTTGGCGACCGTTTTGCCGAAGTTGTATGTTGCGTTGGGAACCGTCACGAATCCACCATAACCACCCCAGCTGAACGCTTGCAAAAGATTGGCAATCCCCGCGTCTGTTGTAGTGCTCGAATCCTGCGTTTGCACGCTGCTCAACTTGTCGGCCAACAAAAGACCGTTGCCCAGGTTGAATGCTCCGAGATCAACAGCATAACGGCTCAATACCAGTCCGACATTTCTGGTATTCTTGTCGGTCAGTTCGACGACCTCCACATCCAGAAGCACCTCTGCATCCGGATTGTCATTGGCGTCCAGAAGCTTCTCTATCACATCGACAACATAGCTGGTATCTCGCACCACGAGCGAGTTTGATTCCTCATTTACGTGAATCTTTCGTACCGGCACCATGGTGCGGACAAGGTTTACCGCCTTTTTAGCGTCCATGTAGTTGAGATGAAACGTACGTATCCGCATCTCTTCGTACTGCTTTACTTTTTCCGGAGTCCTGGGATACACCAACAGCGTACTTTCGTTGAGCGTCTTGCACCCGAGTTTGTTCATGGTAAGGAGCAGGCTCAGCACCTGCTGGAAATTGGTCTTTTCAAGGGTGATGGAAACGGGCAGATCTTTGACATTTTCATCGAAGAGGAAAGTGATTCCGGATAGTCGAGACAGGATCCGGAAAGAATCCTTCAACCTGGAATTACTCAGCTTGAACGTGAAAGGCTTTGCCGACTTGAGATTCAATTCGAACCCGGCAAGTTTGTTGTAGAGAAGACCGGAAGTTCTGTCCAGTGCTTTCTTGTACTCCTTCTGCTCGGGGCACAGATCCGTCGCCCTTGCATAGAACCGATGCGCATCCTTTATCTTGTTGGCCTTTTCAAAATCAACTCCTTCCCGAAAAGCCTGCTGCGCATCCTTCTTGCGTGCCGTGTCATCAGCTAGTTGCTTGTACAGTCTTTGAGACGGATCGAGTCCGTAGGCTGTTTGAAATTCAATTAAGGCATTCGCATAGTCACCCTTTTCAGATTTTGCAACGCCTCTCTTGTATCGTTCATCTGCGGCTTTATCACGGGTGCTCAGGAAACGCACCCGGTATTTGCTTTCTTCAGGATCATTCCGAAAAGCCTCCGCGTAACTGAACATTGCTTCTTCGTATTTTCCTTCTGCTTCGAGACTTTCTCCCGCACTAAAGGCGCGATCGGCTGCACAGCCGCCGGCAAAGAAGCACAGGTAGCAGATCAAGATTATCCATGATATGAAACGCATTATTGGAATCTCCTCAAAAACGCAAGCCCGGACCCGGGGATTTTTACCGCGGAACCGACCGTATTTCATTTACCGGGATGATGAGCTCTTCACCGGTATCGGTGGCCTTAATTATGAGTACCTGATCGGTTAGAGAGGTTGCCACATACCTTCCGCCAAAGATATCACCCTGCTTCAGAACAAGGACCTCCTCGCCCTTGCCCAGAAAGACCGTCTTCCGGCCATCTTTCAGAACAAAACCCTGGTACTTGAAACTGCCCAATTCACGCTGCATCCTCGAAGGAACAGGAGGAGGTTTCACCATCGCCTGCAAGCGACGCGCCCTCTTGGCCTCTGCCGCAGCCTCTGCTGCGGCTTTTGCTGCCGCCTCCGCTGCTTTCCGGGCCATCATGGTCTCCTTATCAACAAAAATCGGCTGAAAAACATTTCTCCGATACCCTTTGAATGTCGGGAAGTTTTCCTCAAGCAGATCGAGCCTGAGAGTGTCGGAGTCGATCCTTTTTTCGATGGGTTGTGTTATCACTTTTCGTCTCTTGTCGGCAACCGTCCTGCTCCCGGGTGAATATTTCAACCTGCTCACGGTCTTGGGGCGCGGATAGTTGATTATGCTCCACGATGCTGAGGCAATCAGAGCAATCACGAGAACGAGTAGAATCGTCTGCTTTCGGTTCATGCGGCATCTCGCAAATATACCATCAACCGGGTCTCCATGGTGACACTTTCAACATACGGGCCTTCATTGGAAAATCCGACGCCGTCGACAACAACAAGCCCCTCAAGCATCTGCATATCGAAAAGAAAGCTCTTCACCTCCCCGTAGCGTCCGGTCACCGACAGGCTGACTTCATAGACCTGCAGGTTTTGATCCTTGACTATGCTCGGCTTATAGGTAATTGCGCCAATGGCGACATTACATGAGGAAGCCGCTTTCATGATCTCTCCAAGGATTGTGGGAAATTGCCGTTTTAGAGGAATCATTGCCTGCAATTTTTGCAGGTTACCCTTGCTTGACTGAAAGGCCGTTGCCGCATCTTTTCGGCCCGCGAAAGTCACCTTCTGCCGCAACTCGTTTCGTACCACCAGTTTCTTATCGAGCTTAGGTTTTTGATAGAACTCGATCACTACTACCGATAGTATGTTCAGGAAAAGCATCACAACGATTACCGCAATCCATCCGGTTTTCTGGAGGAACAGTTCAAGAAGCTCTTGTTTCATTGGAATTTCACCTGACACATAACAGAAAACTTTACTCCTTTGGCCTCTTCCCACAACACAACATTTTGATGGGACAAAAGCTGAATAGAGTGAAAATACGGCGATTCCTCGAGGCTTTCCAGATAAGCCTGCACCTTTCCGAAATCACGCGCCAAGCCTTCAATTTTCACCGTCCCGCTTTTTCTGTCCGGCTCCACGGCTGAAATCGCGACCCCCTCCGGAGTTGCGATTTCAAGTTGCTCGAGAAAAACCAGCCAGCCGAATGTCTTCCGTGCGATAATCTCGTTATAAAAACCTACTGTTGCTCGCGTTTTTGCCGAATCCTTGTCAACCACGGCAACCGGAAGGCTTTTCAGTTTTGTTTCCGATGCAATGATTTCGTCGTTGAGGCGATGTGACTCCCCCATGTTCCATGAAAAACGGAAAATATTCCAGCATAGCAGTGCCAGCAAGAGCGCGATAGCGACTGCACAAATCCGGTTGAACCGGCGAAGATCCAGAATCCTTTTAGTTGCCAGATTAATGGTGAAACGCATTACAGGTCCCGTAAAGCAGCACCGATTGCTGTGCTGAATGGATACAGAGATTCCTGGTCTGAAGGAATATTTTCCTCAGCGGAAATTGTCGAGCGTGTCTCAAGCAGTACCGGTTCGCATCCCATAGCGTCTCGGACTATTTCGCGGAAAACCTTAGCTCCCTGCGGAGGCGCAATATAGAAGACATTCCGCACCTCCCGTTCCTTAAAACGATCCCGGTATGCAAGCATCGAACACTTGATTTCGTTGTGGACGGTAGCGTCAAGCGCGTGCATTCCCATAAAATCCCGAATCCTGATAAACTCGGGTTTACCCCCTGAAAAGAACATGATTCCAAGACTTGATGCATAGCGAGATACCAGCGCGAAGTCGTCAAATGCCACTAAACGGTTCTCGAAAACCCGGTACAGGTTAAAGCAGTCAAGATCGATACCTACGGGGACAATTCCCGCTGAGTTCAGCGCCTCCTCATACTGCTCGATTACCGCACGTGCAACCATTACAACAAGAACGACCGTACCACCATTATCGCTTGTTGCAAGTTGCTGATAATCAAGATGGGCTTCTGAGATGTCAAAGGGAACCTTCTTCTTCAGTTTCCAGCGCAGGATATCAAGTGCTTCCGAACGACTTTTGAATCGCTCCTCCACATCAAGAAGCATGACACGGCCTACGGTATCCGGCAAAGTAAGGAAGACTCTCCCGGAACGGCTCAGCAGACTATTGTGCGCTTCTCTCACTGTCTCGGAAAATAATGCGGTATCCAGGATGTTCTTCTCCCGAAGGGAGAATCTCAGGACGTCAGTCGGAAACGAGCGCTGCGACACCCTTTCCAGGCGGGGCGCCGATGCCGGACCGCTTAACTGCGCAAAGGCTACGCTGGTTGAAGAAAATGAAACCCCGATGGATTTTCGAGAGAACATGCTGCCCACTCCCTCCGCCGCGTATGACACGTTAGTAGCTAACCGACGGCGCCGGCGAGCTGGAAAATCGGTAAATACATGGCGATAATGATTGTCCCTATTATCAGCCCCATCACGATCATGATGGCCGGTTCGATGGCAGCGGTAATAAAATGCAGCTGCTCATCAAGCGCTTCTTCAAGGTACTCGGCAATATTGGCCAGCATCTCCTCCAGTGCGCCGGTTGACTCTCCCACGGCAAGCATGCGAACGGCAAGCGGCGGCATGATGCCGGTTCTTTCAAAGGCTGACGAAAGTCTTCTTCCTTCTTCAATTTCCCTTGCGGCTTCGAAAAGACGCTTTTCCATATAGACATTATTGAGCGTTCCGATTGACATGCGCAGGGATATGATTATTGGAATGCCGCTGCCGAGAAGGTTCGCAAGGGTGCGGGAGAAACCGGCCAGTGAATATCCCTTAAGAACATTGCCGATATAGGGTATTTTCAACTTGAATCGGTCTACCGCGTACCGACCCTTATTTCCGGAAACCCAGGAACGATACACTACCACACAGGCAACCGTCAACAGCAGCAGGAGCGGGGCAAAACTCCTCAAGGTCGAGGTGAACGAGATGAGAACTTGGGTAAGGAACGGCAATTGAGATCCTGCATCGGCGAATATCTGGCTAAAAACAGGTATCACGTAAAACAGCAAGAGCCCTATTGCCAGAAATGAGACTACTACGAGAATGCATGGATAGAAGAGAGATGAAATGAGCTTCTTACGGATTCCCTCAATCTTCTTGAGATACTGTATGTATCGTTGAATCGTTACGGAAAGTTCTCCTGTCCGCTCCCCCGAGCGGATGGAGGCAATGTAGAGACTTGGAAATACCTGCGTGTGTCGTTCCAACGCCGTTGATAGAGCATCACCGCCTTTTACATCCTCCCTGAGTTGCCGCAGTGCTATGGAAAGCGGCCCTGCGTCCTGTCGCTCAAGAATGGTGTCGAGTATCTGCAACATAGGCATTCCCGCCTTGATGAGAACCAGCAGTTCCTGATTAAAGAGGAGCAGCGAACGCGTTTTCACTCCACGTCGCCTGATTCTTATCCCCGATAGAAGCCGGAATCGACGCCTTCGGACATCAAAAACGAAATACCCCTCTTCATCAAGGTGTCTCCGTAGTTCGACAGGCTCAGCAGCTTCGAATTCCCGCGAGATGACCTTCCCGTCCGATGTTCCCAATTTACAGATATAGATTGCCATATATTCCAATAATAACCATTACCTGCAGAAGATGCAACCGTACATCACTTGCCGAGAAATTCGAAACGACATCCGTATGTGTAAATGAGTCTATGCAAAATTATATTCAGGTCACTGAAAACACAGCAAGAATATTTTATCACGTGAAAAAAATGTAGCTTCACTCCATTTTCCCACATAACCAGGTTGACACCTAAGCAGGTGGGGGTATGCGCGAATTACAGCATCTGTAGTCAACGGCACAGGTATCACACATTTTAATAAAAACAAGGGGTTAGCCATTAATAGCTAACCCCTTGTTTTTATTATGGTCGGGGCGACTGGATTCGAACCAGCGACCACTAGACCCCCAGTCTAGTGCGCTACCAGGCTGCGCTACGCCCCGAAATTAATATGAATATTAAATTTTTAATTACTACGTAAGGTTTCTGGTCGTTACAGAGAATCTCTGATACTCCGCAGCTCAGCTCGTATCTCGTTCAGAATTCGCTGATTTCTTTCAAATGATTCTTCTGTGTTTGTCTTTTCATCTTCGGCTGACTTCACGGGGTTGACCAGCCTGCTTCGTGCACCTGCTATGGTTAGCTTTTCATCGTAGAGTAGCTGTTTAATTGTGAGCAAAAGCTGAACATCTTTTCTGCTGTAACGACGCTGCCCTGTTTGGCTTTTCCTGGGCCGCAACATCTCAAACTCCGTTTCCCAGAAACGGAGAACAGAGGAATTCAATGAGATTATCCGGGCGACCTCTCCAATCTTAAGATATTGTTTATCGGGAAGCTCGGCGTCCATAGCCCCTCCGCAGAGGCACTATTTTGTATTAATTGATGCCTTAAGTACCTGGCTGGGTTTAAAGGTTAGAATCTTCCGGGCGGAAATTACAATCTCCTCACCCGTCTGGGGGTTCCGTCCACGCCTGTCGGCTTTCTCCTTCACAACGAAATTGCCAAAACCGGCAATTTTTATCTTTTCACCGACTTCCAGGGTGCTTTTAATAATATCGAAAACCATTTCAACAAGCTCAGCGGATTCTTTCTTGGAAAATCCGATTTTCTCGTATATCTTTTCCACCATATCCGATTTTGTCATAGTATCCCCCAACAGACAATAATATTAAATGGTTAGAAGGAATCAGGAGGCCTTCGATGCGTTTGGTTTTATAGCATGGCAGGCAAATATTATCAACCCATTTTTACCTGATCGTTATATTTAATTTTTTCAGGAGGTTGTCGAGCACACGTTGGTGTAAACGGCTAACTTCTTCATCGGTAAGGGTCCGCTCCTGCGAACGATAGCGGATTCTGACGGCTATGCTTTTCTGCCCCGCCGGAATCCCCTCTCCCGTATACAGATCAAAGAGCTCCACGTTTTCCATCTCACTAATTCTGTTTCCCCTGATGCACTCAAGTACCGTTCCTGCAACAATTTCTTCACCCACCAGCAGGGCTATATCGCGGAAGGTGTCGGGAAAACGCGGTGGTGCACTCACTGAGGTAACCTCTCTGCCGAGAGAAACAAGTTTTTCGAAGTTCAACTCAAAATAATAGACCGGCATTTCCAGGCCGTAGTTTTCCTGTACGGTGGGGTGAAGCTCTCCAAAGGAACCGAGGTTCCCTTTTCCGCACACCACGGTGCATGACTTGCCCGGGTGATAGTAATTCTCAATATCGAAGGTCTCAAATCTGGCGTCGGTTATTGCAAAAGCATCCAGAATGTTTTCCACTAAACCCTTTACATCGTAAAAATCCACCGAATTGCGATTCCGATGCCACCCCTCAGGGTCCCGTGCACCGGTGAGAATACCTGCTGCGCAAACCGGTTCAACAGGGAGATCCGCACCTGCTTCAGTCAGATAGATGCGACGCATCTCGAACAGATGAGGGCTCATGAGCCTGTAGCTGATGTTTCTGACGGCCGTTTCCATCAGCCCGGGAAGCAGCGTAGTCCGCATGACAGACTGCTCCTCGGTTAAAGGATTGAGAATCGCGACGACGTTTCTTCTAGGATCCTCGTCCCCGAGCAGTATCCTTCCAAAGGCGTCCGGATGAATGAAGCTGTAAGTAATCACCTCGGAAAGTCCGTGGGAAACCAACAACTCCCGGAGTCTTCTTTCAAGCACCTGATGCCGGGAAGGCCTTTCGGAAAAGGCATGCACCAACGGCATGGTCGCGGGTATCTTTTCATACCCGTTAAGCCGCGCCACTTCCTCTATCAGATCTATCTCCCGTTGGATATCAACACGAAATGTAGGCACTGTAACGCGAAGGATTCCCGGTTCACCTGGTTCAACGGAAAATTCGAGATTGTGGAATATTTCCGTTACTTCCTCACGCGAAAGTCGGATACCCAGGATTTGCGTAATCCGGTCGAGGCGTACCGGGATAGTGAGCGGTTGTGCCGGGACAGGGTACACGTCGATGCGGCCCGGCGCGACCTTGCCACCCGCAAGTTCAGCCATAAGAGATGCGGCGCGGTCCAGTACCCGTGGAAGAATCGATATATCCGCCCCCCGCTCAAACCGGTGGGAAGATTCAGTGTGCATTCCCAGACGTTTCGAGGTCCTGCGGATAGCCGTGGGGTCAAAACAGGCGCTCTCAATAAGAATATCGGTCGTGGTCTCCCGTATCTCGGAGTTCTCTCCCCCCATAATGCCGGCTAGTGCAACTACCTTCTCAGTGTCGCGAATTGTAAGATCCGACGCCGAGAGAACCCTCTCCTGTCCGTCAAGGGTGTGGAACCGCTCACCTTCCGCGGCACGCCGGACGATAATCGATCCTCCCGCCAGGAGGCTATGGTCAAAGGCATGGAGCGGATGTCCGTATTCCATGAGGACGTAATTAGTTATATCAACGACGTTATTGATGGAACGGATCCCGACCGCATTCAGCCTGCTCACCATCCAGGCGGGAGAAGGGGCAATGGTGCACCCTGCCACATATCGTGCGGTATACCGAGGGCACAGGTCAGTGTCATCAACACGGACAGATGCTGCTATTTCTACGGAAGGGCCCTCTTCAGGTACGTGGTTACCTGGAAAAACAAGTTGTTTCCCGAGCTTTGCCGCAATTTCACGAGCAATCCCGATAACACTGAGACAATCCGCCCGGTTCGGTGTAAGCCCGATTTCGAAGATGGTGTCCTTCAGTCCCAACGCTTCGAACAGAGGAACACCGAGGGGCAGGTCCTGGCTAAGGACCATAATACCCGCCGACTCATCGGCAAGTCCGAGTTCTTTTTCCGAGCAGAGCATCCCGAAGGACTCACTTCCCCGTATCTTTGAACGCTTGATTCGGAAGTCACCGGGAAGGACCGCTCCAACCTGCGCGAGAGCAACCCTGTCGCCGGCCTTAAAGTTCTGGGCGCCGCACACGACGGAGAGGATCTCCTTACCGTTGTACACCTGGCAGAGAGAGAGCTTGTCCGCATTTGGGTGTTGCTCCTTCTCCCGGACCAAAGCAACCACTACCTCATCCATACCGCATCCGACAGATCTGACCCCCTCGACCTCCAGGCCAATCATGGTAAGAAGATCGGACAAAGCCTCCGGCGACAGATCAATATCGACAAACTCCTTCAGCCAGTTATATGTCACTATCATTTTTTCACACTTTTAATTGGTTGGATTTCACTACTTGAAGTGATGGTATAGATTATTACCTAAAATTGTTTCAGGAAACGGAGATCGTTCTCGAAAAGGAGCCGCATGTCACTTATGCCGTACTTGAGCATAGCGATTCTCTCGATTCCCATACCAAAAGCAAAACCGGTATATGCCTCTGCATCGTACGAGACATGCCGAAAAACCTCAGGGTCGACCATCCCTGAACCGAGTATTTCCAGCCACCCCGTGTTCTTGCAGATGCGGCACCCTTTGCCCTTGCACATCACGCAGGCAATGTCCACCTCGGCGCTCGGTTCCGTAAACGGGAAAAAACTCGGACGGAGGCGCACGCCCACCCCGGAACCGAAACACTGGTTCACGAAAATAGTCAGAATACCTTTCAGGTCACTGAAGGTAATGCCCTTGTCCACCATCAATCCTTCGACCTGATGGAACATGGGAGAATGGGTCGCATCCGAGTCGCAACGATAGACCGTACCGGGGGCGATAATCCGTACCGGGGGCGCCTGCTTCAGCATGGTTCGTATCTGGACCGGAGACGTGTGAGTCCGCAGAACTATCGATTCACTGACAAAAAAGGTATCCTGCATGTCCCTGGCCGGGTGGTCTTTGGGAATATTCAATGCCTCGAAATTGTAGTAATCCTTCTCGACTTCCGGACCCTCGGCCACCTGGAAGCCGAGACCGGCAAAAATCTCCACAATCTCTTCCGTCACCAAGGTAATAGGATGACGGGAACCCAGCGGCCTTCGTCGACCTGGAAGGGTCACATCGAGGCGTTCGCTGCGCAGCTTTTCCTCTTTGCTTGCCTGGCGGATAGCAGTAAGAACGGCCCCCACTTCTCCTTCAAGCCGATCCTTGACGATATTCACCATCTGGCCCATTGACGGACGCTCCTCGGGAGGGAGCGTTCCTAGACCCTTCATCACGGAAGTCAGGAGACCTTTTTTTCCAAGATACTTCACCCTCAATTCATGGAGAGATTCCTCGGTTCGAACATTCGCCAGTTCCGCAATCGCATCCCGCTGGAGAGTTTCCAGTTTTTCCTTCATAATCGGCTACCTTCCAAAAAAAAGAGAAACGGGACATCATATATCCCGTTTCTCCTTTTTCCCAATACTGGATTTTCTATAGTTTCTCTTTTGCCAGACCCGCAATCTCAGTGAAGGCCCCCGGATCCGTTACCGCAAGGTCTGCCAAGACCTTGCGGTCTATCTGTACGTCCGCCAGTTTCAGCCCGTGGATGAGCTTGCTGTAAGCAAGCCCGTTCAAACGGGAAGCGGCGTTGATACGGGTAATCCAGAGTGCCCGGAAATCCCGCTTTCTGATTTTTCTGTCACGATAAGCATACTTCAGAGCGCGATCAACCGCTTCGGTTGCACTTCGGAACAACTTGCTCCTGGCGCCGCGGTAACCCTTTGCCAGCTTCAACACCTTGTTTCTTCGCTGTCTCGCTTTAAATCCTCGTTTTACCCTTGGCATTTTCTACTCCTTTATTTGTATTTCGCCGGATCCGCAAGGGGAGACGTTTCCTCACGGTTCTCGGACACTGTTAGGACCTCGGCCATGGGAGGCCGGGACCAAGTCTACATATACGGAATCAGCTTTGCGATATTCTTCGCATCTGCCGGGGCAACCAATGCGCCATGGCGAAGATTACGTTTCCTTTTCCTCGTCTTGCAGGTCAGAATATGACTGGTAAAGCCGTGTCCCCTTTTTATTTTGCCGCTGCCGGTTTTCGTGAAGCGCTTGGCTGCGCCGCGGTTGGTCTTGATCTTGGGCATCATTTTCTCCTTTTGCTGCTCTTCTATAGAATAAAGATTCGAGCTTATTTTCGAACTTATTTTTTTGGAGCGACGATGATGTACATGTTGCGCCCTTCCATCTTAGGTCGCACCTCAACAACACATATGTCTTCCAGGTCAGCGGTGAAACGTTCCAAGGCATGCAGACCCAATTCATTATGGGTTATTTCGCGGCCGCGAAAAACCACCGTGATCTTTGCCTTGTTTCCTTCTTCCAGAAAACGGCGAGCGTGCTTGATCTTGAACAGAATGTCATGATCATCCGTCTTGGGACGGAGCTTAATCTCCTTCAACTGGATCTGGACCTGTTTTTTCCGGGCTTCCTGCTGTCTCTTGCTCTGCTGGTATTTGAACTTGCCGTAGTCCATAATCCGGCAGACCGGGGGAACGGCGGTCGGAGATACCTCGACAAGATCAAGGTGCTGACTTTCCGCAAGGGCCAAGGCCTCGGAAAGTGGAAGGATGCCGAGTTGCTCACTTTCGGCCCCGACAACCCTGACCTCCCGTGCGCGGATGGCCTGATTAATATTCACCGTGGGTTTCGCTATGGTGCCACCTCCTATTTAAAACGTTTCACTTCCATTTGGATAAAATCTATAAGCTCAGCCGCCTTCATGGCCGGCAGGTTGCTTCCATCGCGGTATCGGGGAGTGACGGTCTCCGTCTCAACCTCCTTATCGCCGATTACAAACATGAACGGTACTCTCTGCAACTGGGCCTCGCGAATCTTGAAGCCAAGCTTCTCGTTTCTGAAGTCATGCTGAACGCGAATACCCGCTTCCCGAAGAGTTGAGTATACTCCCTGGGCGTAAGGTATCTGATTGTCGGTAACCGTCAGTATCATCCCCTGCACAGGGGAGAGCCAGAGGGGGAAATTGCCCGCGTAATGCTCGATGAGGACACCGATAAAGCGCTCGATTGCACCGAGGATAACCCTGTGAACCATGACGGGTCGTTTCCGCTCGCCGTCCGCGGCCACATAGGTCAGGTCAAACCGCTCAGGGAGCGTAAAATCGCACTGGATTGTAGCACATTGCCACCGCCTGTCAAGGGCATCGCGCAGCTTGATGTCGATTTTCGGCCCATAGAATGCGCCGTCTCCTTCGTTGATCTCAAAGGGTCGGCCCGAGTCTTCAAGAGCTGCCAGCAATGCTTTTGTCGCCCGGTCCCAGTCCTCGTCGGTACCGATGGACTTTTCAGGACGCGTAGAGAGTTCCATCTCGTAGTCAAAGCCGAAAATGCCCATGACATCGTTCACAAACGCGATGACACCCTTGATCTCCGCATCCAACTGTTCCGGCATGCAGATAATATGGGCGTCATCCTGGGTGAAACCACGCACCCGCAGCAGACCGTGGAGAACACCGGCCCTTTCGTGGCGGTGCACCGTGCCCAGCTCGAAGTAGCGCAAGGGAAGGTCCCGATAGCTGCGAAGCTGCGATTTGTAGATCATCATGTGAGAGAGGCAGTTCATGGGCTTGATGCCGTAGCTCTGCCCGTCAACTTCCGTGAAGTACATGTTTTCACGATAGTTTTCGTAATGACCGGAACGCTGCCAGAGTTCCTTCTTAAGAATCTGGGGACCGAGGACGATGTCGTAGCCGCGCTTCAGATGCTCTTTCCGCTCGAAATCCTCCAGGATGGTGCGGAGCATGGCTCCCTTGGGATGCCATATGACAAGCCCGGCTCCCACCTCGTCGGAAAAGGAGAAAAGATCCAGTTCCCGGCCGATCTTTCGGTGATCCCGGCGTTTCGCCTCTTCAAGCCTCGCAAGATACTCATCAAGCGATTTCTTGTCGGTAAAGGCGGTGCCGTATATCCGCTGGAGCATTTTGCGCTTCTCATCGCCGCGCCAGTATGCTCCTGCTATGGAGGTCAACTTGAAAGCCTTGCACCAAGACGTGGAAGGGAGATGCGGTCCGCGGCAAAGGTCTACGAAATCGCCTTGGCGGTAGAGGGAAACCGTGTCGGCGTCAAGATCCTCGATCAGCTCAACCTTGTATGTTTCTCCCATATCACGAAAAAGACGAACAGCCTCATCCTTGGAACGCACCTCACGGGTGATGGCCAGATTCGCCTTGGCCAACTCGCGCATTTTCGCTTCAATCCGCTCCAGATCTTCAAGGCTGAAAGGCGTATCCACATCAAAATCGTAGTAAAAGCCGTTCTCAATGGAGGGACCGATGGTAACCTTCGCCTGGGGCATGAGGGTTTTTACCGCCTGCGCCATGAGGTGGGACGTGGAGTGACGTACGATATCCAGAGCCTCCGGGCTCTTGTCGGTGACGATCTCAACTCGATCGCCTTCGTGGAGAGGTGCGGAAAGATCGACCAGTTCACCGTTTATCGTGCCCGCAATGGCGTTACGCGCAAGTCCGGCGCCGATCGAACGAGCAAGATCGTAGATCGTTGCGCCTTCATCGAGGACCTTCCGCGAGCCGTCGGGAAGCGTTACTCCTATTTCATTCATGTTTGCCCCTTAACAGAAAGAGGCATCGAACCTCGATGCCCCCTGTCCTTGGTTTGAGCCTGGTGAATTCAATGGTAGGCGCGGGCGGTTTCGAACCGCCGACCCCTAGCGTGTCGAGCTAGTGCTCTACCCCTGAGCTACGCGCCTTCATGAAAAGCAGAAAGTTTTTAACAGGTAGCGCCGATTTTGTCAAGGAATTTGTTGCCTTTTACGAACTTTCCAGGCGGGATTCCTCTCCAGGAGTCGCATAACCGCCTCTTCCACTTCAGGAACGCCCAACTCAGCCAGACAACGTGCTCCGAAAGAGCATCGAGGCGTATACCCGAAACGGGTACAGGGAGAACAGCTGAGGCGTCTGTTGAGGACGATGTGATTTTCACCTCTGGGCGCCCATTTTTGCGCGATCCCGGGACCAAACAGGGAGACCGTCGGAACACCCAGAGCGACGGCGATATGCAGCACCCCCGAATCTCCGGTCACCAGCAGGAGAGAGCGGGTCAAGACCGCCGCGGTTTCAGCAAGTGAGGTCCTCCCGGCCAGATTGCATCCGAGTCCTCCTGCCGCGATTTCCTCTCCTGACTCTTCATCCCCCTTCCCGCCGACCACAACTACAGGTAATCCACGCTCGTGGAGTCGAAGCGCAAGATCATGGAATTTTTCGGCGCCCCAGCGCCGCTCCGGAATACTGGCGCCGGGGAACAGGGCGACAAAGGGTTGGTCGGAAAAAACTCCCAGTTTTGCGGTGGCCGTAGCAATCGTTTTTTCCGCGACGGTGAGAAAGGGGGCGATGACACCAGGCGCCCCGTGGATGCCAAACGGTTCCAGCAGCGAGAAGAAACTATCTTCCTCATGGGCATCATGAAAATAGGATACGGGATGCGTGAACAGCCTCTTCCGCTGGTTGGCCGCGAAACCTATCAGCAGCGACGCACCGCTCAACCGTGCAATAACGGCGGAGAGCCGATGCCACTGCTCGGTGTCGAGGACAACGTCGTAGTCGCCGTTCAGCACCTCCACCAACTCACGGAGAGAGTCATAGCGGAACGTGCGATCTACGGCTTGACAAAAGGAAAAGATGGCTGCGTTCCGCTTTTCCGCAAGGACGCAGATGCTGCTTTCCGGAAACCTCTCCTTCAACGCCTGGATGGCCGGAAGGAGGAATACGGCGTCGCCGATACCGCCCGGGCGGATGAACAGGATCCTGCGAGGCTCGAAAACGGGTTTCGCATGCGGCTTCGGCAGCAGCTGAACAAGCACGGTCCCTATCAGCCGATCAAAGGTCTTCAGCAAACGTACCTTCAGCACTCTGTCCCCCTTTCCTCTTCCGGACACCGAAACAATTCATACCGTCCGAGCCCGTATGCCGCGCCTTTCCCGCACGAGAGGTACTCACCGAGCAGCAGCGCCGGATGGAAATCCGTCAGATCCCCGCACAGTATCCCGGACCCGACAACACCTTCCAGGGGACCTTTTTTCCACGTGACCCATTGCATGTTGCTACCATGCACACAGATGGTTTCGCTTATTCGGGCCAGTCTCGAAAAGTCCATCTCCAGCGCGCTTCCATAATAGTAATAGGCAAGTGAGGATACTCGTCGCAGAAGGGTACGGACAAAGGGCGAGAAAGAGAAGCTTCGCAGGAAGTGACCTTCCTGTTGGACACGAAGGGGGGTGAGGACGCGCAGTCCCAGTTGGTCGGAGGGCAGGGTATTCAAGGCAATCAGGTCATCAGCAGAAATGGTGGAAAGTCCGTCCGTAGATGCGGATCCACGCTCTAAAACCAACAGCGAACGGAAACCTGAACAGCCCTCGGACTCTACCCTGACGATCTCCGCAGAAGGGAATTCTTTTCGAACATCCCCGCTGAACAGGCGCATCATTGTTGAGCAGAACTCCGGCAGATAGTTCATGGCGGTTCCGATGATGACCAGTCCCAACTCCAACTCTGTCTCGGCGCTGCCAGTTCCCGGCAGGAGGGGAATATGGAAGAGAAACGGGAGAGGCGGCTTCTGATGGCGCTTCAGGGCGTCAGGGTCCGCTGAAAGATCTTGGCCGAAAACAGCTTGGAAGGGGCATCCCCTCTGTTCGGAGCAACACGAACACTCACCGTGGGAACGACAGACCGTCTCGCGGAATGCCTCACGAAAGCAGCTTTTCAGGGAAAACAAGGCATAGGGATCCCCGCTTTCCAATTCCAGTCGGAGGGTAAAAACAAGCTTGGTGAAAAGGAGGTCCACCACGAAGCCTTTCCCGGTCCCCCAGACCGCCGATGTTACGGAGTTTCACAGGTTGCGACGCTCACATGTTCACAACGGTGGCGCGGTCGACACTGCTACTTCTTCAGCATGCCGAAAATCCCGTAGAGGTTCACATCTTTGTTCAGTTCAGCCAAGGTCTTGGTAAGCGGCACTTCCTTGGGGCATACCTTTACGCAGTTCTGGGCATTGCCGCACTCGGCGATTCCCCCCACTCCCATGAGAGTTTCCAGCCGCTCTTCCCGGCTCATGTCTCCGGTTGGATGAATATTGAAGAGTCGCACTTGGGCGATGGGAGACGGTCCAATGAACGTCGAACGGGAATTGTACTGGGGACAGGCCTCCATACAGCAGCCGCAGGTCATGCATTTGGCGAGGCGGTATCCCTCCTCCTGTTCCTTCGGCGCCATGCGCGGCCCTTCTCCCATGTCGTGTGTACCGTCAATGGGTATCCAGGCGCTTACCTGCTTCAAGGCTTCGAACATTTTCAAGCGGTCCACATGGAGATCCCGAACCACCGGAAATTTGGTGAGCGGCTCCAGGGTGAGGTCCGTCCCGTGTTTTTCTATCAGTGCGGAGCAGGCCTGGCAAACGGTGCCGTTTACCAGCATGGTACAGGCCCCGCAGATCTCCTCCATGCAGTTGCATTCCCACACCACCGGGGTGGTCTTCTCCCCACGGGCGTTCACCGGGTTCTTCCGGATCTCCATCAGGACGGAGATAACATTGTGGCCGGGCTCGAAGGGAACGGCAAATTCCTCCCAGTAGGGGGCGGATGTCGGCGTTTCCTGTCGTTTGATCCTGAGGCGTATCATTTTCTCCGCCATGCTAGTTTCCCTCCTTCCGGGCCGCTGTCTGCTTTTCCACGTTATAGACCCGCTGCCGGGGCTCGATAAAGCCGAGGTCTACCTCATCATAGGAGATGCGCGGCCCCTCCGGCGTATACTCGGCAATGGTGGTCTTCAGGAAGTTCGCGTCGTCCCGATCCGGGAACTCCGGCTTGTAGTGAGCGCCCCGCGATTCGTTGCGCAGCAGCGCGCCCATCGTAATGACCCGGGCCAGATCCAGCATATGTTTCAGTTGCCGCGCGAACTGCGCCGACTGGTTCGCCGTGCCGCGGGCGGTATCGAGAATGCCGAGTGAATTCCACCGCTCCTGGAACTCGCGAAGCTTATCGTCCGTGGCCTTCAAACGGTCGTTGTAGCGCACCACGGTCACGTTTTCGGTCATCAGTTCGCCCAAATCCTGTGCCATGCGATAGGGATTCTCGGTTCCGTTCATCCGGTAAATTCCGGCAAAAACCTCCTCCTGACGCCGCGTCTCCCTCTCGAAACATTCCGGGCCGGCATCGGCTGCCGTTTTCTTCAGCCCCTTGCCGAAGCGAACCGCGGCCGGACCTGCGACCATGCCCGAATAGATGCAGGAGAGAAGCGCATTGGCCCCGAGACGGTTGGCGCCGTGGTACTGATAGTCGCACTCGCCCACGGCGAACAAACCCGGAATATTGGTCATCTGGTCGTAATCGACCCACATGCCGCCCATGGAGTAATGTACTCCCGGAAAGACCTTCATGGGGAACTTCCGAGGGTCTTCACCGGCAAACTTTTCGTATATCTCCAGAATCCCCCCCAGCTTGCGATTCAGAAAATCGGCCGGCAGATGGGTCAGGTCCAGGTACACCTGGTTTTTGCCGTCGATGCCGAGCTTTTCGTCGACGCAGACATGGAATATCTCGCGTGTCGCGATATCCCTGGGTACCAGATTGCCGTAGGCCGGATACTTCTCTTCCAGAAAGTACCAAGGCTTGCCGTCCTTGTAGGTCCAGATCCTGCCTCCCTCGCCCCTAGCGGATTCGGACATGAGGCGCAGCTTGTCGATCCCCTGGATGGCTGTCGGGTGAACCTGGATGAACTCGCCGTTTGCGTAGCGAACCCCCTGTGCATAGAGGGAAGCGGCGGCCGCGCCGGTATTGATGGCCGAGTTGGTGGACTTGCCGAAGATCACCCCCGGACCGCCGGTTGCCATGATAACGGCATCGCCAGGGAAGGTGCGCACCTCCATGGTCCGCAGATCCATGGCCGAGATCCCGCGGCAGATCCCTTCATCGTCGATGACAGCGCCGAGAAAATCCCAGAACTCGTACTTGGTAATCTTGCCCGCCACTTCGAAACGCCGCACCTGTTCATCCAGCGCATACAGGAGTTGCTGGCCGGTGGTGGCCCCTGCAAAAGCGGTCCGCCGGTACCTGGCGCCGCCGAAAGCCCGAAAATCAAGGTTTCCCTCCGGAGTGCGGTTGAACATTACCCCCATGCGGTCCATGAGCTTGATAATTGCCGGGGCCGTATGACACATAGTGCGCACCGGGGTCTGGTTTGCCAGAAAATCCCCGCCGTACACGGTATCGTCGAAATGCTCGTCCGGTGAATCACCTTCCCTGGTAGGCTGCACGCAGCCATTGATGCCGCCCTGGGCACAGACGGAATGAGACCGGCGCACCGGCACCAGGGAGAAGAGGTCGACCCTGCACCCCGCCTCGGCTGCCTTTATCGCAGACATGAGACCCGAGAGACCACCTCCCACGACAATAATACTGTTGCTCATCCAAAAACTCCTGACCCGGCCTCGCCGGAGAAAATTATACGAAATAGCTCAGCGCAGCCAGACCGAAAACCGTCATACCCATAGAAAGCGCGAAGCAGCAGATGCTCAACGCCCGTTGGGTCTTCTCACCGATGGCGATGCCCCAGGTAATCATGAAACCGAACAGTCCATTACCAAGATGATAGGAGGCGGAGACGATGCCGAGAACATAAAATAACAGAATCAGCGGATTTTCCAGACTCCTTTGGACAAGTTCAAAACTGACGTGCTCCCCGGTGATCAAGCCGGAGATGCGGGTGGCGTACACATGGTAGATAATAAAGCAAAGCGCGAGAACCCCGGTTACCCGTTGCAGCAGGTACATCCAGTTCCGGGCGTAGCCGAAGCGCAGGACATTCGCCTGCCCGGCTGTTATGATATACAAGCCATACAGACCGTGGAACAGGATGGGGATCCAGATCAGCGATATTTCGATCACTATGATATACGGAAGCCCCATGAAAAACTCCACCTTGGAGTTATAGACCTCCGGGCCGAACATGGCAAAACTGTTCGTAAAGAAATGTTCCAGGAGAAAGGCTCCGATGGGAAGCACTCCGGTCAGGGAATGAAGCCGGCGGAGATAAAATGAATACATGCTCTTGGTGGCCAAGGGAAAAACTCTCCTCTCTGTGTAGCGGTATCTGAATCCTGGATTCGGCAGGCTCAGTTTTCGTCTGCTCGCGCTTGGCAGTACGTGTTGCTTTTCCGCGGCCTATCTGGTAATAAAGTCGGGTCCGCAAACGCAAGTTTCGAAAAATACCAACAAAGTCCG
This sequence comes from uncultured Geobacter sp., assembly GCA_964432775.1. Classification (GTDB taxonomy): domain Bacteria; phylum Desulfobacterota; class Desulfuromonadia; order Geobacterales; family Geobacteraceae; genus RPRC01. The sequence goes on from CAYSPF010000005.1 coordinate 40,021, forward strand.
GTCGTTGTCAACCTCGGATTTTCAGAAAGAATACATCCATGGATCAGTTCCGCTTCACCCTCATGCACAAAGACCCTTCCTGCTCCGCACGGCGCGGCGTCCTTGAGACTCCTCACGGGAGAATAGAAACCCCGATTTTCATGCCGGTCGGCACCCATGCCGCCATGAAGGCCATGACACCCCAACAGGTTCAGGAGACCGGCGCGCAAATCATCCTCTGCAACACCTACCATCTTCACCTGCGACCCGGCGAAGCCCTGGTGGAAAAGGCAGGAGGGCTCCACCGCTTCATGGGGTGGGACGGCCCCATCCTAACCGATTCCGGCGGGTTCCAGGTCTTTTCCCTCCCCAATAAGCGGATAACCGAAGAGGGCGCCTTCTTCCGGCATGAGATCACCGGCGAGGAAATATTCCTTGATCCGGCCAAGGCCATCGCCATCCAGGAACAACTGGGCGCCGACATCATCATGGCCTTTGACGAATGCATCCCCTACCCCTGCGACAGAAGCTACGCAGCCCAGTCCACCCGCAAGACCCTGCGCTGGGCCGAAGAGTGCAAAAAGGCCCATACCCGGCGGGATCAGGCCCTTTTCGCCATCGTACAGGGTAGCGTCTTCGATGACCTGCGGGCCATGTGCGCAAAAGAACTGGTACAGATGGACTTTCCCGGTTACGCCATCGGCGGCGTGAGCGTAGGCGAAGGTCTGGAACTCCTGAAAAGGGTTGTGGAGTTCACCGCGCCCCACCTGCCGGAGGACAAGCCGCGCTACCTGATGGGAGTCGGACTGCCGGAGGACATTCTGGAGAGCGTCGAACGAGGAATGGACATGTTCGACTGCGTGATTCCCACCCGCTACGCCCGCAGCGCAACCCTGTTCACCAACCGCGGCAAGATCCGGCTCACCAACAGGAGATACCGGCGCGACTTCTACCCCGTGGAGCCGAACTGTACCTGTTATACCTGCACCCATTTCACCCGGGCCTACCTTCACCACCTGTTCGTCTCCAACGAGGTGCTCTCCGCCATTCTGGCCAGCATCCACAACGTACACTTCTACCTGAACCTCATGAACGAGATTCGTTCCGCCATCGAAGAGAACCGATTTACAGGCTACAAAAGGGAATTCCTCGGCGCGTACCAGGAAGGTGAGAAAACCCGAAAATCCTGAGCCGGAAAAAGAGTGACAAAAAAGGCGCAGGCGCCGTATAAGCGGCAACCTGCGCCTTCATTTTGAATAACACTCCGGCCGGAAGGGCTTCCTTGCTATTTGAGAATCTTGATTCCTCCGATGAGCGGCAGCGGCTTTGCTTCACCCTTGGCGGCATTAATAATGCCGATAATTGCAAGGATGAAAATGAACAGGTTGCCAAGGGGAAGGATCACAAACCAACCCAAGATCGGAATTATTCCCCCGACGATATTCACCGCAATCGCACCGAGAAACAGCACCAGGCCCTGATTCGTGTGGAACATGGCGAATTTCGACTCCTTTGCCGCCAGAAGCGGAATCAGGAAAAGAATATACGCCAGAACCGCCATAACCTTGTTTTTCTCCACATCCTCGCTGTCAAACGCATCACTTGGAACCGGTGGTGGTACCTGATCGACCCTTTGTTCTTCCATTGCATTTCCTCCTTTCAGGATAGTACTCCATTACAACGCGACACTCTTTCCTCTCCTGCAAAATACTGTTCTAGTAGAAAAACGATATCATTTGATCAAAGTTCAGTCAATGGCGGACCTCTCATTTTTGAAATATCAACGTAGGGGTTGCCCTTCGATAAGCAGACCCATCAAGTCACTTCCCGGTATCGGTTGTGCAACAATATTTCCCTGGATGACGTTGCAACCCTCTCGGTTGAAAAAATCTGCCTGTTCCAGAGTTTCCACCCCCTCCGCGGTAACCTGAAGGTTAAGAGTGCGCGCCAGAGCAATAATCGCCCGTGCAATGGCCACGTCGTCTGCGTTTGCGGGACAGTCCCGGACAAACGACCTGTCTATCTTCAACCGGTCGAGGGGAAAGCGCTTCAGATAGCTGAGTGATGAGTAGCCGGTGCCGAAATCATCAAGGGCAAGCTGCACCCCAATCATCTTGAGAGCTTCCATATAGTTCCGGGAGTCCTCCACATTCTCCATAACGGAACTTTCGGTCAACTCAATCTCGAGGAATGCCGGCGCGACATCTGTTTCGGCGAGAACAAGTCCGATTAGCCCGATAAGATTAGGGCTTCTCAGCTGCTTCCCGGAAACATTAACACTCATGGTAAGCCAGTTGAAACCGGCACGGTGCAGGCTACGGAGATACTGACAGGCACTTTTCACTACCCATTCGCCGATGGGAATGATCAGTCCGGTTTCTTCGGCAATGGAGATAAATCGACCTGGCGCAATGAGACCGCGTTGCGGGTGGACCCAGCGGATGAGGGCCTCTACCCCGCCGATCACGCCTGTCCTCAGGTCAATCCATGGCTGGTAATGGAGGATGAATTCATTCCGAGCCACGGCATGACGGAGGTCATTTTCAAGGAGGAGCCGCTCTTCGGTCCTCCGGTTGATCTCTTCGGTATAATAGTGAAAAGAATTTCTCCCATGCTTTTTGGCATGATACATTGCAATATCGGCATTTTTCAGCAGGGTCTCGGCAGTGTCGCCGTCAATGGGATAGAGAGAGATTCCGACGCTTGCGGAGGTATAGATTTCCTGCTGGTCGATCTCGAAAGGGTCTGAAAAAACTTCCAGAAAGTTCCGGGCAGTGTGGGCTGCATCCTCCGGGGCCAGGATCTCCGAAAGCACGACGATGAATTCGTCACCGCCCATGCGGGCAATCGTATCGCTCTTTCGAAGTTGTTTCCCGATCCGGTCCACCACCTTTTTCAAGAGACGGTCACCCGCGGGATGGCCGAGAGTGTCGTTCACGGACTTGAAGTTATCCAGGTCGAAGATGAGCACCGCCGTCATATGTCCCGACCGGCCGGCAAGGCCGATTGCCTGGTTGAGACGGTCATTCAGAAGCAACCTGTTCGGCAGACCGGTCAATGAATCATGGTATGCCATATGCTCTATTTCCGCCTCGATACGCTTGCGTTCGGTTACGTCACGAATAATGCCGACAGCATGCCATCGACCCTTGAGTTTCACCGCGGAAAGGGAAACCTCGACCGGAAGCTCGGAAGAATCCTTGCAGAGAGCCGGAAGTTCGAGGATCGTGCCGATGGCCGCGCCTGCTCCGGTTACGGTAAAATGCTTCATTCCTTCGAGGAAAGCCCCGCGATAGCTCTCCGGTATCAGCAGCAGATGGATATCGTTTCCGACGGCATCCGCTTTTTCCCAACCGAACACCTGTTCCGCGGCCTCGTTCCAAAAGGAAATCTTCCCCCGCTCGTCGATCATGACAATGGCATCCCGCGTAGAGGATGTGATTGCTCGGAGGGTGGCCTCGCCGTTCCTCAAATCCTCCGCCGCCAGCAGTCGTTCCTCATCCAGGTCCGCCAATCGCTGTTCCGCCAGTTTACGCTTTGAGATATCACGGATACTGCCGCGTATCCCCAGATACATTCCCGATTCGTTTACTATCGGGTGGCAAACGAGTTCCAGCCAGCGCTCCGAGCCGTCACCTCGGCATATTCGAAAGACAAGTGTGTCAGAGCCCGTACCGGTAATAACTGCTCGTTGGAACAGTGTGTAAGCAGTCAGGTCTTCCGGATGGATGATACGGGTCAACAGGCCGGGATCATCATAAAATTCTCCTGTCTCGTGCCCGGTGATTCTCTTGCAGGATGGTGACGCATGGATAAAGGAACCATCGGTATCCAGCCAGAACTCCCAATTATGCGTGTAGTCGGCAAAGGTTCTGAATTTGGCTTCCTGCGAAACAAGGGCAAGGACCGCTGCGTTCCTGTGTCTCAAGTCTTTCGAGATACGGCGCATCGCGCATAGCGTGAACAGACAGAAAAGCCCAACCGCCGCGGACATTTTGACGTTATCACTCCGCCAGTCTGCAAGATAATCTTCGTTTGCCAGGCCGACATTGATATAAAGGGGGTAGTTCGAGAACTTACGAAAGGTATACATCCGCTGGACATTGTCCACAGGGAGGCGTGCCGTGAATGTTCCGCTGTTTCGGCCGGCTGCGAGGAGCTTCTGAAATTCGCGCGACACTCCCTTCTTGCCGACAGTACCTGCCGTCCCCCGGGGGTCGGGATAGCGGGCAACAATTCCCAAATCCCCGTCCCGCAACGAGATAACCCCGTGTTTGCCGACATGTACCGTCGAAAAAAGCTTTCGGAAATGCTCCAGCGGAAGTACCCCGTATACCACACCTGCAAAGGAGCCGTCAGGGCTTTTCATGCGCCGGGCAAGAACGACCACCCATGCACCGGTAACGCGACTCTCCAGTGGCTTGGACATGATCATTCCCGCCCTCGGGTCTGCTTTCAATTTCCTGAAATAGTCCCGGTCTGCTACGCTTTTCAGATTGTCGACTGCCTGGCCCGCCCCGAATATAATCTCTCCATGCGCGTCAGTAATGCGCAGAGCGTCAAGTTCCGGAAGCCTTGCTGCCTGTCGAGCCAGAAAAGACTCCATCCCCTGTTTGTTGCCGGCGCCCTCGGCAAGCCATCTTTCAATTTCGTCCACAGAGGAAAGCAGGATTAGATCAATCTTGGTAAGGGAGCCGTTAATTGACTGTTCAAGCACCTGTGCCAGATTCCGGGTCGTAACCGCCGCCCGCTCTTCATACTGAAGCCGGCTCTGAAACAGCAACAATCCCGCAAGAATGATGACAAACAGATTGATCAGCACAATCCCTGTTGCCAACCATCTGACAGAGGCTGCCGGAGGCGCCGTTGAACCGGATATCATTGGTGGAGCTTTCATTCGTCAGTCTCCAGCCCGCGCCGAATCACTGTTTTGGCCAACTATTGACATCATTTGCCAGAACAGAAACTGGATCCGTCCTGAGCGGGTACGGGTAGATTCTTGGCAGCGGATTATAGCACCTCATAAAGTTAATGCTGAACAGTTATTTGCAATTGGCGACAAAAGTAATACAATTGATCGAATTAATCAACGCATTGCCATATGCACGTACGTTCATAGCCCTTCACAATTCACTCAAGATGGTACGGGACGTTCTATACAAAGAAATTGCCGGACGGGTGATTTCGGGGGCCCGGTTTTTAGATTACAATAATTTCTTCTTGACAATTTATACCATATGAAATATCTTGCAGAACATGGAAAGAGACATACGTACAGCATGCGAAAGCAAAACGAGAGAGTTTGAGCAGGTTTGCAGAAAACATGGTCTGGCTCTGACCATTCAGAGAAGGGCTATCCTCGAGTCACTTGCATCACGGATCGATCACCCTACCGCCGACCAGGTATACGAAGACGTTGTCGACAAGATACAAGGCGTCTCACGCACCACGGTGTACCGGGTCCTGGAGACATTCGTATCCATCGGTCTTGCGAAAAAAATCAATAATCCTGAATCAAAGGCACGATTCGACGCGGACACGACCCGGCACCATCACCTTACCTGCACAAACTGCGGTATCGTGCTGGATCTATTCGACAGCGCGTTAAACAACTTGCAGTTGCCGGTCGGAATCGACAAAGAATTCGAGGTAACCGACTATTCCATCACCTTTACCGGGAAATGCTCCGCATGTAGCGGTCGGAGCAGCAAAAGCGAAGAGTAATACCCGTTGACGGTCTTTTCAGCATCACTATCAGTATCTATTGATTTGATTGAAAGGAGGAAGCATGAAGCCTGTCGAACTGAAAAAGGATTTCTACTGGGTTGGGGCCATTGACTGGTCGGTCAGGGATTTTCACGGATACGAGACCCCGCGCGGCACCAGCTATAACAACTATCTTATCAAGGACAAGGAAATTACTCTCGTAGATACCGTAAAGTACGACTTCGCCGATATCACGATCAAGCATATCAAGAGCCTTGTCGATCCCGCGAAAATCATGCATGTGGTAATCAACCACATAGAAAACGACCATGCCACCGGCATCGATGAGCTAATGGCCCTCTGCCCGGATGCGACCATTCATATTACCGAGAGGGGCAAAAAGGGGCTTGATCGTTTCTTTGACACCTCGCGATGGAAATTTCACATCGTTAAGACCGGTGACACCCTTACCATCGGCAAGAACACTCTGCTTTTCATTGAAACGCCCATGCTGCACTGGCCCGACTCCATGATGACCTACTGCAGGGAGGCGGAGATTCTCTTCAGCCAGGATGGATTCGGGCAACACCTTGCTTCATCGGCGCGATTCGATGATGATTTCAGCGCCTGTGTTTCCCCGGTCGTTCTGGACGACGCGGTTGTCGATTATTACGCCAACATCCTCATGCCCTTCGGGCAATTGATCCTGGATGCCGTATCCAATCTGCAGAAACTGGGAATTAAGCCGAAGATCATTGCCCCCGACCACGGCATCATCTGGCGGGCAAACCCCCAGCAGGTGCTTGATTCGTATGTGAGTATGGCAAGCGGCAAGACAGACCTCCGTGCCGTCATCGTCTATGACACCATGTGGAAGAGTACCGAGATAATGTCCGTTCCCATCTCGGAAGGCATCATGGATGAGGGAGTAGATTGCCGTATCCTCAAGTTGAGGGCTACCCCCATGAACGTCATCATCAAGGAATTCTGGAAGGCGCGGGGCACCCTCTTCGGCACCCCAACTCTTAATAACATCATGTACCCGACCGTGGCGGAATGCCTCACCCACCTGCGCGGCCTCAGGCCGAAAAACCGTATTGTCGGCGCATTCGGCAGCTATGGCTGGGGAGGCGGAGCGGTCAAGGAATGCTACGAAACCTTTGCCAGGATGGGCCTGGAACCCTTTGAACCCGGCTTGCAGGTCATCTACAAACCATCATCGGAAGATGAAGAGAAATGTTATCAGTTTGGCAGGGATTTCGCGGCGAAATTGAAGGAGTACCACACACGCTTCTGAACAGGGAAGCGTTACCTCTCACAGAGAAAGGAGCAGCAAATGCCAAGAGCAAAACAGTGGCAGTGTACGGTATGCGGTTACAAACATGAAGGGGATACTCCCCCGAAACAATGTCCACCGTGCGGAGCTGACGGCAGTAAATTCGTGCCGTTCAAATAGAAACCCCGCAACCGTAGCCTGAGACATTCCGTATTATTCCAACGGAGAAAAGACTTCACATCAAACAAAAACCGGTGCCCCGGATCCAGGGGCGCCGGTTTTTGTTTCGCGAATCGAATGCGAATCAGTCCGGAATTCTCTCCAGTTCCGCGAGCCAGGCATCGGCCTCGCCGTCGCTGGGCGCCCGCCAGTCGCCTCGCGGCGACAGGGAACCGCCGGACCCGACCTTGGGTGAGTTGGGGACACAGGTCCGCTTGAACTGGCTTGTCTTGAAGAACCTCCGCAGAAATATCCGCATCCATTTCTTGATATCGTGGAGGGTGTAGCCGTGGCGCTTTGATTCGGGAATGTCCGGCCATTCACCGACCGTCTTGTCATGCCAGGCGCTCCACGCCAGAAAGGCCACCTTTCGCGGCAGGTAGCCGACGCGAAGGGTGTAGTACAAAATAAAATCCTGCAGTTCATAGGGACCGACGATGTCCTCGGTGCGCTGCACCGGCTGACCGCTGGAATCCTCTCCAGGAACGAGTTCCGGGCTTATTTCCGTTTCCAGGATATCCTTCAGCACCGGGCTCACTTCCGGTCCCAACTGGTCCTTAAGCGCGGCCCAGCGTATCAAGTACTGGATGAGGGTCTTCGGGACGCTGGCATTTACGTGATAGTGGGCCATGTGGTCGCCCACGCCGTAGGTGCACCAGCCGAGAGCCATTTCGCTCAGGTCGCTGGTCCCCACCACGATGCCTCCGTACTGGTTGGCGAGACGGAAGAGATGACTGGTCCGCTCACCAGCCTGGACATTCTCGAACGTCACATCATAGACCGGCTTACCCTCGTAAAAGGGATGCCCGATATCCTTGAGCATCTGAATGCAGCTGGGCCGGATGTCAATCTCGCGGTAGGTGCAGCCGACGGTTCTGATGAGATCCCTCGCCTGTTCCAGGGTTCTCTGGCTGGTGGCAAAGCCGGGCATGGTATAGGCGAGGATATGGAAACGGGAGAGCCCCAGCACATCCATGGCCCGTGCGCAGACGATGAGAGCCTGGGTCGAGTCCAGCCCGCCGGAAATACCGATGATCATCTTGTCCGCGCCGGTTGACTTAAAACGTTTGACCAGCGCCTGCACCTGGATCTCGTATACTTCACGGCAGCGTTCATCCCTCCTCGCCGGGTCGCTGGGCACAAACGGAAACCGTTCATAGCGCCGTTCCAGAGGGAGAGGCTCCTGCAGCGGCAGGTCTGCCGGGAAGGTTATGGTACGGAAGTCACGGAGAGCATCCCGTAGACGGTGAACGGATTGTCCGAAGCTGTTCTGGCGCATCCGTTCCTGGGCGAGACGGTCAAGATCGATATCCCCGGAGACAAGCTGGTCCTCATAGGAAAAACGCCTCGATTCCGCCACGTGGGAGCCGTTCTCGTAAATCATGCCGTGCCCGTCCCAGGCAAGGTCGGTTGTAGACTCCCCGGTCCCGGCCGCGCTGTACAGATAGGCGGACAGACATCTCCCCGACTGGTTCGCCACAAGCTGGCGACGATAATCGGCCTTTCCCACGGTGATATTGGATGCGGAGAGATTGACGAGAACGGTTGCTCCGGCCAGGGCGGCATAGGATGAAGGGGGAATCGGCACCCACACGTCCTCGCAGATTTCCACGAAAAACGTGAGGAGTCTCTGGTTCTCGACCTGGAAAAGCAGCCGGTTGCCGAACGGTATATCCTCCTGTCCCAGCAGGTCGATTCGATCCCGCAGGGAATAGTCGGCAGGAGCGAACTGACGCAACTCGTAGAACTCCCGATAGTTGGGCAGATACGTCTTTGGGGCGAGCCCGAGCAGTCTTCCCCGATAGAAAACGGCCGCGCAATTGAAGAGCAATCCGTCAATGCGCAGCGGCAGCCCCACAATCCCGATGACGGGAATGACGCGTGATGCGGCGAGAATTGTGCCGAGCGCGGCAAGGCAGCCGTCCAGAAGGGTCTGCTGGTGAAAAAGGTCCTCGCAGGAGTACGCCGAAAGCC
>CAYSPF010000006.1:0-19137 GCA_964432775.1 uncultured Geobacter sp.
TATCAGGTACTGGCCCGCTTTCCCGAATGACGTGGTCGGTGAACGAGAGGCTAATTCATTACACTGAAAGGATTCATCCATGAGCAATCAGAAAGAGAACGGCAACAACCGGATGTCGAATCAGGAGCAGAACCTTCGCCCCTGGATTACACCGACCTTCGAACGTGTTGAGTTGAAGGAGGCAATGAGTGGTTTTTCGGGTTCCTCTTATGATGGTGTTACTTCTTACAGTCAAATTTATTCATAAGGAATAAGGAACAGAAAAGGAAAACATCGTGTCTCAGCAGACGGTAACCAGTAACCATCCGCTCATATCGGTCGTAATGCCGGTCTACAATCGTGAACGGTATGTTGCCGCCGCAATCGATTCGATTCTGGGGCAGAGCTATTCGCCGCTGGAATTGATTGTGGTTGTGGATGACGGCTCGCGCGATGCTTCGGCGGCCATTGTGCGAGACTACGCCGTGCGGGACCCTCGAGTCCGCCCTCTTTTCCTGTCGCACGGCAGCCAGTGGCGGGCGAGAAATGCCGGTGTCGCCATGGCAAAAGGCGACTACATTGCCCATATGGATGACGACGACATCGCGCTCCCCGAGCGGTTGGCGCTCCAGTTGGCGTGGATGAAACGTACCGGCGTGGATATCTGCGGCGCAAGCCTGAAAAAATTCGGCGCCGAGGACGGTCTTATCTGGTTCCCGGAGACTCACCAGGCCATATGCCATGAACTGCTCTTCAGAATCACTCTTTTCTTGCCCACTGCTCTTGTAAAGGCGGAAGTCGCCAGGGCACACCCATACGACGAAACACTGGTTTTCTCGGATTATGCCATGCTGACTCAGGTTGCCCATCGATATCGGCTGGGGAACATGCCGCAGATCCTGCTGAAATGTTGCTACCATGAAAACCAGATCCATATTGTCCACGGAGCCGCCTTTAAACGGGATGCCTGCCTGTATCGCCGACCGTATTTCCAATCCCTGTTCCCCGAGGCAACAGCCGATGATCTCAGGGTCATATCGCTTGTGACCGAGGCAAAAACCTTTGAAAGCATAGCGGATCTGAACCAGGCCGGGACCTGGCTGATCCGCCTGGCGCAAACGGAGGACAATTTTTTACGCATGAGAATGGCGGATCGCTGGCAATCGGCCTGCCGACGGTCCGCCCACCTGGGTTTGGAGTGTTATCGTCTCTATCGGCGGATGATGACGGCATTTGCGGTTACCCCGCCCCGCAACGACTTGGCATTGCGGCTCGCCTGCACCGTGCGGCTCAGGGCCGGTTCACGCCGGGAAGCGTGGCTGAAGAGGATCTGGAGATCGACGAGGAACGCCTTTGCGACTGCCTGACTTCTTCATCATCGGCGCCCCCAAGGCCGGCACCACGGCGCTCTACGACACAATCAAACAACACCCTGACATCTATATGAGCCCGGTCAAGGAGCCGCATTTCTTTGCCTGTGAAGGGAAGCCGCCGGTTTTTCCCGGGCCGCTCGGCGCCTATTTGCAGCGTTACGCCATTTGGGAGCCGCGCATGTACGCCCAGCTGTTCGCGGGAGAGACGAACCAGCGTGCCGTTGGCGAGGCTTCACCCCCCTACTTGTATTCCCCCCTGGCGGCGCGTCGCATTCGGAAGAATCTGCCGCACAGCCGCATTGTAGTCATTCTGCGGCAACCCGCCGAGCGGGCATATTCAAATTATCAGCAAATGCGTCAGTACGCTGTCGAACAGGTGGATACGTTTGACGCGGCATTGGCGGAGGAAGAAAAACGTAAGCAGGCAGGTTGGATTCCGTGGCTGTTCTACAGGACAAACGGTTTCTACCACGCCCCGCTGTCGGTCTGGTACGACCACTTTCCCCGCGAGCGGATCAGGGTCTATCTCTTTGAGGATTGGAAAGAGAGGCCCCAGGCCATGCTTCGCGACCTGTTCGGTTTTCTGGAAGTGAATCAGGATTTCGTGCCCCGGATACGCCGCAGCAATGTAACCCTCCTGCCGAAAAGCCGTCGTCTCCATCACTGGGCAATGCACCCGGAAGGTCTCGACCGCCGGGCGCCGTTCCTGCCCCCTATCGTCCGGCGCGCGGCAAGTGCAACTCTCCGGCGAATCGACACCGCGTTCAATCTGGCGCCGCCTCCGCCGCTCGATCCGGAGATCCGCGCCCGACTCACCGCCGACTACCGCGAAGACATCCTGAAGCTGCAAGACCTCATCGGACGCGACCTGTCGCACTGGTTGAAAAAATGACCGCGTTTTGGTTTACTTCGTGAAAATCCGTGGATAACTGAGGATAGTGTTTCGCATCCGCCCATCACTGAAATGGATGAAACCGGAGAAATTGCCTACGACAATGCGCAACGATACAACGCCGAAATGGCGCCAATACATTCGCGCCTTTCCCGCAAAATGGAGACGCCGTAGCCGTGCCGAACGCCGTCTCCTCTTGGAAGCGTTTGCGCTGCTGGGGGTTGCGCGGCTACTGACGCTCACCATCCCATTCCGCTGGATGGCCGCCTCGCTGGGTAAACACATGAATGAATCCGACAATCAATCAATACCCGCCGATCTTGAACAGGCCCGCCTCATCAGTCAGGCAGTCCGTTCCGCCGCAAACAATACCCCCTGGAAAAGCGTCTGCCTGCCCCGGGCAGTGGCTGCCCAATGGATGCTGAAACGTCGCCGTATCGCTGCTACGCTCTATCTCGGCGTGGCAAAAGATGATAAGAAACCGGAAAAACTCGCCGCCCACGCATGGCTGCGCTGCGGTGATGTCATCCTCACCGGCGCAGAAGGTCATCGGCAATTCACGGTGGTCTCCTCATTCTCTCCTGACGCAACAACCCTTCCACTGCAATAAAAGCCAACCTATCGGGCAAACCGCGCTGTAGTCAATGGAGATTTGTCGAAAGGGAGCTCGGGCGCTTTTCGGTGAACTGTTTCCGCGGTTACGCCTTGCCGTTCGATCCGATCTTGGCGCAAAACCTGCCGCCGTAATGCCGCCAGAACCAGAAAAAAGGGCGGAGCGGCACATACATCCAGAACAACCTGTCCGGAAGAGGAAAGGTCACGTAATCCACCGGGCACATGAAGAGCTCTTTGAGAATCAGGCCGAAAGGCAAGGCCGGCTTGATTCGCTTGAAGTAGACCACATTCGTCAGCCGTCTGCTCCATAACGAATATTTTGTCGCCCCCGAAAGCATTGCGTCAACGGCTCTTTTCGCCAACCCGAAGGCCGCCTTTTCACCGGCAACCAGCGCTGAAAGCCGCGCCGGCAACGGTATGCCGTACAACCAGGTAACAAGCAGCGCCGTCTGGGCGAGCACACGGCGCAATCCCCGGTGATCGGCCCGTGCAAGAACGGCATCCCCGTCATGGATGCTTTCATCGGCAAGCATCATGGCAATGTCGCTGAGCCATTTCATGCGAAACCACGCGTGCCGTGAACCGTGGTCGCACAGGAAGAGAAACAGGAGCGAGTCGTCAAGACAGAAAAACGGTTCCCCCATCATCATAATGGTTTCCCGGCCGCACCAGAAATCCTCCATCTCTTCGCGGGTCCAGAAATGGTTTCGCCAGTGCACCTCGAGGTGCTGTCCGCTCTCTTCGCTGAAGTAATTCACATGCTGGGCATGAGTCTGATAAGCAACCGTCTGGCGCTCCGTCAGGTCGAAGAGTTTCCGGTACCCGGACGCGGCAAGAAGCCGGTCGGCAGCCAACAGGTTTTCCGGCCGGATCAGGACGTCCATATCCGCTGACGCCCTTACTCCCGGAATACCGTACAGTCTCTGGGACAGGCAAACCCCTTTCAGCGGTATGATATCGATGCCGTGCGTGCGCAGCAGTCTGTTGATACGGACCAGTTCGGCCATCTGCACGGTGGACGTGAGGGCTTTCCGTCTCCCGCGACCCAGAAGTTCCCGATACGGCCGTTCCGGCATCTCGTCTCCCAGGCATCGCCGGAGCACGGTCAAGGCCTGAACCGGTATGCCGTGCCGGCCAACAAGGGCAAGGAATGCATCCCAATCAATCCCGGCATCGCACAGTGACGCAACCAGCTCACCCTGCTGGTGATGCAGCCGTTCGGGCGCAATCCATGAGCAGGCGACGGCAAGGCGAAATTCCGGAGAGAGGGCCAACCCGGCGGGAAAAGGCGGAAACTGATGAATTGTTGCGTCACGCATATCCGATCTCCCGTATCTGCGCATTCCACGACTCGGCGTACCGTCCTCCGGCGGTAACCAACTCCAGGTGGGTTCCCGACTCCGTTATTCGCCCCGCCTCCATGACATGGATCGTGTCCGCGTGCATGGCGGTGGTGAATCGGTGTGTGATGATCAGCACGGTCTTCCCCCCGGTCATGCTCCTGAACCGTGTCAGCCAATCGTGCTCGGCCCACGAATCCATGGCGCTCGTCGGCTCGTCCAGCACCACGAACGGCGCGTCACGCAGAAACGCCCGCGCGAGCGCCACCCTCTGCCACTCGCCGACACTCAGTTCCCCGCCGCCGAACCATTTCCCCAGCACTGTCTCATATCCCCGGGGAAGCCGCAGGATAGGCTCGTCGGCCCCGGCGGCCCTCGCGGCGCTTTTGATCCTTTCCATATCGGGACTCGCGGAAACATCCCCTGTGGCGATATTCTCGGCCGCGGTTGCATGGTAATGCATCGGTTCCTGAAACAAAACGGTAATCCGCCGGCGCAGTTCGGAAAGGGAAAACTCCCGCAGATCATAATCGTCCAGGGTAATCCGGCCGGCAACCGGGTCGTAAAAACGGCACAGAAGTTTGATGAGCGTACTCTTTCCGGCGCCGTTGTGACCGACGATTGCGGTAATCCCGGCGCTCGGGAGAAAGAGGTTGAAATCCGCCAACGCGAAACGCTCGCTTCCGGGATATTTGTAGGAAACCTTTTCAAAGCGGATGCCGTCGCGTATATGACAAGGCGCGGGCAGCGGTTCGGCGGGGGACTTCAGGATCGGCTCGACCCTGAGAAACTCGAAGAGGTTTTCCAGGAAAAGCGAACAGCGATACATGCGCCCGGCGCTCTCAAAGAGCGATCGCATAAGCTTCTGGCCCTGCATGAACGACTGGTAGCACAGCACAAGATCGCCGAGTCGCGCCGCCCCTTTGAGTACCCGGAACAGCATCCAGGCCATCCCCGCCGTTCCGCCTGCCCAGGAAACGGCCCCGGCCACGAGTTCCGCCTTCATCTCGCTTTTGGACAGGTCGAACCTGCCCTGCCGAAGCGCAGCCCTGATAGTGCTGAACGCGGAACGGTGGAACCCTCCCAGGTCGAAAAGCCGCATCTCGGCCGCGGCTTTCTGATCGGTCAAAACCATATCATGGTAACGGGCGCGCCGTTCATTGACAGTGTTGGCAATGCGCCAGCGATGCTCCCTGATGACGTGGCGGCCCACAACCCACAACCCCGGCAGAGCGGTAGCGAGCAGGAGAAGGGGAAACCACACGGCATAGCCGGCCAGAAGAGCGGCGAGAGCGCCCAGGGTGATACCGTTCTGGATAAGGGATCCGAGGCTTTCCAGCAGCGCCAGCGGTTGCGACAGCGCGTCCACACGGGCACGGTGGAGGAGGTCATAGGATTCGGGCGTATCGAAGAAGGCCATATCGAGTTCGCATGACTTCTCGTGTATCAGGGAATGGACGTGATCCTGGACAAGCTCGGACTGTACGGTTCGTACCCTGATAATCATGCTGGCCGCGACCTGTCCCGTGATCCAGAAGAGCGGAATCAGAGCAAACACCGGCCAACCGCTTGCAAGGACGGCGGTTACCCGTGAGGGATCGGAAGCAAGTGGCGTCAGCAGATCGATGGATAGTTTCGTAAGATACACCAGCGCGGCAGGCAAAAGTCCCTGCGCCAGCAGAAGCAGCGTCCAAAGCACGGTCCAGCCTCCGGCGGCGCGGCGGACAAGCGCGATGCCGCGGACGATCGTCGTAACGGTCCTTTTGATTTCACCCGGAAGTCTTTTCATAGGCCGGCAACTTTCTCCCTCGCTCTTCCCTTCGTTCGTCAGCTATCTTTTGCCTCTTATCATATCCGTCAGGTGAAGAATCACAAGGACGGGATGCCGCATCAGCATGCGCGGTCCCGCGTAATGCATCACACGACGGATTTCCTGACGCGGTTCGGGCCGATAGCAATGGACGGTACACGCGGAGCAGGCAGGTTTTCTGTCCCGGTACGGACAGCGTTCAATGCGCTCCATCGCATATTCCAGTAATCGTCGGCACTCTCCGCAAAGCGCTTCACCGGACCGGTGATGTCCTCGACAGTAGGTTTCCACCATGTAACGGATGGTCCTCTTCTCCCGATGCAGGCGCCCCTCACTTTTCAACTTCTTTCCAGATTCCCCACGCCCGGATTCCCTCACCCCGACACACCTGCCGCCTTACGTCCCGGCAGCCTGATGAACTGCGCAAAAAGCAGGGAAACGGCCCCGAGGAACGCCCCGCCATAAAACGGAATCCGGTAGTCGATCATCCAGAGAAACCCGCCGATGGCCGGAAGGAACACGGCAGCCATGTGGTTGATGGTGATGCCCACAGCGGTACTGGGGGCGATGTCGCCGGGGTCCGCTATCTTGTGGAAATAGGTGCGGATGGCAATCGAGAAGTTGAACAGGATGGAGTCGAGGATGTACATGGCCGCCACCAGGCCTTTCGAGGAGGTAGCGGCATAGGTGAGAAATATCAGGATCACTCCGGCGTATTCGACGGAGCAGAGGGTCCGCTCTCCCCAGGCGACGATGGCCCTGCCGATAAGGGGGTTGAGAAACCAGTTGATAGCGTTGTTGACCAGGAAAAGGATGGTTACTTCCCTCACGGAAAAATGAAATATCTTCACCAGGAGAAAGATGGAGAACACCGTAAAAATCTGCCGCCGGGCGCCGGAGAGAAAGGTAAGGAGGTAGAATAGCCAGTAGCGTCGCCGCACCACCATCCGCAGCCGCTGGGTCGGGATGCCCCTGTGGGTCGGGTCCTGGAACAGCCCCCAGCAACCCGCCAGAAAGACCAGTGCTCCGATAACAAGAAACAGCCCCTGAAAATCCAGAAATTCTCCCAGAATCCAGATCAGAACGGCTGATGCGATGCTTGAAGCGGCGGCGATACTCCGCAGCCTGCCGATAACAATAGGTGATACATTGGTTGCAAAATACTGGAGGGTGAGGGACTGGTTTGTCGTCTCATACAGATGGAAACCGAGGCTCATGACCAGGGTCGTGAATATCACCCCGCCGTAGGAGGGAAACAGGCCGGTACAGGCGACACCGACCCCGAGAACAATGATGGAAAGAGCCGACAGACGATGCTCCCGAATCACGAGCATCATGTAGACCGCCAGCAATGCGAGGAATCCCGGAACCTCCCGGAAGGACTGAATAATGCCTACGTGGCGGCCCTCCAGGTGAACCACCTCGACGGCAAAATTGTTGAACAGGATGGTATATCCCTGGATACCGATCATCGAAGCGGCTGTGAGTATGGCCAGAAATCGGAGCATCGGCCGCTGCGCCTCTTCTATCATGGAGATCCTTTCGCGAGCAGGCTGTTTAGTGATTGGGCCATTCTATTCCGATTGCGGTCCACCTTCAAGCCGCTTTCGCTTCCTTGTGTTACTGAATATGAGCAATGGGAAGAAACATCTGACGTCCCCACCTGCGACTCAGGCCTCCGGAAAGAAAGCACTTCCATAAGCTGGATAATTTTTAATTGAATTTTACCATTTAAGATTGTACTATTTCATAATCTATCGCAGGTGACAGCAGGGCTTCCCCATGGTAAGGAAGCTCCGGAATAGTCACTACCTGAAACGGGAAAGTACGTCAACCACTCGAAATGACGTTGGAAAACACCTGGAACGCCCGGCATTTCCAGGAGGGCCACCACGATGATTGAGGTAATATTTCACGGAGAGGAAGAATCTCAGCAAGTTCCTGCCCACACCCTCGGCCAGCTGATTGCCATGGGCAAGGTCAAGGCGTTCCTCAGATCAAGCGGCTGGGCCGTCATCGGTCGCGATCCGATCAGGCAATCCGGCAAGCTTGCGTATTATGGCACTGAAAAAAGAAACCGCCGGAAAACGTACTGTATGTCGTGTCCGGACATGGTGGGCGGCTCCTGCATCAGCACCACCTGTCCGGACCGCTACAAGCAGGTGAAATTTTACGTCTGAAAACCGCCCGTTGCGTCACGTTCCGTCTCCGCATCCGGAAACCAGACCCATCACGCCCGGTTGCCGAACTTCCGCGCACCAAAGAACAAAACCCGCCGGATAAAAAGAAAGCCGTCAGGACCAATCTCCTGGCGGCTTTCTTTTTATCAATTCATGACGAACCCGTGATAGCCGATTCGCGCCGGCACGACTGCCCCTGCCGGCATCTCTGCCCGCTCAATGGCTCAACTTCCGCCCGGATATCAATGGCAGGAGCGAAAACAGGGGGACTTCGCCGGCTGAACATGGTATATATTCACGGTTTTGTTTCTCCGGAGCACCAGACCCTTCACGCTCGCACGCGCGGCCTGATTCGGCAGACCCGCCAGGGGACGGCAAAGGACCTGTGAAACTGCGGGAGAGATTTCCAGACAAATGGCAGGGAGACGGCAAAGATGGAAAACGGCAATGATCCGAATGAATCTGAAGCGAGGGCACAGAAGCCATCCCGGAGTGATGACGCATCCGGCGCCGCTGACCTGATCCTGCCGGTGGAACTGATGGGACAAAGGATCCTCGATGTTGCCCACCGGGCCTCGGACCCGGCGATACTCACCAGTCGGGATACAGAACTCGATGACCGGTTGCGTGAAATATTTCGTATTGTGAAATCCGCGACGGGACACGATTTCAGTTCCTACAAGTCGAGCACCGTCTTGCGTCGCATTGAGCGCCGCATGTCGATGCATGGGGCAAGGGAAATCGGCGAGTACCTGACCATGCTGAGGGAATTCCCGCAAGAAGCTGAATCCCTCCGCCGGGAGTTCCTCATCGGCGTAACAAGCTTTTTCCGCGATCCCGAGGCGTTCGAGGTACTGCGAACGACCGTCATCCCAAGCATGTTCGCCGCCCGCGACCCTGATGATCCGGTCCGTATCTGGCACCCCTGCTGCGCCACCGGCGAAGAGGTCTATTCAACGGCCATACTGATCAGGGAGTACCTGAACGAACACCACCTGGACACCAAGGTACTGATCTTCGCAACAGACATTGACGAATGCGCGATTACCACTGCCCGCACAGGAATCTATCCGGAAAGTATCGAGGAAAATGTCGGCGCTGAGCGGCTTCGGACCTTCTTCACCGGAACCGAAAACCGCTACCGGGTGACAAAGCAGCTTCGGGAGATGATCGTCTTTGCCCACCACAACCTGATCAGGGATCCGCCCTTCTCCCGCCTGGACCTTCTTGTGTGCCGCAACTTTCTGATTTACCTCACAACCGAGATGCAGATGCGCCTCCTCTCTCTTTTTCACCAGGTACTCAAGCCCGGCGGATTCCTGTTCTGCGGCAGTTCGGAGACCGTTGAACGCCAGGGCGACCTGTTTGTCCCCGTGGATAAGAAGTGGAAACTTTTCTCGCGCGGCAATGGCGGACATCAGCGGAGCAACGTCTGCTTACAGATCCATTCGACGCGTCTGCCTGCGACCGGCGGCCGCCCTGTCCTCTTCCCGGGAACAGAAGCGCCTGCGGCTCCCGCCGGATCCGTGGAAAAAATCCTTCTGGAGCGATATTCTCCACCCTGTGTTGTCGTCAATGAAAAGTACGAAGTGGTACATATCACAACAAGAACAAACCTGTTCCTGGAACTCCCCATCGGCGAGCCGACCCGGGATATCCTGCGGATGGCCAGGAAAGACCTGCGGCCTGCGCTCCGTGCCGCAATCCACAAGGCATTCGCCGACCGGAAACAGGTTATCTTCAGGGGGATAACGGTTACCCCCGGCGATGTAGAATCGACGATCAATGTTGTTGCCGAACCGATTGACAGGCCCTCACAGGCGGACAGCCTGGTAATGGTCGTCTTTGAGCCATCCTCGGTTCATGAGCAAATATCCACTCCACGGACGGCTGTCGAAGAATGTCCGACGGGCGACGAATCCTCCAAGGACGAAATGATCCGCCACCTGGAGGCACAACTCCATGAAACCCATGAACAGCTTCTCGCCACCATAGAGCAACTGGAATCTTCCAACGAGGGGCTCGTGTCGGCCAACGAAGAGCTGATGTCCACCAATGAAGAATTCCAGGCCACCAATGAGGAACTGCAATCAACCAATGAAGAGCTGGAAACATCACGGGAAGAGCTCCAGTCTCTCAATGAAGAACTGGTAACGGTCAATGCGGAATTACAGGGGAAGGTGGAAGAGCTGAACCGGGCCAACAGCGACATGGAAAACTTCCTCGTCAGCGCGGACATCGCCACCATTTTCCTGGACCGCGAGTTCAACATCAAACGCTTCACCCCGGCAATAACTACACTCTTTAATATAATCCCGTCCGATATCGGCCGACCCTTTCGTCATCTGGCAGGCGCCATCGACTGGCAGAGCTTTGCCGACGACGCGGAAAAGGTTCTCACTGAGCTTGTTCCGGTCGAACGGGAAATACTCTCGCAGGGAGAGGGGCGATGCTGCATCATGCGGACCCTTCCCTACCGGAACTCGGACGGAAACGTCGACGGGATCGTCGCAACCTTCATCGACATAAGCGAACGCAAGCTGGCAGAGAAGGCATTACGGCGCAGCGAAGAGCTATTGCGGCGGCTGACGCACCACCTGCCGTGCTATGTCTCCTATGTTGACAGCGGGGAACGGTACAGCTTCGTCAATGAAACCTATCGTGCCTGGTTCGGTCTCGATCCGGCTGCCGTTCCGGGTCTCACCGTCGAGGAAGTGGTCGGCGAGGAGAATTACACCGTCATCAAACCACATATCAAGGAGGCCCTGGCCGGCCGGTCCGTAAGCTTCGACTACCAGATGGATCTGCCGGGAGATACGCAGCGGTTCGTCAATGTGACCTACGTGCCCGACAGGGATACGCACGGGGAGGTGCACGGGTTTTATGTCACTACCATCGACCTCACCGAGCGCAAGCAGGCCGAGAAGGCTTTGCGGGAAAGCGACGAACGCTGGCAGTTTGCCCTGGAAGGGAGTAATGACGGCGTTTGGGACCGGAATATCCGAACCGGAGAAGTCTTCTACTCCCGGAGATGGAAGGAAATGCTGGGATATCCCGAAGAGGAAATCGGAAACAGCGCGGCTGAATGGCTGAAACGGGTCCACGCAGATGACCTGCCGAGGGTGCGGCAGGAACTCGCCAGGCACATGGAAGGGGAGAGCCCCCAGTATTCCAGCGAGTACCGGATGCAGTGCAGGGATGGATCCTTCAAATGGATTTTCGCAAGGGGCAAGATAGTATCCCGGTCGGAAGACGGACTGCCTACCCGTTTTGTCGGGACCCATTGTGATATTACCGAGCGGAAAAACCTTGAAGAGCAGCTCTACCAAGCCCAGAAAATGGAAGCGGTCGGGCAACTGGCCGGTGGAATCGCCCACGATTTCAACAACATTCTCACGGCAATTATCGGCTACTCCCACCTCGTGAGGAAAAATACGGAAACTGTTCCCCCGAACTCGCCGGTGCGCGGCTACATCGAACAGATAAACTCCTCCGCAGAACGGGCCGCTGAATTGACACAAGCGCTCCTCGCCTTCAGCCGGAAACAGGTAATGGTGCCCAAAGTACTGGATCTGAATACCACCGTCACGCAACTGGAAAAAATGCTGCGCAGAATCATCAGCGAAAACATCGAGTTGAGGCTGGAGACCTGTCCGGACGACCTTCATGTCATGGCTGATAAAGGCAAGATAGAACAGGCGCTGATCAACCTGGCCACGAACGCGAAGGATGCCGTGGCCGGTAACGGCATCCTTTCGATCTCGACGGTTCCGGTGGCCATGGATGACGAAATAGTCACCGTACAAGGCTTCGGCAAACCTGGAGACTATGCCTGCGTCAGGGTGAGCGATACGGGCTGCGGCATTGATGAAGATACTAAGAAGAAGATCTTCGAGCCGTTCTTCACCACCAAGGAAGTCGGCAAAGGAACCGGTCTCGGACTCTCCATCGTCTACGGTATCGTCAAGCAGCACGGCGGTTACATAGGTGTTGAATCCAGACCGCGGAGAGGAACGACATTCAGTATCTATCTACCCATTGTGCATGAAAAGGCAAAACCTCAAGCCACCGAAACAGAGAGCGCCCCGTCGGGCGGATGCGAAACGATTCTGCTCGCGGAAGACGATCCCGCCGTGCGTACCTTTCACCAAACCCTGTTCGAAGGGGCCGGCTACACGATCATCACCGCGGTGGACGGTGAGGATGCACTGCAAAAATTTACCGGACATGAGGCTGAAATCGATCTGTTCGTCCTTGATGTCGTGATGCCCAAGATAAACGGCATCAAGCTCTTTGACATCATCCGTCGGAGGAGGCCCGACGCCAAACCACTCTTCCTGAGCGGTTATACCGCCGATGTCCTGCAAGAGGTCGGCGGAGACCGGAGAAAGGAGCGTATCCTGAACAAACCGGTTGAACCCGGCACGCTGCTCAAGACGGTTCGAACACTGCTCAACGGAGATCCCGCCTGAGCCGTCAAACAGAAAAGCCGCTCGGATTTATTTCCGGGCGGCTTTTTTCATCTGCATTTTCAGGATGATCTCAGTAGCGGTAAAAGTCCGCCTTGTAGGGTCCCTCCAGCGGCACGCCGAGATAATCGGCCTGTTCTTTCGTCAGCGCGGTCAGCTTCACTCCCAGTTTGCCGAGATGGAGGCGGGCTACCTTCTCGTCCAGAATCTTCGGCAGCATGTACACCTTCTTCTCGTAGGCGGAGTTGTTGGTCCAGAGCTCGATTTGCGCCATCACCTGGTTGGTGAAGGAGTTGGACATGACGAAGCTGGGGTGGCCGGTGGCGCAGCCGAGATTGACGAGCCGTCCCTCTGCCAGGAGAATCAGTTTCCTGCCGTCGGGAAAGAGCACCTCGTCCACCTGGGGTTTGATGTTAATCCACGGCAGGTCACGGATGCCCGCCACGTCGATCTCGTCGTCAAAATGGCCGATATTGCAGACGATGGCCTGATCCTTCATTGTGTCCATGTGGGCGCGGGTGATGACATTGACGCAGCCAGTGGCGGTGACGAAGATATCACCCATCGGCGCCGCTTCCTCCATGGTGGTCACCTGGAACCCCTCCATGGCTGCCTGGAGGGCGATGATGGGATCGATTTCGGTTATGAGGACACGGGCGCCCTGGCCGCGCAGGGAATGGGCGCTCCCCTTGCCCACATCACCGTAACCGCAGACCACCGCGACCTTACCCGCGATCATCACGTCGGTGGCCCGCTTGATCCCGTCAAGGAGTGATTCACGGCAGCCGTAGAGGTTGTCGAACTTGGACTTTGTCACCGAGTCATTCACGTTGATGGCCGGAACCGACAGAGTCCCCTTGCGCATCATCTCATAGAGGCGGTGCACTCCGGTGGTGGTCTCCTCGCTGATCCCCCGCACATGCTCCAGCAACTCCGGGTACTCCTCGTGGATGAGCTTTGTCAGGTCGCCCCCGTCATCCAGGATCATGTTGAGCGGGCTGCCGTCGGGCCAGCGGACGGTTTGGCGCATGCACCAGTCATACTCTTCGGCGGTCTCGCCCTTCCAGGCGAAAACCGGGATGCCTGCCTCGGCCATGGCGGCGGCTGCGTGATCCTGGGTGGAAAAGATGTTGCATGACGACCAGCGCACCTCGGCCCCCAGTTCGATGAGGGTTTCCATGAGCACCGCCGTCTGGATTGTCATATGGAGGGATCCGGCAATCCGCGCCCCCTTCAGGGGCTTTGCCGCGCCGAATTCCTCCCGAAGCGCCATCAGTCCCGGCATCTCCTTTTCCGCCATCTCGCATTCCTTGCGTCCCCAGGAAGCCAGGGAAATGTCTTTAACCTTATAGTCGGTAAACGCGCCGGGCGCGCCGGTTTCCTTCGCTGCTTTCTTACTCATTCTTTCCTCCGTATGGAAATAGGATTGCGGAAAAGGTATATATCATATTCCCCGGCCGGGTCAAAGGGGAAAAGGAAAATCTGTCAGGCCGCTTCCTCTGCGGCCGCCTCGGAGAACAGTTCGTCGAAAATTTCCTGAACGCTGGACATGCGATCGGCCTTCCAGGCGTTGGAGCCGCAGAACACGAGGCCGGTCTCCACATCACCCCGCTGTGCCCTGTCAAGGGCGCTGACGATACAGAACCGTGCGCCGGTCTCCTTGTAGGTGCATTTTTTCAGACAGCCGGTGGAGCAGACAACGCCTTTGGAGCGATCATGGTTCACAATTGCATCCCGGTTGCGGATGATGGCCCGTCCCGGCAAGCCTGCCGGGCTCATGATGAGGCCGATATCCTCTTTGCGGCACTCGATGTAGGCGCGCTTGAAGCTGTCGGCCGCATCGCACTCTTTCGTAGCGACAAAGCGGCTCGCCATCTGCACGGCGTCCGCTCCCTGCTCAAGGGCATGGAGCATGTCCGCCCGGTCCCAGATACCGCCGGCGGCTATTACCGGCATATCACTACCGTATTCACTCCGAAAAAATTCCTTGACCCCCCGCACCGTCGCGTACTGATCATACTCGCCGGTGCCGATATTCTCCAGCTTCTCTCCCAGGTGCCCACCGGCGGTAGTGGGATCTTCCACGACGACTGCATCAGGCAACCTGCCATACCCCTTCCACCACTTCTTCGCGATGAGCTGTGCGGCCCTGAGCGACGAGACGATGGGAACCAGCGCCACATCCGGCGCATGGGCGGCCAACTCCGGCAGCGACAGGGGAAGCCCGGCGCCGCAGATGATGACTTTCGCGCCACCTTCGATGGAGGCTTTCACCAGAGTTTCATAATCGGAGAGGGCCACCATTACGTTGACGCCGATGACTCCATCCGGAGCAATGGCGTAGGCCTTCCTCAGCTCTTCCTTCATGGCTTCGGGTTCGGCCTGGAAATAGTTTTTACCCGTGTAGAACTCGCTGTTCATGGCAATACCCGCGGCAGCAACAATGCCGATGCCGCCGCAACGGGCCACATGGCCTGCCAGTGAACCGCCGGATATCCGCACGCCCATTCCGCCCTGGATCAGCGGATATCTGACGGTGTATTTTCCGATATGAAAATCCTGTTTCATGATACATCCCCCTGAAAACCGCGAATGTTCTTTTTTCATGGATTCAGCATACTGGAAAAAGGAGAGGGGTTGTGTAATAGTAATGTAAAACAAAATTGACAGTTTCTTAACGATATTCAACCGGCAACCTACAAGGGATCCCCAATGAGATGGGTAAAACGGCTCTTCCACCCTTTAATCGCATTTATCGGTATTCAACTCATCTGGGGGCTCCTCGTTTTTTTCTGGATCTACTGGTTCATCGGCAAATACCGCGAGTTCCGGGACCTGGCCCTCCGCTACCGGCCGGAACTCGTCCAGCAAGGATTCAACTGGCCGGTGCTGCTTGGCGGTCTTATCCTCCTGCTCATCGTCCTCGCCGGGGTCTATGTCATCTTCCTTTACTGGAAACGCCAGTCGGACCAGTACCGGCAACAGACCAACATCATCTCCCAGGTGACCCATGAACTGAAATCACCGCTGGCCTCTATCCAGCTTCATCTGGAAACAATCCGGCTTCGCCCCCTCCCTCGCGAGAAGAGGGAACAGTTCCTCGACATCATGCTGGCAGACGTGGACCGCCTGAACAACCTCATCAACAACCTGCTGATGGCGGCCAAGTTTGAGCACCGGCGACGTTCCTCCCAGCGGCGGGTCCAGGATTTCTCCGCTTTCATCGCTGAGTACATGGAACGAAAGCGGGCAAAGCTTCCCGAAGGAGGGAGCATTACCTGTGATCTGGAGGAGAAGGCGCAGGTCTCCTTCAACCCGGAGGAGATGGAAACCGCCATCAGGAACCTCTTCGAAAACGCGGTCCTCTACAGCCCTTCTTCTCCGGAGATACACGTCACCCTGAAAACGGAGGGAAGAAAATGCCTGCTGACCTTCCAGGACAAGGGAAAGGGCATTCAACCGAAAGATCTCCGAAAGGTGTTCCGCATGTTCTACCGGGTTCGAAGCCACGGTGAAAGCATCCGGGGGACCGGTCTCGGCCTCTATATCGTGAAATCCATCATCACCTCCCATGGGGGAACAATCCGGGTAACGAGCGGGGGAATCGGCGCCGGCTCCAGCTTTCACATCTCCCTCCCCCGCGCGGAGCAGCCATGAAAGACGAAAAGCCCCATATCCTGCTCGTCGAAGACGAGAGCCACCTTGCCCGCGGCATCTGTTTCAACCTGGAGGAAGACGGCTATCGGGTCAGCCACCTGGAAACCGGTGAAGAAGCACTTCAGCGTCTCGGCTATGACCGCTTCTCTCTCGTAATCCTCGATGTCATGCTGCCGGGAATCGACGGTTTCACCGTCTGCGGCGAAATCCGAAAACTGGACCCCCGGGTGCCGATTTTGATCCTTTCCGCACGCTCCGAGGAGGGGGACCGGGTGACCGGGCTCGCCGCCGGCGCCGATGATTACCTGATGAAACCCTTCAACCTGAACGAGTTTCTGCTGCGGGTGAAGGGGATGCTGCGCCGCTCCTCCTGGTATCGTCCCGAACCGGTGGAGGAAGGATACCGGTTCGGCGACAACGAGGTATTCCTCCTCTCCTACCACGCCAGGACCGCCCAGGGAGAGATCGACCTGACCGAGTTGGAAGTGAAGATGCTCGCCTTCTTCTTCACGAACGAAGGGCGGCCTGTCTCCCGATCAACCCTGCTGGAGACCGTCTGGGGATATTCCGCCGACACGGAAACCCGGACCCTGGACAATTTCATCGTCCGGCTGAGGAGATACTTCGAACCGGACCCGTCCCACCCCATCCACTTTCAGACCGTACGGGGAATCGGATACCGTTTCATCAGGGAACAGAAGGAAAAAGGGGAGGAATGAGAGTCCGGGAATACCCGCAGAGGGACCTGAGCGGGCACGCTTCGCAGAGGGGCTTCTTGCGGCAGCGCTCCTTGCAGTGCTGGACAATCAGGGCATGGTATTCGTTGTAGAGTTCCCTATCGTCGGGGAGGTTCGTCATGAAGAGGGAGCGCACGTCCTCATAGGCAGCACTCTCTGAAATCAAACCAAGTCGGGAGAACAGACGCTTCGTATAGGCGTCCACCACGAAGGAGGGCCTGTGACCGGCATAAAGGAGGATCGAGTCGCAGGTTTCCGGTCCAATCCCCCGCACCTTCAATAACTCCTCCCGCAGCACCCGCCAATCCCCGTGGAACATCCGGTCCAGACTCCCGCCGTACTCCGCGAACAGCCAGACGATGAAGTCCTTCAGCCGTCCGCTCTTCACGTTGAAATAGCCCGCGGGACGGATCAACTCCGCCAGGCGCTCCACGGGAACATCCCGCAGCCCCTCCGGCGACAGAAGCCCTTCCCGCTTCAGGTTGGCGATCGCCTTTTCCACGTTTCCCCAGTTGGTGTTCTGGGTCAGGATCGCCCCCACGCAGACCTCGAAGGGGGTTTCGGCCGGCCACCAGAAACGGGGGCCGTACGCGTCGAGCATGGTGTCGAATATTTCGAGCAGTTGGTTTCTCATATAAAGAGGCATCCTCAACTTTCTAAACCGGGCAATCACGCTGTACGTCATGTGCCGACAGCTTTGATATCCCCCCACCCTATCCCGAACCGCGCCAGATACTTCCTCAGGCGATCCGCGTCATTGGAGGTCTTCTTTCCTTGTCGTGAAACATGAAACAGTGCCCTGCCCGCATCGGAAAGGCTCCGCGAGGCCCTGCAGACCCGGAGCACTTCGCCCAGTTGTACCCGGTCGAACATGTCCAATTCCCGGACGGCGTCACTGCCCAGAACCATTAACAGGTCCCGGTCAACCTCATCCTGTTCCTTTCCGGGCCATGAGTGGCGAAGGCGGCTGATTTCCTCCCCCACAACATCACTTGTTATACGCCCACCCGGCGCCAGAGTGGCCATGCGGGTCACGGCGCCGTTCAGGTCCCTGAAATTTGCCGACCACACTGCCTCGCCGGATGCGGCAAAGTTCAGGAATTTGCGGCGTGCCTCCGCGTTGAAGGTGACGCGCCTGCCGTTGCGTTCGGCGAACCGCTCCAGTTCGTAGTCCAGGTTGGGCTCGATGTCCTCGGCACGATCCCGCAGCCCCGGGAGGGCAAAGGTCCAGAGGTTGATGCGGGCCAGCAGGTCTTCACGGAAGGTCCTGCTTGCGACGTGCGACATCAGGTCATGGTTCGTGCCGCACAGCAGCTGGAAATCGCTGGCCGCTTCGCGGTCCGACCCGACGGGAAGAAAGGCTTTCTCCTCGATTGCCCGCAGCAGCATCGCCTGCTCGTCAAGGCCGAGGTCTCCCACCTCATCGAGAAACAGCATGCCGCCGTCGGCCGAGCGGAGCAGACCCTGGCGGTCATTGAGCGCGCCGGTGAATGCCCCGCGCTTGTGCCCGAACAGGGCAGACATGGCGGAGTCGCCCCTGAGAGTGGCGCAGTTCACCTCCACGAAATCGCCCTTGAGCCTGTGCCGCGCCTTTTTCAACTCGTAGATGCGCTTGGCCAGCCGCGATTTTCCTGCCCCGGTGGGGCCGATCAGCAGGATCGGGTCGACCGAATTGGTCGCGACCCGTTCGATCTGTTCGATAAGCCGGTTGAAACGGATATTACGCGTATTGATACCGGACTTGAGGAAAGAGATGTCATCACATTTTTCCCGGTTAAAGCGGGTTGCTATCCGGTCGTACTTCGAAAGGTCGAGATCGATGATGGTGTATTCGCCCGAAACCTTGTGTTCGGGAAGTCGTGAGGGGCTCGTCTGGATAATCCTTGCGGGCAGCCGGCGGGATTCGGTGAGGAGAAACAGGCATATCTGGGCCACATGGGTGCCGGTGGTAATGTGGATCAGGTACTCCTCCCTCTCCGGGTCGAATGTGAATTCCCGCGCGAAATCGTGCAATGCCCCGTAGACCTCCTGGAAATCCCACGGATTCTCGAACTCGATTGCATGGGGAATCACCTCGGTCTCGGG
>CAYSPF010000006.1:19237-40171 GCA_964432775.1 uncultured Geobacter sp.
TATCATTGCGTTATGTATTCATCGATCAATGTGGCACGACGATTGAATAACAAATGACAGATGCTGATGCCTTCGGGCCAACGGCGCACGGTGCTGCCGTTAACGGATGGTTGAGCGACGTGCGTTCCGTAATGGATTCTGAACTGACGGCAGCAGCGCCTGGTTAGCTCATTCGGATAGAGCAGCGTAAGAAGACTACGCCTGTAGCAGGTTCGAATCCTGCACCAGAAAGGGTGAACAACCCTCATTACCGCGAAAGCGGCAATACCAACGACCGGAGGGGGACAAACATACCTTTTGCCCGGGTACTTCCAGCGGGTTCGGAGCGGCATGATGGCGGGGAAGCCCGTCTTCTGCCGCAGCGGATCAGCAGGAAGTCGGGAAAGCTTGAACAGTGCCATGCAGACCGCGGATCCGTTTTCCCGCCGCGCAAGCAGACAATGTGCCCTTTTTTCCAGGTGAAGTCCGCTTCGAAAAGGGCTCCCGGAACTGCCGACGCAAAGAATAACGGGCGCGGGCTCCGCACTGTAAAAGCGGCAGGGTATGGAAGTCCCCCAAAGGCCGGTCACCACGATCAGCCATTGCAGTAAGGTATGGAATTGAATGGATAAGGAGAGAAAACATGTTTATCATCAAGAAAGTAAAAATCCGTTCCCACGAGAAGGGACTTTTTTTTAAAGACAAAGAGTTCAAGGGTCTTTTGGATACGGGCAGACACTGGCTGGCGGACCCGCTTTGCCAGGCGCGGGTGGACGTGGTTTCACAGCGCGACCCATGGCTTGTTCACCGTGACCTGGACCTGATCGTGAAAACCGGTCTTCCTGAAGACGAGGCAACAGTGCTCGACCTGAAAGACCACGAGCGGGCACTGGTCTGGATCGACGGCCGCTTCGAACGGGTTCTGGGACCGGGGATGTACGCCTTGTGGACGAAATTCAGGAAAGTGCGGACCGAAGCGATCGATACACGTTCCATCCGCTTCGAACATCCTGAAATGAATGTCATCCTGTCGTCACCGGGGGTGGAAAGGCTCCTGGAGACTTTCGTAGTGGAGGAAGGTTTTGCCGGGATATTTTTCCGTGACGGCGAATATGTCCGGACCTTCGGACCCGGACGCTACCTCTTCTGGAAAGATGCAGGGAGGATGCGGTTCCAGCTGGTGGATATGCGCGAAAACCTGCTCGATATCTCCGGCCAGGAAATCCTGACCGGCGACAAGGTGACCCTCCGCCTCAACGCGGTTGCCGCATACCGGGTAACTGACGCGCGCAAGGCGGTGTGCGAGGTTGAGAATTACCAGCAGGCCCTCTATCGCGAGGCCCAGTTGGCGCTGCGGGGCCTGATAGGCGGCCGCGGGCTCGATTCGCTCCTGGCCGACCGGGAAGCCGTATCACGGGAACTGGAGGAAAACCTCAGGAAGCGCGCCGCCGGGTTCGGCATCCAGCTCGTCTCGGTGGGGATCAGGGACCTAATCCTGCCGGGAGAGATGAAGGACCTGCTCAACAAGGTGATCGAGGCGCAGAAGGCTGCGGAGGCGAACCTGATCGTGCGGCGCGAGGAAACGGCCGCAATGCGCAGCCAGGCCAATACGGCGCGGCTGCTGGAGAACAACCCGACCCTGATGCGCCTCCGCGAGTTGGAGGTGCTGGAGAGGGTTGCCGGCGGCTCGGAACTGAAAGTGGTGCTCGGAGAGAAGGGGCTGGCCGAAAGGCTCGTCAACCTGCTCTGACCGGGCTGTGCGATGAAATCGCGAGGAGGATGTCATGATCGTCATAGACGGATCACAAGGGGAAGGGGGCGGCCAGATTCTCCGGTCGTCCCTGGCCCTGTCTCTCATAACGGGCCGGCCGTTCCGCATCGAAAAGATACGTGCCGGCAGAAAGAAGCCCGGACTGATGCGCCAGCACCTGACAGCGGTGGAGGCTGCCGCGGCCGTAGGCCGGGCAACGGTGGGGGGCGCCCGTATCGGGTCACAGCAGCTTGAATTTGCCCCAACGGCAATCAAGGCCGGAAAATACCATTTCTCGGTCGGAACCGCGGGGAGTTGTACCCTTGTCCTGCAGACCGTGCTGCCGGCCCTTCTTATCGCGGATACCACGTCGGAACTGGTTCTGGAGGGGGGTACCCACAATCCCTATGCACCGCCGTTCGACTTCCTGGACAGGGCTTTTCTCCCGATCGTAAGACGGATGGGGCCGAAGGTATCCGCAGCCCTGCTGCGGCCTGGTTTCTACCCGGCCGGCGGGGGGAAATTCACCCTGACCATAGAACCGGTTGCCGGGCTGGAGAGAATCGATCTCCCCGACCGGGGCGCTGTTCTTAAACAGTCGGTACGGGCGATGGTTGCCCGCCTGCCGCGCAGTATCGGAGAACGGGAGCTGAAGGTGGTGCGGGACAGGCTCGGGTGGAGCGAGGAATGCTGCCGTGTCGAAGAGGCCGACTCGTCCCCGGGTCCGGGCAATATCCTCTGTATCGAGATAGGGAGCGAACACTGCGCCGAGGTCTTTACCGGCTTCGGCGAACTGGGAGTCAGCGCGGAAAAGGTGGCAAAGAACACCGTCCGGTTGGTGGAGGAATACCTGTCCGCAAACGTGCCGGTGGGACCGTACCTTGCCGACCAGCTCCTCCTGCCCATGGCGCTGTCCGGTGGCGGCAGCTTCAGGACCATCGCGCCCACGCGGCACATGACCACGAACGCGGACGTGATCCGCCTGTTCCTCCCGGTTGAGGTGTGCATGGGACAACATTCTCATAACGACTGGGAGATCAGGGTGGAGAAAAGAACCTGAATACAGCGAATACCAATACGTGCCCCCTCTCCGGCTTTTCGGGGAGAGGGGGCTGGGATGGGGAAAAACTCCATCCGGTTTTTGAATAGGAGATGAAATGAAGGGACGTGAACTGCAGAATCTGGGGATACCCCGCGGAGAAATCATGAGAGAAGCCCTGGCAACGGTTGCCGCGGCCGCGGCGTCGGGTATGGGGAAGCAGGAAATCCGCAATGCCATGAAGGAACTCACCGGCAATCCCGAGCTCTATCGTGAAGATCCCCGTTTTGGGGTCCTTGCCGCCTCACTGGTTGCCACATGGTCTGCCCAGGCTCGATTTCAGAAGCGGGAGACCCCGGCTCCCTGGCGCCGGTGGGGTGAAGAACTGGAAGCCGGCGCCATGGAACAGATGGAAAACGCCTGCATGCTCCCGATAGCGGTGACAGGGGCGCTGATGCCCGATGCCCACCAGGGTTACGGGCTTCCCATCGGCGGCGTCCTGGCAACAAGGGGCGCCGTGATCCCCTATGCCGTCGGCATGGATATCGCCTGCAGGATGACGCTTACCGTGCTGGACCTGCCGGTTTCCAGCCTGACGGACAAACAGGATCGATTCAAGCGCGCTATCATGGAGGAAACCCGGTTCGGCGTCGGAGCAACCTTCCGGAGAAGGAAGCAGCACCCGGTGATAGATGAAGACTGGGGCATCGCCGGGGTAACCGGTTCGCTGAAGGACAAGGCCTGGAGCCAGCTCGGGACCAGCGGCAGCGGCAATCATTTCGTCGAGTTCGGGGAACTGGTGCTCGACCGCGATGAACTTGGCCTGAAAGCTGGTGTTTACCTGGCGCTTCTCAGTCACAGCGGAAGCCGCGGCAGCGGCAATGAGGTGGCGAGTCACTTCAGCAGGATTGCGCAGAAGATGCATCCGGAACTGCCGAAGGAGATGCGGAACCTTGCATGGCTGGACCTCGGTAGTGAAGAAGGCGAGGAATACTGGAGCGCCATGGAACTCATGGGACGCTATGCTGCCGCAAACCACGAGCTCATCCACAGCGCCATCGCGACCAACCTCGGCGTGGAAGTGCTGCTGGACGTGGAGAACCACCACAATTTCGCCTGGAAGGAATCGCATGGAGGCGAAGAGCTGATTGTGCACCGTAAAGGCGCCACCCCCGCCGGAGAGGGAATGGTCGGGATCATCCCCGGTTCCATGGGGACACCGGGTTACGTGGTGTGCGGAAAGGGCAACACCGCGTCTCTTGCTTCAGCGTCACACGGAGCAGGGCGACGGATGAGCAGGAAGTCGGCAAAGGAGAAATGCTCCTGGGCCGAGGCCTCGACATTCCTTGCAGAACGAGGAATCACGCTCCTTTCCGGGGGATTGGACGAGGTGCCGATGGCGTACAAGGACATCGAGGCAGTGATGGGCGCTCAGGCGGACCTGGTAGAGATCCTGGCCCGCTTCAATCCGAAGCTGGTGAAAATGGCCCCTGGCGGGGAGTCGGAAGACTAGTGCCTTGAAACTCTTTTTGTTTCGTAAAGTCCCCCTCCATTGACGGGAGGGGCGAAGCAGAAACCATTACTTCGCCTCTGGTTCATTAGACGGCGCCGGGATCTCTTCGGCAATCAGCAGCCGCAGCCGGGCTGCGTCCGCGCGCTCCATGGGGCGGCCGGTGATGCTGCTCTTCGGCTTCCGATACCGTTCGCCCGGCTCGTAGACCGTGCAGTCGATGACGATCCCCTCATCTTCCAGGTAGAGGTGGAAATAGTCGTGGAATTCGTTGCCGTACCGGATGGAAACCGTTTCCGGCTCATAGGGGATGTCCCGCTCATCCAGAAACAGCTCCACCTCCTCGGACGAATCGGCGAACAGATGGAGATCGATATCGCTCCGCTCCGTCACCGTACCGGTCAGGACCGAGCCGACCAGAAAGGGGCGGAACGGAGCAAAAAGCTCCAGCCAGGAGAGGGCTATGAGCCGCATTCTGAGGAGCCGTTCCGGTTGGACCTCTCCTTCGTGCATTCTGACAAGCTTGGACAGCTCCTCGTGAATCTCCGCGTTGGACGGCAGGTGTGAACCGAGGGAAAGCGCCTTCTCCGGTCCGAAGGCCTTGGCCGCCTTCCGTTTCGCGTCCCGGTACTCCCGCACCCCTTCCTCATACATGATGCGAGCAGCCTCGTGTGCGATGCTGAGGCGTATCTTGTCTTCACGTTTCATCTGATATCATGCCCCCGGAACATTCTTCTGTAGTACTTACACCCAACCACGCCATTGAGTCAACACTCGTAGCATATGCAGCAATCAAACAGCAATGGACGGTCGGGAACCGCATTATTCCGTTTATCGGTATAAAATCGGCTATACAGTACGGGCTTTGTGGAAACACCTCACGCCGCATGAGGTTTGGGAAGATGCGCCTTTATTCCGACAGGTTTCCCTATTTCACGGTTCCCCTCTGATTGCCAAATCCCTTGACCTGCCTGAGGGAAAAAGGTATGTAAATTATTAACAATTAATCAGTTTCTACCATTACCTTATTGAACCAGTGAGGAGAAACCGATGGCGCCATGGAGCATGGTCACGTCAGCCCTGCATAAAGCCGCTTCCATCAGAGCGGTACCAATGAAGCGGCTTTTCCTTATTCTCATCCTCTGCCTGGTGTTTAATAGCGCGCCGACGCCCGGCGCCGCTACGGGTGCGCAAAGGCCGAAGCTTATCGCCGTCGGCGACCATAACTATCCACCCTATGAGTTTCTGGAGAACGGAAAACCCACCGGTTTCAATGTGGAGTTGATGCGAGCCGTAGCTGATGTCATGGGTTTTGACGTGGAGATCCGGCTCGGCCCGTGGAGTAAGGTTCGGCGAGATCTGGAACAGGGAAAAGCGGACGTCGTCACGGGTATGTATTATTCGGAAGAACGGCTCAAACTCGTCGATTTTTCAGTGCCTCACACCATTGTTTCACCCGGGTTATTCGTGCGGAAGGATTCTCCCCTTCGCTCATTCAACGATATGAGGAGCAAGGAAATCATCGTCCAGAAAGATGATATTCTTTATGACTACATCCGGGAGAATGGTGTAACTTCACACATTATCGCAGTCACGGACCCCATCGACGCAGTGCTGCTCCTGGCGTCGGGCAAGCATGACTGCGCCCTCTTGACGTCCAGGTTCGAGGGGGAGTACTTCAAGAAAAAACTCAACCTGACGAACATCAGGGAAGTGAACGCCGACCTGCCCCAGCTGCAGTATTGTTTTGCGGTTCGGAAGTCGAACCGTGACCTGAAGTACCGGCTTGATGAAGGGCTGAACATCCTGAAAGTCAATGGCACCTACCGGAATATTTACGAAAAATGGTTCGGGGTCTACGAAAAAAGGGCTCTGTGGAAGACCCTGCAATACTTTGTCGCGGCATTGGCGTTCAGTGCACTGCTTTTTGCGGCTAGTCTCCTCTGGTCATGGTCACTCAAGAGGCAGGTGACGATACGGACCACGGAGCTGCGCAAGAACGAAGAGGAATTGCGAAAGGCGCACGCGGAACTGGAACAGCGGGTACAGGAACGGACGGTCGAGTTGAAGTCGACAAACGATCGGCTGAAGACATCCGAAGCGGAAAAATCGCTGATTTTGAATGGTACCAAGGACCTTGTTGTTTACTATGATTCCGCCATGAATATCCTGTGGGCAAATAAGGAGGCGGGCGCCTCCGTGGATAGAGTTCCGGAGGAATTGAAGGGACGGCGCTGCTGGGATATCTGGCATCAGCGCCGGGAACCCTGTATCGGTTGCCCGGTAGTCCTTGCACGGGATACGGGACAGCCCCGGAAAGCGGAGATACGCAGCCCTGACGGGAGGGTATGGTTCATCCGAGGGTATCCAATCACGAGTGATAACGGAGAATTGCTGGGAATGGCTGAATTTGTCCTGGATATCACCGACCAGAAACAGGCGGAGGAACTGCTCACCCAGAAAAGACAGCAACTGGAGACGCTTAACCAGACCCTGGAGAAGAGAGTCCGGGAAGAGGTCGCACGAAATCGGGAAAAGGACAGCATTCTTATTCAGCAGAATCGCCAGGCAGCCCTGGGTGAGACACTGGAACATATAGCACATCAATGGAAACAGCCGCTCAGCTCCATTTCACTCCTTGTACAGGGCCTGGAGGAGACCTACTCGTGCGGCGAATTAACGGCCGGGTACCTGCGGCAGACTGTCGATACAGCGCACGAACTGGTACAGCACATGGCGCAGACCATCGATGTATTCAGGGATTATTACAAACCGGAGAATAAAAAGACCTTGTTTCTTGTTGCGGACGCCATTAATAAGGCCATCTCGTTTGTCGGACCGGCCTTGAGATTTCACAACATTACGTTAGAACATGATGCCGATCCCGAAGTCTCGGCATACGGCTATCCAAAGGAATTCATGCAGGTGGTGATTACAATCCTGACCAATGCACGGGACGCCTTCAGGGAAAGACGGATATCCGAGCCGAAGGTTGTACTCAGATCCTGCGCGGAGGGGAATACGGCGGTTCTCACCATCACGGACAATGCGGGCGGGATTCGGCACGAGCACCTGGGCAGGATTTTTGACCTCTACTTTACCACCAGGGAATCAAGCGGCGGCTCAGGGATCGGACTCTACATAGCGAAGAATATCATTGAACGGCGTATGGCAGGGGAACTGAGCGCTCGCAATATCATGCAGGGCGTCCAATTCAGAATAGAGATCCCACGGCACGGCTAGCTGCAAGAACCGTCGACTCACAAAAAAGCCGGATGGTTCCCCATCCGGCTTTTGTACACTCAATTCCCGCATCACGCGTGTTACAACCCTGCCTTGCTCCGCAGGATATCCACCTTGTCGGTCCGCTCCCAGGTGAACTCGGGGAGCTCGCGGCCAAAGTGTCCGTAGGCGGCTGTCAGTTTGTAGATGGGTCGGAGAAGATCGAGTTGCTCGATGATGGCGCGGGGACGCAGGTCAAAGGTCTCCCGAACAATCTTGGCGATTGCCTCGGAGGGTATTACTCCGGTCCGGAACGTGTTAATCATCACGGAAACCGGCTCAGCTACGCCGATGGCGTACGCCACCTGAACCTCGCACTTGTCGCAGAGTCCCGCCGCAACCAGGTTCTTCGCCACGTAGCGCCCCATGTAGGAGGCGGAGCGGTCCACCTTCGAGGGGTCCTTGCCGGAGAACGCGCCGCCACCGTGGGAGCCCTGGCCACCATAGGTATCGACGATGATCTTCCGGCCGGTGAGTCCGCAGTCACCCATGGGACCGCCGATGACGAAACGGCCGGTCGGGTTGATGAAGAAGCGGGTCTCACCGTTCATCAGTTCCGCGGGGATAACCTTCTTCACGACCTCTTCGATGATGCCTTCCCTGATGTCCTCGTAGGAGACATCGGGTGTGTGCTGGGAGGAGACAACCACGGTATCGATACACACCGGCCGTTCGTCGATGTACCGTATCGAAACCTGAGACTTGGAATCGGGACGAAGGAAGGTCAGAATACCTGCCTTGCGCACATCGGTGAGCTTCTTGGTCAACTTGTGCGCCATCATGATAGGCATGGGCATCAGTTCCGGGGTATCGTTGCAGGCGTAGCCGAACATCAGGCCCTGGTCACCGGCCCCCTGGTCCTTGAACAGTCCGGCGCCCTCGGTCACGCCCTGGGAGATGTCGGGTGACTGCTTATCGATGGAGGTAAGGACGGCGCAGGTTTCCCAGTCAAAGCCCATGGCCGAGTCGTTGTAGCCGATCTCCCGAATTGTTTCTCGGGCGACTTTCGGATAGTCCACAACAGCGTTGGTTGTGATTTCTCCCGCGATGAAGACCATGCCGGTCGTCACCAGTGACTCGCAGGCGACCCGGGAGCGGGGATCCTGGGCAATGATCGCGTCGAGCACCGCATCGGAGATCTGGTCCGCAACCTTGTCGGGATGCCCTTCGGAAACCGATTCGGAGGTAAAAATGAAATCTGTCATGCTCATATGCTGAAACTCCTCCCTTAAATGGGGTTGGTTCCGTCACGAAGTCAACGAAACGGGAAATCGTAAATTTTACCTGCTTTTTTGTCAACCATAAAAAGCACTGCTTGAGAACATCAATCAAAACTGTCGGAAAACCGGGTGGCTATCCGGCTCTGAAGGTACGACTCCACCTCCACGGCGGTGGTGAAGGTGAGAACCTGCGCTGCCAGGATCTCGGCCTCCCCCCGGGAACAGCGACGAAGGATCTTCTTGACCTTCGGGATGGATACCGCGTTCATGGAAAGCTCATCGAAGCCGAAGCCCAGCAGGATTGGAAGGTACGCGGGTTCCCCTGCCATCTCTCCGCACATGCAGACGGAAATGCCTGCCGCATGGGCCGCGTCCGCCACCATCTTCAGGGACCTGAGCACCGCCGGGTGGAGGGGCTCATAGAGATGGGAGAGATGCTCGTTTGTCCGGTCGATGGCAAGGGAGTATTGAATGAGGTCGTTGGTGCCGACGCTGAAAAAATCCACCTCGCGGGCCAGGAAATCGGCAATGATGACGGCGGAAGGAGTCTCAATCATGATGCCAATCTCGATCTCCTCGTCAAACGGGAACGCTGCCCGGCGCAACTCTTCCTTCGCCTCCTCCAGCAGGGCCTTTGCAGCCCGTATCTCGGCAACTCCCGAGATCATGGGAAAGAAAATCTTCACCGTTCCCAGCGCACTGGCGCGAAGGATGGCCCGAAGCTGGGTCTTGAACAGTTCCGGGCAGCGCAGCGAAAAGCGTATGGCACGCAGTCCCAGCGCGGGGTTCAGTTCGTCGTCCAGATTAAGTCCCGCGACGAATTTGTCGCCGCCCACGTCGAGGGTACGGATGGTAACGGGATACGGCGCCATCCGGCGGATCACCTCCGCGTATGCCCGGAACTGCTCCTCTTCGCCGGGGACGGTGGAACGGCCGAGAAAAAGCATCTCGGTCCGGTACAATCCTATTCCCTCCCCGCCATGCTTCCTGATGGACGGTACTTCTTCCAGAAACTCCACGTTTCCCTTCAGGAGTATCCGGTGTCCATCAGGGGTCTCGGCCGGCAGGTCCTTAAGCTTCAGAAACTCCCGCTCGCGGTACTCATAGAACTGCTTGTGCCGCAGGTAGTCACGGAAGGTCTCCTCATCCGGATCCAGGATGACGAGCCCCTTGGCGCCGTCCACGATGATCGGGTCGCCGTCCGACACCTCGCCGGTGATTCTCTCCAAACCGACGACCGCCGGAATTTCCAGTGAACGTGAGACGATGGCGGTATGGGAAGTCTTCCCCCCCAGGTCGGTGACGAAGCCGATTACCTTTTCCTTGTCGATCTGCAGGATGTCGGCGGGAGAAAGGTCGTGAGCGACAACGATAACCCGGCCTTCCGTCTCGGGGAGCAGTTCGTGACGCTTGCCGAGCATGTTGCGGAGAATCCGCTCCACCACGGTCTCCACATCACTGCTCCGTTCGCGGAGATACTCATCTTCTATTCCTTCAAAGAACTCTTTGAATTTCTTCAGGGTACGCTTCAGTGCCGCTTCGGCATTAATCCTCATCCGCTCGATACAGCCGATGGTCTCCGATGTCAGCATGGTGTCGTCAAGGATCATCAGGTGAGTATCGATGACGTAAAGGTGCTCGGTCCCCCTGGCACGGGAGATGTGCTCTTTCAGGGCAAGGAGATCTTCCTTCGCCTTCCGTAACGCTTCGTAAAAACGCCCGATCTCAGACGGGATTTCATCGACGGATATGAGGGATTCGACGACGACCACCCGGCTTCTGTCGGCCACCCGCACCTCGCCGATAACGATGCCGGGAGAGGCGGCAATACCCTGAAAGATTCGCTGTTCACTCTTCTCCAAAGCCATCCCTGATAAGTTCCCCGAGGACGCAAATCGCCTCTTCTTCGTCCTCTCCTTCAACCTTGACCCGAATAACGCTCCCCTTGGCAGCCGCCAGCATCATGATTCCCATGATGCTCTTGCCGTTAACCTCTATGTCCTCACGCTCAATCTTGATGTCCGACGAAAAACGGCTTGAGGTCTTCACCAGCAGAGCCGAGGCCCTGGCGTGAAGACCCAGCTTGTTCGGTATGACAAATTCTTCAACGAGCATATCTCCGGTATCCACCCTGTCCTGTAACTGTAGTATCACCATAGTTCCGGTGAGTTGTGCCGCCCTCGTCCTCTACGTACACCCTTACTGCACACGCAATTCCGGAGCATCGGTCGCGAAACGGCGGTTATTTGAGGAATTCTCCTGCCACCGAGATACTTTCCAGCCCGCATTTTTTCAGCGCCGCCGCCAGCTCGGCGACACCGAGGCGACTCCGTTCCGATGCGAATTTGATTACCATCGGGAGGTTCACCCCGGTAAGCACCTCAACCTCGTCTTCCTTCAGGAAGGAGATGCTCATATTGGAGGGGGTTCCGCCGAACATGTCGGTCATGATAATGACCCCGTCTTCCGCAACCTTCTCGATGGCGATTTGGACACACTCCCGAATCTTGTCCACCGAATCACCGGAGCCGATACCGACAGCCTCCGACTTCTCGATGGGCCCGACAATCATCTCGGCAGCCGCAAGCAGCTCCCGCGCCAGACCTGCATGAGCGACAACAAGCAAACCAACCATATTCTATCCCTTCCCGATATCCCTGTGGGTAACCTTCACGATTACGTTCTTGTCAGCAAAAAAGCTCCTGAGTTCCTCGGTTATGGCAACGGAGCGATGCTTGCCTCCGGTACATCCGGTGGAAATCGTCAAGTACGACTTTCCCTCCCGCCGGTAACCGGGGATCAGAAACTCCAGCATGTCGGTGAATTTTTCGAGGAACCGACGGGTTTCCTCTTTTCCAACGACATACTCCCGCACAAGGGGATCGAGTCCTGAAAACTCCCGCAGTTCCCAGACAAAGTAGGGATTCGGCAGAAACCGCACGTCCATCACCAGATCCGATTCCAAGGGAATTCCGAAACGATAGCCGAACGACTGCAGATGCACCGTCATATCCCGCTGGACACCCGTCCCTTTGACGAAAGAGATAACAGCGCCCTTGAGCTGGTGGATGTTGAACTCGGAGGTATCAATAATCCTTGTCGCCATCCGCCTCAGACCCGCCAGTTGCTGCCTCTCGAACCTGATTCCCTCCGGCACGGACCCGCTCTCCGATACGGGATGGCGCCGTCGTGTCTCTGAGAAGCGCCTGATGAGGACCTCATCCGACGCGTCGAAGAAGACGATTTCAACCGTATGCCCTGCTTCCCGGACCTCCTGCAGGACCTTTTCATAGCCCCGCAGGGACTCAAGATCGCGGATGTCCATCACCAAGGCCACGTCCCTCGTCCGATCCTTCGATTTTTCCACAAGTTCAACAAACGTCGGAATGAGACTTACCGGCAGATTGTCGATGCAGAAAAAACCCTCGTCTTCGAGGACCCGCACCCCGGTTGACTTCCCGGAGCCGGAGAGACCGGTGATAATAACGATACGCATTGCCCTACTCCACCTCGCTTCCCACTGGTCGCGCTTCCATGCGCGCCAGAAGGTTTTCCTGGAATTCCCGGGATGAGTTGTACCCCATTCCCTTGAGAAGGAAGTTCCGAGCCGCAACCTCGAGGATTGAAGTCAGATTCCGGCCGTAGCGCACCGGAATCTTCAGGTAGGGCAGCTCCACATCGATGATCGTGTAACCCTGCTCATCTATTCCGAGCCGGTCGTACTCCTCAGAGGACTCCCATTCCACCAACTCAATGACGAGGTTGACAATCTTTTTCTCCCGAATCGCCGAAATCCCGAAGAGGTCCTTGATATTGATAATCCCGAGACCGCGGATCTCCATGCGGAACTGAAGCGGTTCAGCCGCGCTTCCCACCAGAGCCGAAGGCATCTTTTTCCGGATCCGGACAACATCATCCGCCACGAGGCGATGTCCGCGGATTACCAGGTCGAGTGCGCACTCGCTCTTACCGATACCGCTCTTGCCGAGCAGCAGGACCCCGACGCCGTAGACATCCATCAGG
Source organism: uncultured Geobacter sp. (assembly GCA_964432775.1). Classification (GTDB taxonomy): domain Bacteria; phylum Desulfobacterota; class Desulfuromonadia; order Geobacterales; family Geobacteraceae; genus RPRC01. The sequence continues at coordinate 32,041 of CAYSPF010000006.1, forward strand.
ACACCATGGAGATGGGTAACAGGGAGAAGCCTTTCCTCCAGATACTTCGTCACCAGAGAGATGAAGGTCGAGGAGAGGTGGGATGTTCTCAGGAGCGGAATACCGGCCTTCTCGGAAGCCAGGCGCAGATAGTCCGGCGGCTCCAGGTCCATCGTGACGACGAAACAGGCAATGGGAAATGAGCACAGGGTGTCGATATGAGCGACGGCCGTCTCCGCAGGCAACTGTCGCAGATATGATATCTCAGTATTGCCGAGTATCTGAACCCTCTCCGCATGCAGGTGCTCGGTATAGCCGGTGAGCGCCAGACCCGGTTTCTGAATGCGCGGTGTCGTTATTGTGTTGGACAGCCCCCCTCGACCCGCAAGAAGGATGAGAGCCAGATCATATTCCGTGTCATGGAGAAGGTCTTCAATGAAAAGGCTGTTCGTTTTCACAGACGGCTGTCCTGTCCCTCTATGCAGGCATATATGGCGTCGGAATCCGCGGCGTCCAGCAACCGGGCCCGCAATGCCCGGTCCTTCACCAGCCGGGAGATCCGGGCCAGAAGATTCAGATAGACATCAATGGAGTTCGCATCGGAAATGAGCAGAAAAAAAAGATAGACCGGCTTGCCGTCAAGGGCTTCAAAGGCAATGCCGGTCGTACTCCGTCCAACGACAAGAAGAGGCTTCCCCGGGTGCGGAACCTTGGCATGGGGTATGGCGATGCCACCGCCGATACCGGTACTTCCAAGCCGTTCCCGCTCCAGGAGGAGCCCCAGGATCTCTTCCTGATCAAGCTCATGGCGCCTTTCAAGAAACTTCACGGTCAGTTCACGGAGAACCCCTTCCCTTGTAGAGGATGAGAGATCGGCAACAATATCATGGGGATGAAAAAAATCAGTGATTCTCATCGATTCATCGGACACGGCTCCGGCGTTGCCGCCGGAGCCTCTCCGTATCAGCTTTCCTGCGGTTCGATGAGACCGTAATTACCGTCCTTGCGGCGGTAGATAACGTTGATGCCTTCGGTCATCGAGTCGGTGTACACAAGAAAGTCCTTGTGGAGGAGATCCATCTGCATAACGGCCTCTTCCACGGACATGGGCTTGATGGAGAAGGTATTCGACTTGATGATCACCGGCTCCTGTCGCTGCTCGATACTCTCAGCCTCGAGGATGGTCTTCTTTACCTTTCGCGCAGCGTTTTCATTGCCGGGCTTGTGAGCCTTGATCCGCTCCTTGTAGCGGCGCATCTGCCTCTCGATCTTGTCGATGACCGCATCAATGGCGGCATACATGTCGTTGGTTTCTTCGGAAGCCTTGATGGTGATTCCCCTGGCGTTGATGGTCACTTCGGCAATATGACGAATCTTTTCCACCGTCAGGAAAACCTGGGCGACAATCGGTTCGTCGATATATTTCTGTACCCGACCGAGCTTATCCTGCGCATAGCTTTTCAGTGCGTCGCTGGACTCCATATGTCTGAACGTGGTTGTAATCTGCATTAAACTATCTCCTTTTCTGATTTTCCTTCCGGGCGGAAAGAGCCGTTAGCCCCAAGCTGCCCTGGAATCTAAAAAAGCCGTTTCCTTTCGGACGACGAACCTATTTTCAACATCTCACGATACTTGGTAACCGTTCGTCGGGCTATGGTGATGTTATGGGTGGATAATATCTCGGCAATGCGTTGATCGCTTAACGGTTTGCAACTGTCTTCCGCGACGACGATCTCCTTGATTTTGTCCTTGACGCTTTCCGATGCGATTGAGTCGCCCTCAATCCGTGAAATCCCGCTGTTGAAAAAGTACTTCAATTCGAGAAGCCCCTGGGGGGTCTGCATGTACTTGTTGGTAGTAACCCGACTGATGGTGGATTCATGCATGCCGATATCTTCGGCGATGTCCCGCAGAACCAGAGGCCTCAGATGGGCAATACCGCGCTCAAGGAATGGACGCTGGAATTTTACGATACTCTTGGCGACCTTGTAGATCGTACGCTGTCGCTGGTGGATGCTCTTGATAAGCCAGAGAGCTGAGCGCATCTTATCGTTGATGTATTCCTCGGCCTTCTGGTCGTTCGGCGCCCCGTTCCGGCCCTCAGCGATATAGAGGGGATTTATACGGATGTTGGGCATCCCCTCGTCGTTCAGGAGAACGACAAACTCTTCTCCAACCTTGTAGACAAAGATATCGGCGGAGATATAGTGAACATCTTCCTGGCCGAACTGTCTTCCCGGCTTCGGGTCGAGACCGGCGATTATCTTTGCTGCGGCCAGAACCTCGGGAATGTCGATTCCCAGGGCCTTGGCAATCTGTTTGTACCTGCGCGCCTCCAGATCCTTCAGGTAGTCCCGAAGCAGCGAGTCAACCACGCTCCCCGCCATCCCCAACTGCTTCACCTGGAGAAGAAGGCACTCCTGAAGATCCCGCGCGGCGACGCCGATAGGGTCGAATTCCTGGATCTTCAGCAGAACGGACTCCACAAATGGCTCATCCACCCCGCAGAAACCCGCGACATCGGCAAGGGTCGCCCGGAAGTAGCCTTCCTCGTCAATGTTGCCGATAATCTCCGCGCCGATTGCCTGCTCCTTCTCCGTCATATGGGCGAGATTCAGCTGCCACATCAGGTGATCGGCAAGGGTGGCTTTCTTGGTCAGCAGATTTTCATAGGAAGGTCGATCGTCTTCATCATCGTAATACTGCTCGCCGGAGCTGTAGTTATAGCCGTCCAGATAGGTCGCCCAATCCATTTCCTGCAGGGTTTCCTGGCCTGCCTTTACCTCCGCGAAGTCCTCCGCATCCGCCTTCGGCGGCTCCTCCTTTTCCGTCACTTCGAGGGTGTCGGGCTCCTTCACCTCCTCCAGTTCCGGTGATTCGTCCAGAACCGGGTTTTCTTCCAACTCCTGTCGGACGAGATCCTGCAACTCGATGCGGGAAAGCTGCAGAAGCTTGATTGCCTGCTGCAACTGGGGGGTCATCACCAGTTGCTGCGAAAGCTTCATCTGTTGTCGCATCTCAATGGCCATGGAAATCCAATACCTTTGTGTACCGTGGAATTTCGGGAATCATTTCCCTACAGGCTGAAATTGTCTCCCAGATAAATCTCCCGCGCCGTCTTGCTTTCAGCTATCTTTTTCGGGTCGCCGTGCTCAAGAACTTCACCTTCGTTCAGGATGTAAGCTTTGTCGCAGACGCCGAGCGTTTCACGCACATTGTGATCCGAGATGAGGATGCCGATTCCCCGTGTCTTAAGTTCAGTAATAATATTCTGGATATCCAGCACCGCCAGAGGGTCAATTCCGGCAAAGGGCTCATCCAGAAGAATAAAATCCGGGTCGGTGGCCAATGCCCGGGCTATCTCGACCCTTCGTCGTTCGCCGCCGGAGAGGGTATATCCCTTGATATGGGCGATATGGCTTATCTTCAGGTCCGCCAGCAGCCTGTCCACCAGAAGGTTCCGTTCTTCCGCATCCAATTCCTGCGCTTCGAGCACAGCCACAAGATTTTCCCGCACCGTCAGCCTTCGGAATACGGACGGCTCCTGGGGCAGATAACTGATACCCTTGCGTGCCCGCAGGTACATGGGAAGGCCGGTGATATCTTCTTCACCGATGAGGACCCGGCCCGAATCGGGACGACAAAGGCCTACAACCATGTAAAAAGTCGTCGTCTTGCCCGCCCCGTTGGGTCCCAGCAGCCCCACCACCTCTCCGGAAGCAACCTCCAGATCGACGCCGTTGACCACAACCCGGTCACCGAAACTCTTTTTCAGCCCCCAGGTATACAGAACACGATTACGGCTTTTGGGCGTCATTCTTTCCCTTGCCCTTCGGATAGAGTACCGCCTCGACACGGGTCTCAGGACTGCCGGTCACCACGCTTCTCTCCTCATTCACGAAGTACGTAATCTCCCTGCCCGTTATCGTGTCTTTTCCCTGCACGACCTTCGGGGAACCGGAAAGGGTGATTTTGCCTTCCTTGGTCTGGTACACACCGTACTGGGCAGTTCCGATCCGATTCTGCTGCACAATGCGCACGTTTCCGACCGCCTCGACCTTTTCAACATCACCACCCTGCTCCGCATACCTGACTACCAGCCGATCCGCGAGAATGGTGATATCACCCTGCTTCGCCACCACCCTTCCGAGAAAGGTCGCGGTCCTGCTCTTCGTGTCGGCCTGAAGCTCGTTCGACTTGATGGTTATCGGCTGGCCGTCACGTTTTTCCCCCACCCCCGCGGCGGCCGCGGCGGAGGAGACAAGCATCACGTGTATGCAGATACTGAAAAGGATTCTCTTCATGTCACTTCTTTCGTTTTCCGATTACAGCGTTCACGTCATGCAGCAGGCGCATCTTCTTCGAATCCACGTGAACCTCCATCCCGGTGCCCTGCACAGAGAGCGTGCCGTCCTCGATCCGAACCCGGTCATCGGTCGTAATAAGGGCACTGGCCGCGACATAGTCAAGATGCCCGGCGGAGAACTTCATTCCCGTTTCACTGGAGGCGGTAACATTGCCCTTCAGTTTCACGTCGCCCGTCTTCTTGTGGTAGTCGGCGCTATCTGCCTTGAGCGAATATTTCCCGTTCTTTCCGCCGCCGTTCAGCGCCATTTCCGCCCCGGTGAAGCGGACGATCCCGGTGTCGTTAAAATAGTCCACCTTCCGGGCAACGAGGTCCCACTGAAGAGTGCCGTCTTTTGTGTTGGTATGATGTACTTTCTGCAGAGAGAGGTCGATGTTCTTGGGCAGGTCCGCCAAGATAGTGTCAGGCTCCTTCACCCGGTGGAACTTCAACACGATAACCACCATGAGATAGGTGGCTGCGGCCACAACCAAAAAAGCCAGAATCCGCCTGATTTTATTGAAGTTCTGCATAATTCAGCGAGAGTATAGCATCATAGAAAAAGGGTGTAAAGCAGATTTTGGCTCGACAGATGAATCTTGGCACAGAGATTGAACTGGGCAGTCGGGCGGCATGGAAACCGGTCGATTCACCCGGCATTCAGGAGAGGAAATACCTTGCCGTGACTTCTTCCCAGGCGCCCTGCGACTTCAGCAGGAGGTCACACACTTCACGAACGGCGCCCCACCCGCCTGCGTTGTTCGTCACGAAATGGACATGGGATCGAACCTCGGAAACAGCATCCGCCGGAGCAGCGGAGAAACCCACCCTGCGGAGAAGGGGAAGATCTACGACGTCATCCCCCATATAGGCAACCTGATGGTCATCCAGTCCGGTCTTTTCCAGGATCTCCCGGTAGGGTCCAAGCTTGTCCAGCGACTTCTGATAGACATGGGTAATGCCGAGTTCGGCGGCCCGATTCGCGACCACTTGGGACCCCCTGCCCGAGATAATCCCCACGGCAATTCCCGCCCGCTGCAGCATCTTAATCCCGCACCCATCCTTTACGTTAAAAAACTTGCTTTCAATGCCGTTGGCATCATACACGATCCGGCCGTCAGTCAGCACACCGTCAACATCGAGCAGCAAGAGCCGAATCGGAGCAATGCGTTCTTTCATCATGCCAGGCCCGCCTTCAGTAGATCGTGGAGGTGAATGATACCAACCGGCTTATCCGCATCGCCGGCGCTGAAAACGAACAGGGAAGTAATGGAATGCTCCTCCATCAGTTGCATGGCTTTTGCAGCCAGTTCGGCAGACGTGATACGCTTCGGATTGCGTGTCATCAACTCACCCGCGGTCGTATTAAGGATATCGGTCCCCCTCTCCAGCGCCCTCCGCAGGTCACCGTCGGTGATGACACCGGAAAGAGCGCCCCGTGAGTCCACAACACCGGCTATCCCCAGCCCGCGCGAGGTGATGACGAACAGGGCTTCACGCATCAGAGACAGATGGGATACCAGGGGAACGGCGTCCCCCGTGTGCATCAAATCCTCGACCCGAAGGAGCAGCTTTTTCCCCAGCGCGCCTCCGGGATGGAACAGGGCAAAGTCCTCCGCCTTGAAGCCGCGTTCGACAAGGAGGGCAACTGCCAGGGCGTCGCCCATGGCCAGAGTGGCGGTCGTGGAAGCGGTCGGCGCCAGCCCCAGTGGGCAGGCCTCTTCCTTGACGGCAATATCCAGAAACACATCGGCCGTCCTGGCGAGGGCAGAAGTCCGATTTCCGGACATGGCAATCAGCTTTGCGCCGAGCCGCTTGATCACGGGAAGGATGCGAATTACCTCCTCGGTCTCACCGCTGTTGGAGACCGCAATAACCACATCACCCCGCATGATCATGCCCAGGTCGCCGTGAATCCCTTCCGCCGGATGGAGGAAGAAGGCGGGCGTCCCGGTGGAGGCAAGGGTCGAGGCTATCTTCTGGCAGATAATCCCCGATTTTCCCATACCCGTCACGACCACGCGCCCGTGGGAAGAGAGAATGAGCTCAACTCCCCGCGTAAATTCACCGTCCAGGGACTCGGCCAGGGTCAGCAGGGCTTCCGCCTCGACAAGAATTACTCTTTTTGCTTCATCAAGAATCAAAGATTTTCCTCTTTTCAGGTAGGTTGAGAAGGGACCAAAGTCGCGCTACTTTACTATCGCATCTATTGCCTTCAGTTTCTTCAGCAGCGCGGGAAGGTCGTCAAGCCTGATGGAGTTGGGGCCGTCACAAAGCGCCTTTTCCGGCTCTTCATGGACTTCGAGAAAAATTCCGTCAACCCCGGTGGCCACCGCGGCCCGCGAAAGGTATTCCACGAACTCGCGTTGGCCCCCTGACGAACCGCCCAACCCTCCCGGAAGCTGGACGCTGTGGGTCGCGTCGAAGACTACCGGGTAGCCGATCCGTCGCATGATGGGAAGACTCCTCATGTCGGAAACGAGATTGTTGTATCCAAAACTGGCGCCGCGCTCGGTAAGGATGATCTGGGAGCTTCCCGCGGAACGGGCCTTTTCCACTACATTTTCCATGTCCCAGGGCGCCAGAAACTGTCCCTTCTTGATATTCACCACCCGTCCGCTCCGGGCGGCAGCCTCGATGAGGTCGGTCTGCCGGCAGAGGAACGCGGGGATCTGGAGAACATCCGCCACCTCGGCGACCGGCGCAACCTCCTCGACGGAATGGATATCGGTCAGCACGGGGAGGCCGAGGGACTCCTTCACCCTGGCCAGGATACGCAATCCCTCCCGCAGGCCGGGACCCCGGAAAGAGGCGCCCGAGGTTCGGTTAGCCTTGTCGTAGGAGGCCTTGAAGACCAGTGGCGTCGTAAGTCCATTGCAGAGGGTCATGAGTCGTTCGGCGCAGCGGAGGGTGAGAACCTCGCTCTCCATGACGCACGGGCCGGCAATCAGCACCAACGGCCGGTTGCCGCCAATCTTCACACTTCCGATGAGTATCTCTTTGACCACCTTGTTTCCCGCCCTTTCTATCCGCGGCGACACAGGGGACGCCCGGCTCTCAGCCTCTTCCGTTCAACGCCGCCGCAATGAATGCCCTGAACAGGGGGTGGGGGTTCAAGGGTTTCGATTTGAACTCGGGATGGAACTGGCAACCCACGAACCAGGGATGGTCGGCAATCTCTATCATCTCAACCAGGTTGCCCTCCTCGTAGATACCGGACAGGACCAGACCGTTTTCCGTCAGGATGTCCCGATAGCGGTTATTCAGCTCGTAGCGGTGCCGGTGCCGCTCGCTGATCTGTGTCGCTCCGTAAATCTTCTGGGCCAATGTCCCCTTCACCAGGGAACAGGGATATGCCCCCAGCCGCATCGTGCCGCCCTTCCGTTCAATCCCCTGCTGGGTATCCATCAGGTGGATCACGGGATGTTCGCAGTTCGGCTTGAACTCGCTGGAACAGGAGTCGAGAAGCCCGCAGACGTTCCTCGCGTATTCCACCACCGCCATCTGCATGCCGAGACAGATACCGAAGAAGGGGATCCTGTTTTTACGGGCAAACTCTATCGCCTGGATCTTCCCTTCCGTGCCCCGCTCACCGAATCCTCCCGGGACCAGAATGCCGTCCACCTCGTCGAGATGGGCGCCGATTCCCTCCTGCTCTATCTTCTCGGAATCCAGATAGCGGATATGCACCCGGCAGTCATTGGCGATACCTCCGTGAGTCAGCGCCTCGGACAGTGACTTGTATGATTCGGTAAGATTCACGTACTTGCCGACAATGGCAATCCGCGCCTTGCCGCTGCCGGGATT
>CAYSPF010000006.1:40271-46039 GCA_964432775.1 uncultured Geobacter sp.
TGCTGAGTCGGCTTGGTCTTCATCTCGCCGGCGGTCTTGATATGGGGGATCAGGGTCACGTGCATATACAGGACATTGCCCGGTCCCCTGTCGAACTTGAACTGGCGGATGGCCTCCAGAAAAGGAAGCGATTCGATGTCCCCGACGGTGCCGCCGATCTCCACGATGGCCACATCCATCCCCTTGGCATTTTCCAGGATCTTGGACTTGATCTCGTCGGTGATGTGCGGAATCACCTGCACGGTTCCGCCGAGATAGTCGCCGCGGCGTTCTTTCTCGATAACGGAAAAATAGACCTGACCCGTAGTGAAGTTGCTTCTCTTGGAGAGCTTGGCATTGGTGTACCGCTCGTAGTGCCCCAGATCCAGGTCGGTCTCGGCGCCGTCATCGGTGACGAAAACCTCTCCGTGCTGGAAAGGGGACATGGTACCGGGATCAACGTTGATATAGGGATCAAGTTTCTGCATCGTGATCCGCAGGCCACGGGCCTCAAGCAATGCGCCCAGGGACGCCGCGGCAAGCCCCTTGCCGATTGAGGAAACAACGCCGCCTGTCACGAAAATAAATTTGGTCTTCATAAAAATGTCCCTCAATGAAGAAAGTCCCAGCTTACTGGGACTTTCTAAGTTTTTCGAGGACCTTTTCCAGGTCCGGTGGAGAGTCCACCCCGATTGACTCATACTCTGTTTCGACAACCTTTATCCGGTAGCCGTTCTCCAAAACGCGAAGCTGTTCCAGCTTCTCGGAACGCTCAAGGTGGGTCTGAGCCATGCGGGCATATTTGATCAGGAAGTCCCTCCGGTAGACATAGAGACCCACATGCTTGAAACAGAGGAGCCGGCCGGAGGCAAAGGCTTCATCCTTCAGGCAATCCCATTTGTCGCGGAAGAACGGAAGCGGAGAACGCGAAAAGTAGAGCGCGAATCCATTGCAGTCGGTAACAACCTTGACCACATTGGGGCTCAGGAAATCATGCAGGTTCCTGATACGGCACTTGAGCGTCCCCATCCGGACGGAATCGTCGTCCAGCAGCGGGCGGATTGCCTCGTCAATCATCGCCGGATCGATGAGAGGTTCGTCTCCCTGTACATTGACGATGATCTCGGAATCTATCCGCTCCGCCACCTCGGCAAGGCGGTCGGTACCCGTCTCGTGGGATGGTGAGGTCATCTCCACCCTGCCGCCGAATGCCTTGACCGCGGCTTCGATCCGTGGGTCGTCGGTGGCGACGATTACCCCGGAAACAAGGGTCGCTCGCGATGTCCGTTCATAGACATGCTGCACCATGGGTTTCCCCTTGATGTCGGCGAGAGCTTTCCCTTCGAAGCGGGTTGATGCATACCTGGCGGGGATAATGGCGGTTACGCGCATAGTGAAAAAGGGGCGTTTCGGATAGAGTCCGTCCCCTCCTGCGGTGGGACGAACAACGTTACATCAAATGCCCAAGACGTGTCAAGGAAGGATTTCCCGTCGGCTACACACTGCCGCTCATCAGCTCCTGCCGGAAAACTATCTGAAATCCGCATACTTGGAGATAACCAGGTCACGATCACCCGCTTCCTTGAGATGGCATTCGTAACAGTTCTTCACCGGATCGATCCCGCTCGGCTTACCCTCCGGGGTAAACCCGGCAAACAGCCACCCTCCGGTCTCCTTGAAGCGCTTGTCCTTCTTCATCAGCACGACCATGGACTTCTTTCCGGGAACCGGCTTGCCGCCCAGGTCACGAATCCCGTATTGCACGGTGACGAACCTGCTCCCCTCCGGGTACTGACCGCCCTTTTTGAATGCCTTCATGGCCTTTGCATCCACATAGGTATAGTGAATACCGTAAAACAGGGACTTCTTGTCGGTCACAATCTGCTGTTTACTCTTCTGCCATTTTTCATACCCCTTGGGAAGGGAAACAGTTGCCGCGGCAACGGCAAGGGAAACGGCCGCAAAAAATGCCGTAACGGATATCAGTACGGTTGTTCTCTTCATCGCTGGATACCTCTCACGAGTGGTGTCAAACGGCGGAAGGGTAACCCATTTCAATTGAGGAAGCCACGAAAAAATTTCCGTGCCCTTCCTGGTAGGCATGAAAAGGAGTGTGCCCTGCCGGTTAGTCAGTCCCCAGGATAACGCTTGCCGCATTAAACATGGCGAAAACACGGTCACCTTCTTTCAGCTCAAGGCTTTCGGCGCAGGCATTGGGGATGACGGCGCTTATCGTATTCCCTCCGGACAACTCGACAAGCACATCAGTGGTAACGATATTGCGGGTGAGATTGACTATCTTTCCCGGCAACCTGTTGCTGATACTGACTTTTATGTCCCCGTCGCCGGATCCGATGATGACGGAATTTGCCTTGATAATGGCATACGCGAAACTTCCATCAAGCAGGCCGAGATTATCAACACTCTCATTGGTGATTATCGCGATAATTCGACCGCCGCCCTGTACGGCCATCGTCACCTCTGACTTTATCTCACCCTTTACAATTTTTACTACTTTGCCTATAAAAGAATTCCTTGTACTGACCTTCATGGAAACTTTTTCAAGAAATCTATAAAGATTGTTTACATCAACATCAAGCATCTTGTCTTCAAGGTTTGTGAGGAATTTGTCGTGCTCTCTCTGTATGAGCCGGTATTTTCTTACGAGCTCTTTTCCCTCTCCCGTGAGAAGCGTCCCGCCTCCCGATTTCCCTCCGGCCGTGCGGATAAAAAGCGGTTTCTCGGAAAGATTGTTCATGGCATTGATGGAATCCCATGCCGTTTTGTAGCTCATGCCGACCAGCTTGGCTGCTTTGCTGATGGATCCGCATTCATCTATCTTTTCCAGAAGTGCGATCCTGTCACCCCTCAGGAAGTCCATGTCGGTTTTTTTGAAAGACAGGGTTCCGGAAACCTCGATCTGTTTTTTTGATGTTCTCATAAAAAAGTCCGGGCGCTCCTTTCTGAAGTTCTCATAATGCCGCCCGGGGAAGCATTTTCCCAGGCACGGACGACTGTTTTCACGGCAAATTTACGTAAAGATACCACTGTTTGAGTTTCAACAGTACCAGATTTTCTCCCACATTGGTAGCCGACGGTGGTTTTGTTTTCCGGAATTGAATGTGAACAGGACATCCGCTCCATGTGCCTTCCGTAAATTACGGCGCAAGATTCGGATAGATAACGCTTTAACTTTTCGCTACTATTGACCCTGAGGTGAGAAAGATGACGACCCGACAGAGCAGGCAAGGTGAACAACTGCACCACGGGGTTTCAGCCTTGGACGAAACGGAGTGCTGGAAAGCCATCGAGAAACGGGACACCGCATTCGACGGCGTGTTCTGGTATGGGGTGCGGACGACCGGAGTTTATTGTCGTCCATCGTGCCCGTCGCGGCAGCCGAAGCGGGAAAACGTCTCATTCTTCGCACTGCCTGATGCCGCACGCCGTGCAGGTTTGCGCGCCTGCAGACGGTGCCGTCCCGATGAAATCACGCTTCGCGACCCCCGGGCAGAGCTGGTTTGGAAAATCTGTCGCCTGATTGACGAGAACATTGAGGGGAAGCCGGAACTGGCGTTTCTCAGTCAACAGGTATGCGTCAGTCAGTTTCACCTTCAGCGACTGTTTAAAAAGCTGATGGGCATCTCGCCACACCACTACGCCGAGGCCCGCCGCGCTGAAATTTTCAAAGCATGCGTCAGCGAGGGCCGATCCGTCACCGATGCACTGTACATCGCCGGTTACGGATCCAGCAGCCGGTTGTACGAAAAGGCTGCCTCGCGCATGGGAATGACTCCGGCCTCTTACGGGAACGGGGGGAGAGGCATGTCGATCGCGTACACAATCGTTGAGAGCCGACTGGGCCGACTGCTGGTCGCAGCGACAGATCGAGGGATCTGTTCAGTGATGCTCGGAGACACGAAAGAACAATTGACACTCGATTTGCATCACGAATTTCCCCAAGCTGAGATAGGGATTGATGATGATCTGCTGCGGTCACAGGTGAAAACGATACTCGATTGTCTGGCCGGGCACGCCCCGCACGAGTCTTTACCGCTCGACGTGCAGGGCACGGCGTTCCAGATGCGCGTTTGGGAAGAGTTGCGCCGCATCCCCCGCGGACGGACCGTTTCCTACAGTGAACTGGCTGCACGGATCGGAAAACCAAAGGCATTCCGCGCCGTGGCGCGCGCCTGCGCCACCAATCCCGTGGCAATCATCACGCCCTGCCACCGGGTGATCCGCGAAAACGGAGAACTGGGCGGATACCGCTGGGGAATCGAACGGAAACGCCGGATACTGGAAGGCGAAAAAGAGTAAACTCGGGCCGCTGACAGGGGTGATGCAATGCCCGGAAGGAGGACAACACCATGATTTGTTTCCGCGAAACATCCATTGGCAGAATCGGTATTGAGGAAAACGACGGAGGTATCACCCATGTATACCTTGAAACCGATGCCGTACCGCGGGACGAGAAAGTGCACGAGACGCCCCTTCTACGACAGGCTTTCGAACAGCTTGAGCTGTTCCTGAACGGCCGGCTCACGGAATTTTCGTTGCCGCTTTCGCCGGAGGGTACGCCCTTTATGAAAAATGTATGGCGGAAACTGTGTGAGGTGCCCTACGGCAAGACGGCGAGCTACAAGGAAATAGCAACAGCCGTTGGAAACCCGAAAGCAGCCAGGGCGGTGGGAATGGCAAACAACAGGAACCCGATCCCTATCTTCATTCCCTGCCATAGAATTATCGGTAGCGACGGCAAGCTGATCGGGTATCGAGGCGGTATGGAGATGAAGCGGACGCTGCTGGATCTGGAGCGGAAGCATGAAAATCTTTAGATACGGCCGGGCTGAATTCGAGTATCTGAAAAGGAAAGACAAGAAATTGGGCCTCGCCATGGAACGGATCGGGATGATAGAGCGCACGGTCATTCCCGATCTGTTCACCGCGCTGGTGAACAGTGTTGTCTGTCAGCAGATCTCCGTGAAAGCGGCCCGCACAATCTGGAAAAGGATGCTGGAGTATTGGGGTACCATTTCTCCCGGGACACTTGCGTCAGCCACAACGACGGAAATTCAGCAATTCGGCCTGTCCATGCGCAAGGCGGGCTACATCAGAGGCATCGGCGAGGCCGTGGCGCAAGGAAAATTGAACATATCCGAGTTACCGGAACTGCCCGATGACGAAGTTATCAGGCGCTTGTCCGCTTTGCACGGGATAGGGGTATGGACGGCTGAAATGCTGCTGATTTTTTCCCTGGAGCGGCCGAATGTGCTCAGTTGGGGCGATCTCGGAATCCAGCGCGGCATGATGAGCCTGTACCACCACGAGAAACTGGACAGGGCACGGTTCGAAAGATACAGGAAGCGCTATTCGCCGTATGGCTCGGTCGCTTCGCTCTATCTCTGGAAAGTCGCCGCCGAACGCTGACAATCGGAACACGACTCTTTCGTGCAAAGGATCGTGAAGGTCACGGGAATTCACGCGATTTTTCCAGCGTAACGGCCGACCCCGGCCATCATGAACATGGCGGCAAGGGTCACCACAGCCAGACAGGCGAAAAGAGTTGTATAGCCGGAACGGGATATCACCTGACCGCCGAGAAACGGTCCCAGGAAAAAACCTCCCTGCATCATGACGACCAGGAGGTTCTGGTTCATTCCGCGCGCCTGGACTGTTGAGATATCGAACATTACCGCGGCCTGGAGCGGCATCGCAATGCCCCAGCCGAGTCCGGAGATCCCGGCCAGAACGAAGAACATGCTGCCGGTTGTGCATACCGGCAGCAG
>CAYSPF010000007.1:0-46008 GCA_964432775.1 uncultured Geobacter sp.
AGGCTCCAGCCGTTGTCGCTCCGATCATCCCGATCCTGCCAATGATGGCCGTAGCCGATGACGAAACCGAGGTCGGTGAGGGGGGAAATCTCATATTCCACGGACGCCGAATAGAGGGACACATCCTTGCTTTCGTCGTCATAGGTAAAGGTGTTCGGCGCGGTTGTGGTGAACCCGTTGTTGTCCCAGCTGTCCTTTTCGGTGGAGAGTCCCATGGTGATGACGCCGGCCTTTCCCATGTCATACTTGGGCTGCAGGGAGACGCCGATGACGTTCGATGTACTGTCGAAGCGGTAGGAGCTGTTCGCCTGGGTCCAGGAGGTCATGTCCTGGTTGTCGTACTGGGTTTCCCGTTGGTCCAACTGATTGAAAAAAAACCACGAACGGAGGCTGAACCGGTCCGTTGCCTGGTAATCCATTGCAAGTTGAACCGAATAGCCGTTCAGGTCGTTCACACGGACGTATTTCGCCGCCGAGGCGAAGGGGTCAAGGGATTCCGCAATGATGCCGGCTGGTTTGCCGTATTCGCCGCCCGTGTAATTGAAGGTGAGGCCGAAGGTCAGATCACTGTTCGGAGAAAATCCGACGTTGGCATACAGGTTGTTCCGTTCGTTGTCGCTGTTCCCCCGGTAGCCGGTTCCCTGCAGCGACGTGGGTCTGAAATCGCCGGAAAGGGGGAAACTGTCGGTTTTGTCCGCGCTGCCGCTGAGGAAGAAGTCGAACTTTCCGGCAGAGCCGCCGACGCTTCCCTTTGCGCGATAGGGCTCGTGGTCCCCGACCTCGGCTCCTACCATGCCGCTGAATTTCCTGCTCCCCTTTTTCGTGATGATATTGATGACGCCGCCCAGTCCCCCCTGGCCGTAGAGTACCGAGCTGGGTCCGGTGGTCACCTTGATGCGGGCGATATTCTCCACCGGTATCTGGGTCGGGTCGAACTGCTGGTCAAAGGCCGAGTTGAACGGGACCCCGTCCAGCAGCAGGATCACGTGCCGGGTGCGGAAGCCCCGGATGTCGATGCGCGGCACACCCTCGCCGCCGGTCCGGATGTTGACCCCGGGGAGGATGTTGATGGCCTCGTCCAGGGTCCGGGCGCCGGAAGACTCGATGTCGGCCGCAGTGACCTCCCGGACGGCGCCGGTCGCTTCCACGCCCGGTTTCTTGCCGGTAACGACGATCTCGCCCAGGGTAAAGGCGGTGGTGTCGTCCCCGCTATCCTCTGCCCGGACGGAGAGCGGGGATGCCAGGAGAGTACAGGCAAGGAGCAGGGCAAGGGGGAATCTGGCGCGTTGATACATGGCGGATCTCCGGACAAATTGGAATCATGAGAGAAGGTAACGCCGGGCACGGTATGCCATGCCCGGCGCAAGCAATGCCGGCTGCTATTGGGGAATCGCGTAGGCGGCGTTGGCCTGTGTACCGCTTTCTCCGATCGCGTTTGAGGCGGTTATGATAAATGCATACGATGTTCCGGGTGTCAAGCCGGTGACGTTGTACGACTGATTTGTCGGTTGCGGATCCGCCGAGAGTGCGGCAACCGTCACCTTATTGTTGAGGGCTTTGAGGGCGGCGGCGGTTATGGGGTTTGTAACAGCATCGTAGCCGGCGGCGTAGTAAATGGTATAGGAGGTCGCGGTCAGTTGCGTCTTCCATCCCACGGTAACGCCTCCCGCAACGGGAGTAAGGGTGCGGCCGGTCGGGCTTGCCGGCGCTTGGGGGGTCAGCGACGGTGTGGCGTATTTCTCGCTCGACTCGACGCTCTCTCCGCCCGAGCCGACAGCGGTGACCACGAAGAAGTAGACCTGCCCGTTGGTGAGCCCGGATATCACCTGGGGACTGATGGCGCCGGGGAACTTGGCGCCGTTGGTCTTCGTGACCCCTGCCGTTGTGGAGTAGTAAACGTTATAGGATGTTGCGCCCGTGACGGCATTCCAGGTCACGGTTACATTTCCGTTGGCTGGAGTTGGTGTTACCGATATCCCTGAAGGCTTGGCTGGTGGTGGAACCGGCATGGCGGATGCCTCGGCCGACTCGGCGCTTTCTCCAGCGGGGCCGACGGCCGTGACGACAAAATAGTAGGTGGTGCTGTTGGTGAGACCGGTTATCACCCGGGGGGCTGTGGCATTGGCAACTTGGGTGCCGGTTGTCTTCTTGACCCCGGACTTTGTCGAATAATAGATATTGTAGGAGGTGGCTCCCGAGACCTGGCCCCAAGTGACGGTTACCTTGCCGTTGCCGGGGGTTGCCGTTACACCGCTCGGTATCGAGGTGGGGGGAATGTATGGCGTTGCGGATTTCTCGACCGACTCGGCGCTTTCTCCGCCGGGGCCGACCGCGGTTACGACGAAGTAGTAGGTGGTGAAGTTGGTGAGGTCGCCTATTGTCGTAGGAGACCCGACATTAGCCAGCTTGATGCCGGTGGTTTTCGTGACTCCCGCTGTGGTGGAGTAGTAGATGTTATAGGCAGTAGCACCCGGCGCCATGTTAAAGTGTATGGTTGCCTTTTTATCCGACCCGACTGCGGTTATGCCGGTCGGACTTGCCGGAGGTTGCACGCTGCTGCTCGGTGTGGCGGATTTTTCAGCCGACTCGGCGCTTTCCCCGGCCTCGTTCACGGCGGTCACAACCACATAGTAGGTCGTACCGTTTTGTAACCCGGACACAACCTGGGGGCTGACGGCGTTGGCGATCTTGATTCCCGTTATCTTCGTGACGCCGGAACTCGTGCCGTAATAGACATTGTACGAGTCGGCATCGGTTACTGCCCCCCAGGTGACGGAAATCTGTCCGTTTCCACCGGCGACGCTGACATCAGTGGGGCTTGTGGGGCCAGGGACAGGCACCGTCGATGGTTCCTCCGACGCGCCGCTTTCTCCCTGTGAGTTTACCGCGGTTACCGTGAAGTAGTAGGTTACCCCGTTTGTAAGGCCTGTTACCACATAGGGGCTGGTGGCGTTTTCAATCTTTCCGGAAGCTGCTTTTGATCCATCTGATGCCCCTTTTGTCGTGGAGTAGTAGATGGTGTAGGAGGTGGCGCCGGATACCGGATCCCATTTCACCGTTGCCTTGCCGTCACCGGGTGTAACGGTCACGTTCGTTGGAGCCGCAGGCTTGCCTGAAGTCCCGCCGCTGGAAGAATCGCCGCCGCAGCCGGAAAGGGACAATCCGAAGGCTAGCAGCAGAAGCGGGATGGTGAAGAAACGAAGTGCTGATTTCATTGGAATACTCCTCCTCGTGTAGTAAGTGTCTCAATGTGGTCATACGGACGGCCACCGGGTTTCCGGGTGAAAGGAGGCCTGCCCCCTAGGGGCTGGTGGTCGCATATTTGGGGAAATTCTGCGTACCGCTTTCCCCTGCCGCATTCTTGGAGGTGACGACGAATGCATAGCTCGTGTTTGCCTTGAGGCCGGTTATGTCATGTGACTGCGTTCCCGGTTGCGGGTCCGCCGAGAGGGCGGCAACCGTGACCTTCGTTCCACTTGTGAGGAGGGCGGCAGAGGTTGTGCTGCTCGATTCACTATAGTAGATGATGTAGGAAGTCGCGGTCAGTTTCGTATTCCATTGCACGGTAACTTTTCCCGCACCGCCGGTAACGCTGACCCCGTTCGGGCTTGCCGGAGGCTGGGGAAGGGCGGATGGCACGGCCGATGTTTCGCTTGATTCTGCGCTTTCTCCCGCGGTGTTGACGGCGGTTACGACAACGTAGTAGGTGGTGCCGTTGGTAAGGCCGGTTATCGTCTTGGGGCTGACGGCGTCGGCCACCTTGGAGCCGGTGGTCTTTGTTACCCCGGGGGTTGTGGAATAATAGACGTTATAGGAGGTGGCGTCAGTGACGGCGGTCCAGGTTATGGTTATCTGGCCGTTGCCGGGAGTTGCCGAGGCGCCTTTCGGGGGCGCCGGGGGTAGGGCGCCGCTGGAGGGGGTGGCGGATTTTTCGGCTGAGACGTCGCTTTCGCCTCCGGAGCTTACTGCGGTGACGACGAAGTAGTAGGTAGTGCCGTTGGTCAATCCGGTGACATCATAGGGACTGGTAGCGTTGGCGGCCTTGGCGCCGGTGGTTTTTGTCACGCCGGCTGAAGTTGCATAATAGATATTGTAGGAGGTGGCGCCGGAGACGCTGTTCCAGCTGATGGTTGCCTTCGCATTACCCGCGGTTGCGGTCACCCCGGTTGGGGCCGAGGGCGGTCCGGATGGTGATGGACTACCACCTCCGTCCCCGCCTCCGCCGCAGCCGAACAGGGTTACGCCGAGGATAAGAGAAAACACGGGAACTGCCAGGAATTTGAGAAATGATTTCATATGATTTACCTCCTTGTCTGTTGAACATTATGATAAAGGCAGCGGGTCTTTTCATGAATAAGGAAAGGAGTCTTTTGTTTTCTACTAATCGCGGTATAGCGTAGGCACTGTATACAATAATATATTATATACTTCAACATATATCGTTGTAATGGATATGATTTTTTGGGATGGAAAGGCTTCTGGCAGAGCGGTAAGGAACTGATGGATAGGGGCACAGGGACAAGGAAGACCCTGGTTGCGGGACTACTCCGGCGGATTGTCCGCTATATAATATTGACTACAGTAAATCCACTTTGTTATAGTCCCGGGAAATATATCCTTATCGAGGTTATTCATGAAGATTCACGTTTGCATCGACGATACCGACTCACTTGAGTCGAGGGGAACCGGAGAGCTTGCCGACCTTCTGGCGAGGGAGGTTGAAAAGAGGGGGTGGGGACGCTGCGGCTCCATTACCCGCCATCAGTTGTTTGTTCATCCGGACATCCCCTATACCTCCCATAACAGTTCCATGTGCTTCATTGCGACCATGGAGGAGGAACATCTGCAGCCATTAACCGAGTTCGCCTCCGCTTTTTTGGCGGAAGCGAGCGCGGAAGGTTCTGATCCGGGTCTCTGCATAGCAGTTGCCGAGCGTCTGCGGCAGCCCGACCGCATCATCGAGTTCGGTTACCGGGCAAAGAAATCGGTTCTCGAAATGGAGGATGCCTTCGGTCTTGCGAAAGAAGCGGGGGTCCATCTTTCCAGTCATGGCGGGACCGGCCAGGGGATTATCGGCGCACTTGCGGGTGTAGGGCTCCGCCTGGGCGGGAATGACGGGAGGATGCGGGGGAGTATCGAGTTGCCGGGTGTAAACGGGCTCGCGCCGGTGAAGGATATCTTGTCCCACCCTGATGTGGAGGCGGTTCGCACCATGGAAGGGGTCTCGCCTGACGGTTCGGATCTGGTCCGGTTGGTGGACAAGGTGAAGACCGTTCTTTTAGGCGGCAAGCTGGTGCTTCTCGTGATTCCCGACGAAAGCGAAAAAAGTGAAGCCAAATGGCGGAACTGCACCAGGCAGCAGTTGAAGGGTTATTAGAGGGGCGTGAGGTTCGTTTCCGGAGGAAGGTGAAAGCATGAAAACGGTGAAACAAGCCTGGGCGCGCAAGGGCATCTTGTTGGGCATTCTGGTGGCACTCTGCATCATCCTCCCCGCATGCGGCGGGGATCCGTGGCACTACGAACCGGGGGATCCCGCCGTACCGACCTCCGTGACGGCCCGGGCCGGTGACGGCAAGGTGACACTCAGTTGGGCGCCCGCATCCAATGCGGGGACGTATTCCGTATACTACGCCACGTCACCCGGGGTCGACAAGAAAAGCGGGACAAGGATCGCCGATATTGCCAGCACCTCGTATATCGTGAGCGGGCTGGAGAACGGGACGAAGTATTACTTCGTGGTAGCGGGGGCCAATTCCACCGGCGAGAGCGGGATATCGGAGGAGGTAAATGCGACGCCCAAGGAGTCGGGCGCCTATTCCCGGGAAGACCTGGACGGCACCTGGAATTTCAACGCCCTGGCAGGCAAGCCGGATGCGGGATGGATGCGCGGCACGGTAACGATTGGAGCCGACGGAGCGGTTGCTTATTCATCATTCCTCGACAGCTCCGGCGGCACGACAGCTCCGCCAGGGCTTTTCACCACCCTGAGTATTGACTCGACAGGCGTCGTCACCCAGGCGGGCAGCCAATTACACGGACTTCTCTCCACCGGCAAAACCCTGCTGGCGGCGACCTCTTCGCTGACGAGCGCTGCACCGCTTCTCCTTGTTCTTCAGAAGCGGGTGCCGGGTGTCACTTACAGTGATGCGGATATCGCCGGTACCGGGAGCACGCCCCCGGGGACCGGCCCTCTCCCCCTCGCATACCAACAAATCTCGGTGGGCTCCAAAGAGGAATGGGAATATGCGGTGGGTCAGGCTGGAAAGGACCGGCAGATCAAGTATTCCGAGTTTCTTTCTCCCTCCGGCGCTACAAAACCGGGTGACAAAGCGTCCCTCCTATCCATTACCCCTGACGGAATAGTTACGGAGACAGCAACGGGTGTGCTGCCGGCTCCAACTGTCGTCCTGCCGTACGCTACCATGTCATCCGACAAGGCACTTATCGCCGGGACGGCAACCGACGCGAGCGGCGGGAGTCCTCGCTACGTCCTCCGGATTGTGCAGATAACCCAGCTCCCGGGGATCCCTCTTATTCAATACCTGCAGAGTGATCTTGCGGGCGACTATGGTCTCCATCGGTTCATTACCGCACCCATGTGGGCGTATGGAACACTCTCCATGAATGCCTCCGGCCTTTCCGTGTTCTCCTCATTTACGGACAGTAGCGACGGGTCCATCCTTCCGGCTGACGAGACGTTCATGGTTACGGGAAACGGGGCACTCTCCTCCGGCTCCGACTCAACGGTCCATGGGACACTTTCCTACTTCAAGGACCTCGTGGTCATGACAAGGACGGAGAGTAGCGGAAAATCGAGTCTCTCCATCCTGCTGAAGCGATGAATCACCGGTCGTCCGACGCTATTCTAGCGCCGGACGACCAGGTACGCGCCGAGAATGAGGAGGCATGCTCCCAGAGACCGTTTCAGATCGATGCTGCTTTCCTGAAACCCGAACAGACCGAAGTGATCGAGAATAAGGCCGGTCAGAAGCTGAGCCGCAATGGCTGCCCCCATTGTTGCAGCCGTTCCGATCCGCGATACCGCCAGTATCGTGACCGAAACGAAGAACGCGCCGAGAACACCACCCGACCATTCCCACCAGACAGTTGCCGACAGTCCTTTCCACGTCCCTTTTCCGGAGAGCAGAAGCACGAGAAGAAGCGCAACCGTTCCTACCGCGAAGGAGATACAGGCGCTTTCCAGCAGTCCGACCTTTTGCGCGAGCCGTGCATTGATGGACGGTTGGAGCGCCACCGCCGCGCCGGCACATGCCATGAGCAGAATCGGAATCAGATGGTTCATGGGGTCTCTCCTTTGTTCCGTCTTTTCCCCGCCGTCCGGTCCATAGAGTGATTGTAACCCGCTATCCGAGAAACTCACTCCCGTAGTATCGTTCTGTCCCGCTTCCTTCAGGTTCCCTTCAGAAAATCACCGAATTTCCGAAAGAGGGTACCCGGCCGATACTTTTCAGGTACGGTAACAGTGCCGCTTTTTCTCACCGGAATGGTTATGTCCCCGACGGGAGTCCCGACGGCCAGGTCCGTGGTGAGCTGATAGGGAATCTCGTTCAGCCCGGGATGGCGCTTGAGAATCTGCAGAACATCATTATAGGCGATTCGCACCGGAATCAGCACGTCCGTGGAGGTTTTTCCCGGAAAGATGACAGCGTTTTTCGATTCTCCCCGTGCCAGGGGGAGGGCCATCATTCCAACGCTATACGTATACCCGTTCAAGGGAATGTCAAAGGAATTGGGATTGGTGACCGTCAGGAGAAAATCGATGGAAACACCGTTGCCGTCCAGACCGGCAAATCGGACATCCGAGAGGTTTACCTTCGGTTTTTCCACAATCATTGAGCAGGCGGTAATCAGCAACAGGGGCAGGAGCAGCAGTTTTTTCATAACAATACCTCACATTCCGGTGAATTCATGGGGCTGATGATGCTCCTACTATAGCAGGGCGGCCCGGGTGTTTCACGAACAAAAAAAAGCAGATCCTTGGGTAAGGATCTGCTGAAAGCACGGAGTATGCCGCCACGTGGCGGTATCTCCCGGATATGCTACGACGGTCGCAGTTGGATGCTGGAATCGTTTTCCGCGCGAAGGGGGGGATACTTCATCATCTCCCGCAGGATTTCGCGCCTGAACCCCATCCGTTTAACCTCATAGGCATTGGCCTGGGGCCCGACTCCGCAGTACAGCTTCTTGGCTCTCCTGAGGTTTCCCTTTGCCATTTTCATCTTGGTGAGAAGTTCCCGGACAGCCGCTTCAGCGCATTTCTCGTCGTTTTCCATGTCTTGAGGAGAGTATCCGTGGCTTTTGGCGCGACTCGGCATAAGCTGCCATACACCCAGTGCGCCGCAGTAGGATACCGCAGTGGCTGCCAAGCCGTGAGAACCGGTTTCCGCCAGTGCTATCTCGGCTATGTCCATGGGCATGAAAGGGGTGCCGAGGGTCTTAAGGTAGCAGAGAGAGGCGAGCCGGCGGGCACGTTTCAGATCTGTCCTTTTGGCGAAGGCGGTGACAATGGCGGGTATCTGCATTCTGCGTTCTTCCAGGTTTATTCCCTTTTCCATTGCACGACGAATTTCCTTGTCCAGTTCCGACTCAGCCCGAATCTCCACCGGCTCAGTCTTGCGGATCTGTGACTGGTCGCACGAGATAATGCATAGTGCGACCGCTGCATACATAATTGCTGTTTTCTTCATAAGTAATTGATTGTTCGGTTTTTTCGGGTTTTTGCCGGACCAGCGAGGCGACTCTTCGCTGTCTATGCAAGCTCATTACTCCGGCATGGACCTCCTTTCAATGATAATTCCGCATCGGAGGCGGCTGGATTGTGTGTATGACTGCACATGACGAATGTACCAGGTAAAGAGATCAGTTCCGCGAGGTTTTCCCATTTTCGGCAAGGTGGATTCAGGGTGTGGAATTCGTGCAGGGAATCGTGTCGGAGGGGCAGGTACCCGGAGTGCCGCTGACCTGTAGAGCAGAGGAAAAAACTCGGCAGTGAAGGTTCATGGCAATCTGATATGGTGTTCTTTCCACCATTACCATCACCGGTGCCATGGAGAGAAATCTCGCAGTGATTTTTAAAGTTCGGTAAAATAAACCATGCGGGTCGAAAATGTCAACTGTTTACCGGCGAATTATTTTTATGAGTGGCGCACTGCGCCGGAATGTTTGTAGAAATTGCAGACCTTTTTTTCTGTCACCGTCACCATTGCTTGCGTCGCGGGTTTCTCAATGATGGATTGTGAGCGTAAGCCATATCGCGGACAGGGCGAAGATGAAATTGGCGGCCCACGCTGAAACCAGGGGAGAAAGGACGCCTGTCTGCCCGAATGAAATGAGGATTGCATTGATAATGAAATACGCGAAGCCGATTGCCAGGCTGAGACCAATACCGAGAGCGATTCCACTGGTTCGTCCGCCTCGCAGGGCAAAAGGGATTCCGAGAAACGCCATAATCAGGCAGGCAAAGGGGAGCGAGATCTTTGAATGCATCTGTGCCTGATACCTGGTCGCGTCGTATCCTCCCCTTCGCAGTTTCTCCGTATACCGTTTCAGTCTGAAAAATCCCATGTCATCCGCATACTTATCCCATGTTTTGAGATCGTCGACCTTAAGATTGAAGGGAACCGGCAGGGTCTTTGCCGTGGTGGAAACGGGTAGCGCTCCTTCATGGAAATCCATTTCTACTACGTTCTTCAAGGTCCAGCGGGAGCCGTCCCAGATCCCCTCTTCCGCCTCCAGTCGTTTCACCGGTTGCATATCGTCCGTTGTCTGCCAGAGGGTAACCCCTTTCAGTGTTCGGGTTGTCGGTATGAAAAGGCGTGCTTGCAGAATATAGTTCTCTTCGCGATACCAGATGTTGTTAAGGCGGAAAAAGGTGCTCGGGTTCCTTTTCTGGATCAGGACCTCTTCAATGTATTTCATCTGCTGTGAGGTGTTCGGGATGATGGCCTCGTTGGAGAAAAAGGTGAAAAGGCTCAGGGCAAACGCAATGACGAGTAGTGGCTCCGCAATTTTTCTCAGGCTGATGCCGCAACTCTGCATGGCGATAATCTCGCTGGAGCGGGAAAGGGTGCCGAGGGTGAGCAGGGTTGCCATCAAGACCGCAAGAGGCATTATCTGGTTGATGATCGCCGGAATCTTGTAGAGAAAGAAAAGCAGTATATACAGTGGGTTGCAATCGGATTGGGAGAAGCGTCGGACCTTTTCCAGAAAGTCTATCACCAGGTAGATCGTCACGAAGGCGCCGATAGAAAGCCCAAGGAGCTTCAGGTACGTTATGGAGATATAGTGCCGAATGACTCTCATGGCGTCCAGAGCCTGCCTGCCTGAGATAGGACCCAGTGGAGAAAACGGGCAGGGAGTTCGAAGACCGGTATTCTCTGATCGTTCGAGGTCTTGGTGAAAAGGTAGATGCCGAAACCCATAAACAGGATATTCGGCAGCCACATGGAAATGGCCGGTGAAATCACACCTTTCTGTCCAAGGGTTTTGCCGATGGTGAGCACGATGTAGTAGAGCAGAAGCAGGGCTATGCAGATGGAAAACCCCGATGATTTACCGGCACGGCGGTTCTGAAGGCCGAGCGGAATGCCGATCAGGGCGAAAACAAAACAGGCAAAAGGGAGTGCCAGTCGGCGGTGGAACTCCAGGAACAGATCTCTGGTGGTTCGGGCATCATTACCCGGCGCCGCCATGGCCTTTTTCAACTCTCGAAAGGTCATGTCGAGTTCGTTAATGGTCGGCACTATCTTGTAGTTCTGATTAAAGTTTACGCTCAGGTCGTAGCTTTCGAAATCCGTGAGCTGGTAACCGCTCTTGCCCCGGGGCCTGTGGACGCTGCCGTGCAGAAGTCTCAGGCGAAGGGCTTTTTTGTCGGGATCCGTCATGATTACTCCGCTCCTGGCAAAAATCGTAGAAGTCTCTTCGGGGTTTCTCTCATCATAAATCAGTATTCCCGAAATAGAATGTTTTTCTTCGTTGTAACGCGAGACATAAAGTACCAGCCCGGGAAAATCATCGTTGAAAACCCGATCCTTCAAGCTGATATTCACCCTGGTATTTATGGCATTGTACAGCAGTGTCTTGAATGCGGTATTCCCCCAGGGAAGGGCATACACAGTGATGGATGTCGTGGCGAGGTAAGCGAGGGAGGCAAAGGCGATTACCGGCGGCAGAAGACCGTACAGGCTCACTCCGCTGGCTTTCATGGCCGTCAGCTCGTTATCGGCCGAAAGCCGGCCGAATGCCAGGAGCACTGCCAGGAGGAATGACATGGGGATGGTGACGATGGAGAAGGAAGGGAGCATGTAAAGCACCAGCCGCAGGACATCGGTGAAGGGGACGCCTTTCGCAATCACCATCTCAGCCAGCTTGATGAACCTTCCCATGAAGAGAACAAAGGTGAAAACGGCAAAACCGAGCAGAAAGGGAATGATAATTTCCCTGCCGATATACCGATGAAGAGTTTTGATCATGTTGCCGCGCATGATACATGACCAAAGGCCAAATAGCAACCGTGCCGTACTGTGCCGTAGCCTTCCTTCAGGCTTGGTTCCACGTGGGATTCCCGGGAAAGCCGGCAAAATTACTCTTGCGAAATAAGAGCCTATATGGTATACAGATTCGCTATTTATCACACACGCCCCTTACATTCCGGCGGTGTCCGCATCGGGCGGATTCCGGAGGGGCGGAGGAAAAACCAAAGGAGAGTTTCAATGTCGAACATCACCATGAAAGAATTGCTGGAAGCGGGGGTACATTTCGGTCATCAGACCAAACGGTGGAATCCAAAAATGAAGCCATACATTTTTGGAGCGCGAAACGGTATCTATATCATCGATCTCCAGAAAACCGTGCGCCTGTTCAAGAACGCCTACAACTTCGTCAAGGAGACCGCCCAGGCCGGTGAGACCGTTCTGTTTGTCGGTACCAAGAAGCAGGCCCAGGATTCCATTGCCGAAGAGGCCCAGCGCTGTAATATGTTTTATGTGAACCAGCGGTGGCTCGGCGGCATGCTGACCAACTTCGCCACTGTCCGGCAGAGTATTGACCGCCTGAAGCGGCTCGATGCAATGGTCGCCGATGGCTCCATCGAAGCTTACACGAAGAAGGAAATGCTGAGTCTGGCAAAGCAGCGTGAGAAGCTTGAGAAAACCCTTGGCGGAATCAAGGGGATGAATAAGCTGCCGGGCGCCATCTTCGTCATTGATCCGAAGAACGAGACCATAGCCGTGACGGAGGCCAACAAGCTCGGAATCCCGGTCGTATCCGTTGTTGACACCAACTGTAACCCCGATCCCATCGACCACATAATCCCGGGCAACGATGACGCAATTCGTGCCATCCGCCTTCTTTCCAGCAAGATAGCCGAGGCTGTCATCGAAGGTGTTCAGGCACGCGAAGCCGAGCTGAAAACCGATAGAGAGGGTGGAGAGGCGGAAGTATCGGCTGAAGTCGAAGAGACGGAAGCAACCGTTGTTCCGGAAGCCTAGGGGAGTACCCGGGGCGGCAGCGAATGGCGAATTGTGCAGAATTCTTCCGACGCATGGCCGGGGAAGATCTCGCCGTTCGTTTCAATGGAAAAATGCATACGAGAATTGTTAACCAGACTCGACGGAGATTCCGTCAAGCCGTGGAGGGAGGATACAACGTGACTATTACAGCAGCACAGGTGAGCGAACTGAGGAAAGTAACCGGAGCAGGCCTCATGGACTGCAAGAAGGCGTTGGCTGAAACCGGCGGCGACCAGGAAAAGGCTGTCGACTATTTACGGAAGAAAGGCCTCGCGGCGGCCTCCAAGAAGGCAGGTCGTATTGCCTCCGAAGGTATCGTCGGTTCCTATATCCATGCCGGCGGCAAGATAGGCGTACTGGTCGAGGTGAACTGCGAGACCGACTTCGTGGCAAAGAACGAGGGATTCCAGACTTTTGTCAAGGATATTGCCATGCACATCGCGGCCGCGTCTCCTTTGTATGTTCGCCGTGAAGAGGTTCCGGCAGAGCTTCTGGAAAGGGAAAAGGCTATCTATCGGGACAAGGCGAAGGAAAGCGGGAAGCCGGATGCCATTATCGAAAAGATTGTGGATGGCCAGGTCAACAAGTTCTACGCGGATATCTGCCTCTTGGAGCAGGCGTTCGTAAAGGATCCCGATAAGACGATTCAAACCTATCTTAACGAGACGATTGCCTCAATCGGTGAAAACATGTCCATTCGTCGCTTCACAAAGTTCGTGCTGGGCGAGGGGCTTGCCAAAAAGGATAGCGATTTTGCCGCTGAGGTCGCGGCGGTTGCCGGAACCTGAAGCTGAAACTGATCCAATCGGAGTAACGGATGTCGGGGCGACCCTGGTTGCCCCGACATCCGCCTCCTTTCTTTCCAGTGTTGGATTTGACCCCGGCCGGGATGTGCCGTCAGTTTTACGGCGTAACGACGGGAGAATGGGCGTAATGACCATGAACAAGCCGCGGTATGGCAGGGTGTTGCTGAAGCTGTCGGGCGAGGCCCTTGCCGGAGAACAGAAATACGGCATCGATCCCTTGACGATAACGACAATCGCCGCTGAGATCAAAGATGTCGTCGCATGCGGTACCGAGATGGCCCTGGTCATCGGCGGAGGCAATATTTTCCGCGGCCTTGCGGCTTCCTCCCGGGGGATGGACAGGGCGAGCGCAGATTATATGGGCATGCTGGCCACGATGATTAATTCTCTGGCGATGCAGGATGCCCTGGAAAAGATGGGCGTGGATACGCGGGTTCAGTCGGCCATCGAGATGCGGGAAGTTGCCGAACCGTATATCCGCCGCCGCGCCATCCGGCACCTGGAAAAAGGACGGGTGGTCATCCTGGGCGCAGGCACCGGAAATCCTTATTTTACAACCGATACGGCGGCTAGTCTTCGTGCCATGGAGATGGGCGCGGAGGTGATCCTGAAGGGGACCAAGGTTGATGGAGTCTATTCGGCTGATCCGATGAAGGATCCGAATGCCTTCAAGTTTTCCCAGTTGAGTTATATCGATGTCCTGAAGAAGGGCCTGCAGGTCATGGATGCAACCGCTACATCCCTTTGTATGGACAACAGCCTGCCCATTATCATCTTTAATGTTACCACCGCGGGGAACATCAAGAAGGTCATCCTCGGTGAGGAAATCGGCACCATCGTAAAAGGAGAGTAACATGACGAAGGACGTCCTTGCCGGCATGAAAACCCACATGGAAAAGACCGTCGACTCCCTTCGGAAAGAGTACCAGAAGGTCAGGACCGGGCGCGCCAGCACTTCAATCCTGGAAGATATTAAAGTCGTGTACTACGACACCGCAACCCCAATCAACCAGGTGGCGGCGATTGCGGTCCCCGAGGCAAGGGTTATCACCATTCAGCCTTGGGAGGCGAAGCTTATTCCTCTTATCGAGAAAGCCATTCTTAATGCGAACATCGGGCTGACTCCCTCCAACGACGGCAAGCTGATCCGGCTCTCTCTTCCCGCGCTCACTGAAGAGCGTAGGAAAGAAATCGTCAAACAACTGAAGAAAATGGCCGAGGAAGCAAAAATCGCTCTCAGAAACATCAGGCGCGACACCATCGATGCAGTGAAAAAGCTGGAAAAAGACAAAAAGATATCTGAAGACGACCTGAAGCGGGCGGAAAAAGAGGTGCAGGACATGACAAACGGCTTTGTCGTCAAGGTTGACGACGTGTTCGCCGCGAAGGAAAAAGAGGTCCTGGAAGTCTGACAGTACGCCGGGTGTCGCCGTGATATGACCGGTCATCCATTTTCACGTTGCGCCATCAAAACTGGTTATTCCGTGGTATCTCCCCGCTAACCCCTTTCCGTATGGGGTTTTTTAATTAGGGCCACCTATGCACATGCTCGATCCGGAAAAATTGCCGCGACACCTCGCCATCATCATGGACGGCAACGGCCGATGGGCACAGGAGCGGATGCTCAAGAGAATCGTCGGCCATCGGAAAGGGGTGGAGACAGTCAGGACTATCGTAGAGGAAAGCTCACTTCTGGGTATCAGCTACCTTACCCTGTTCGCCTTTTCCTCCGAGAACTGGCTCCGGCCAAAAACCGAGGTGCGCTCCCTCATGGCGTTGCTGAAGGGGTATCTGGCGAGAGAGACCTCCAGGATGATGAACAATAATATCAGGTTCACGGTGATCGGGGATCGGGA
The DNA here is from genome assembly GCA_964432775.1 of uncultured Geobacter sp. Taxonomy (GTDB): domain Bacteria; phylum Desulfobacterota; class Desulfuromonadia; order Geobacterales; family Geobacteraceae; genus RPRC01. The sequence goes on from CAYSPF010000007.1 coordinate 15,193, forward strand.
TGAGCTTCCGGCCGATGTGAACAGTGCCGTTGATGAGGCCATCCGGAAAACCGCGGGAAACAGCGGCATGGTTCTTATCCTTGCGCTTTCCTATGGGGCCCGCCGTGAAATTGTTTCGGCCGCGTCTGGTATGGCCGCCGACCTTGCTGTCGGGAAGATTCGCGCTGAAGAAATCAGCGAAGGTCTGTTTGCCCGGTACCTGTATACATCTGATATCCCGGACCCTGATTTCCTCATCCGCACCAGCGGTGAGATGCGCATCAGCAATTTTCTTCTCTGGCAGATTGCGTATACCGAACTGTACTTCACTGAGGTAAATTGGCCGGATTTCGGCAAAGATGAATTCTACCGCGCACTTGCCGACTATCAGGCACGGGAGCGTCGCTACGGACTCATCAGCGATCAGGTCCGTACGAGGAGGTAGTCATAAAACGCCTGATCACGGGGCTGATTGCCCTCCCGTTACTTATCGTTTTCATCCTGAAGGCGGGATCCCTTGCTTTCACCTGTTTCATTCTGGCTCTTTCTCTCGTGGGACTGATGGAGTTCTATCGGATGGCATTGCCCGGCCGCCGGACCGGGGGCGTGCTTGCCTCGGTGGTCGGCGCCGCCTTTTTCGTCTCACTGGTTTCACCTGTTCTCCCTGCTCACCTGACGCTTGCAGTCCCGGTTCTGATTTTCTGCCTTTTCTCTCTCCTGAGAATCAATGACATCAAGGTAGCCGCCGGAGAAACCGCGCTGTTCCTCCTGGGGGTCCTCTATATTCCGCTTCTCCTGAGTCATCTGGTCCTGCTGCGGGAAATGCCGCTCGGTGTCCAGTGGATTTTCCTCCTGCTGGTAATCGTCATGGCAGGGGACACGGCAGCTTTCTATGTGGGGAGTTCTCTCGGCAAAAGAAAGCTGTATCCTCTTGTCAGTCCCAACAAGAGTATCGAGGGCATGTTCGGAGGGCTGGCGGGGAGTGTTGTGGGTGCGTTTCTGGCAAGGGCCACCTTCTTTCCCCAGCTAACGCCTGTTGACTGTGTCGCGACGGCTCTTCTCGTCGGTCTGCTGGGGCAGCTCGGGGATTTGTTCGAGTCTCTCCTGAAGCGAAGCTGTGGGGTAAAGGATTCCGGGACTATCTTCCCGGGCCATGGAGGAATGCTGGATCGTCTCGACAGTGTCCTGTTCGCGGCCCCGACACTGTATATCTACGTGAAGTATTTTTTTCGTTAGTTCAGAGTATCGAGGAATCACATGAAGAAACTCACCATTCTCGGATCAACGGGGTCAATCGGCGTCAGCACCCTGGAAATCGTCGCAGCCCATCGTGACAGATTCGAAGTTGTTGCCCTCACCGGCGGGAACAATCTGGAACTGTTGAAGAAACAGATAGAGGAGTTCACACCCCAGGTCGCGGCGGTCATCACGGAAGATTCCGCCAGAAAGCTTCGCTCGATGGTGCGGGGTGTCAAAACAGAAATCCTCTCCGGTATACCGGGCATGATAGCGGCAGCAACGGCGTCCGATGCTACCATGGTGGTGGCCGCCATTGTCGGCGCTGCCGGCCTCGTGCCGACGGTCGCCGCCATCAAGGCAGGCAAGGATGTCGCCCTCGCAAACAAGGAGACCCTGGTAACCGCGGGTCACCTGATCATGGAGATGGTAAAGGAGCAGGGGGTACGGCTCTATCCGGTGGATAGCGAACACAGTGCCGTTTTCCAGTCCCTCCAGGGTCATCGTAGCCAGGATGTGAGGCGAATCATTCTCACGGCCTCGGGCGGGCCTTTTTTTCACTACCCGCCACGGAAGCTGGCGGAGGTCTCCATCGACGACGCCCTGAACCATCCGAACTGGAGCATGGGCAGGAAGATCACCATTGATTCCGCGACGATGATGAACAAGGGACTCGAAGTCATCGAGGCGAAGTGGCTGTTCCATGTCCCGGTGGAGCAGGTTTCGGTGGTTATTCATCCGCAAAGTATCGTTCATTCCCTGGTGGAATACGTGGACGGCTGTGTCATGGCCCAGTTGGGAGTTCCCGATATGAAGGCGCCCATTGCCTATGCTCTGACCTACCCTGAGCGGGTGCCGACCGGAGTGCGGGGGCTTGATCTTGCCGAGCTCGGCTCCCTGACATTTTTCGAACCTGATGTGGAAAGATTTCCGGCTCTGAAACTCGCCTACCGTGCTGTGGGAGACGGAGAAAGCATGCCGGCTGTCATGAATGCCGCCAATGAGGTGGCGGTTGAGGCATTCCTCTCCGGTTCCATCCGGTTTCCCGATATCTCCCGAATTATCGAAAAGACCATGGACGCCCATCAACCCCACGCCCTCACCTCCATTGAAGAGGTCCTTCATGCCGACCGATGGGGCAGAGTGAAGGCCAAAGAGTTGCTCATCACGTAGGGAGAATTCCATGACCAGCATACTGTCGTTTATCGTCGTACTCGGAATACTGATTTTTGTCCATGAACTCGGACATTTTCTCTTTGCCAAACTCTTCCGGGTTGGGGTGGAGACATTTTCTCTCGGGTTCGGTCCGCGTATTGTGGGCAGACGAGTTGGTGAGACGGAATACCGTATATCCGCGTTCCCGCTCGGGGGATATGTGAAGATGGTTGGTGAGAGCGGTGATGAAGAACTGTCGCCCGAGGATGCCGGTCGCTCTTTCATGTCCAAATCCCCGTTGCAGCGGGTGGTTATTGTCGCAGCAGGACCCGTTTTCAACCTCCTCTTCGCCTATCTGGTTTTTGTTGTTGTCTGCATGCTTGGAGTCCCTTCGGCTACATCGAAGATAGGCGACGTGATGAAAGACAAACCCGCAGCCCGTGCCGGAATCAAGTCCGGCGACCGGATAACCGCCGTAAACGGCACGCCCGTGTCCAGTTGGAATGACATGGCGGCACGCATTTCCGGCAGTGGGGGGAAGCCCCTAAACCTTGTTGTGGAGCGGAACGGAAAACCGTTTGCCGTACGGGTAGCCCCCGAGATGCGGACAGCCAAGGATCTTTTGGGGGATACCTTTACCTCGCCGGTGATAGGGATCATGGTGTCCGAAGAGTACGTTACGGAGCGATTCGGACCCCTTGAGTCGGTGATCAAGGGGGGGGAGCAGACCTGGACGGTAACCAAGATGACCGTCCTCGCCGTTGGCAAGATGATCAGCGGGAGCATCTCCGCGGATAATATCGGCGGGCCCATCATGATAGCCAAGATGGCCGGGGAGCAGGCGAAAACCGGCATCGTGAGCTTCCTTGCCTTCATGGCCCTGCTGAGCATCAATCTGGGGCTTCTGAACCTCCTCCCTATCCCGATTCTTGACGGTGGACACCTGGTTTTCTATTTCTGGGAGATGGTATTCCGGAAACCGGTCCACATGAAGATACGGGAGGTTGCCCAGCAGATCGGGCTGGTTCTGCTGATCGGACTCATGGCGCTCGCATTCTATAATGATATCGTCAGGTATCTGCTGGGGCAGGGCTGACGTGAAGCTTCTGGTCATTGATACATCAACGAATTCCAGCAGCGTGGCGCTCACGGAGAACGGGCTACTGAGCGCCGAATGGCTGGTAAACCCTGAAAAGACCCACTCCGCCGCCCTGCTCCGCTCCCTGGACTTGGTGCTGGAGGGTGCCGGACTCTCGCTTGACGCCATCGACGCCTTCGGGGTAACCCTGGGCCCCGGATCCTTTACCGGCCTTCGTGTGGGCATTGCCACCGTCAAGGGGCTCTCTCTTGCCACGGGGATACCGGTGGTCGGTTTTTCCTCCCTTTCCATGCTCGCCATGAATCTTCCCTTTGCCGCCTGCCCCGTTTGCCCCATGCTGGATGCCAGAAAGAGTGAGGTATACACCGCCCTCTACCGGTGCGGGGAACTGCCGGAAGCGATTTTAGATGATTGCGTCGCGTCGCCTGCCGACTTCCTCGATGGGATCCGGGAGCCGACGATCTTCGTCGGCAGCGGGGCGCTTCGTTATCGTGACATGATAACGGACAGGCTTGGCGATTTGGCGCGCTTTGCGCCGGCCGTATGCCATGCGCCCCGAGCCTCTTCCGGGGCGCTTCTTGCCGCGGACCGATTCTCCCGGGGAGAGATAATTCCGGCCGGAGAACTGATTCCCGTCTATATCAGGCCTTCGGAGGCTGAAATTCTGAGGAGGAAAAAGGAAAGGACGGTATAGCCGACTCTTCCGCCGTTCGGGGTGAATCGGAAAAGTTCGGTACTGCTCGATACTGGCGGTACAGGCGCCGGGCAGTCGGCCACGGGCGGGAAAAGTGCCGTGCCGGGGGCTGTTTTTTCGAGGCTGTTCATATTGACAGTAGGGTATGAATGTATTAAGGTGAATCCTTATTTTTTCGATCCGGGGATTGGTAGAGAGGATAGATATGCGCAGTGACATGATTACCCAGGGACTTGAACGGACGCCCCATCGGGCACTTCTGAAAGGTAGCGGAGTCCCCCAGAGCGAAATGAATAAACCTTTTATCGGCGTCGCTACCAGCTTCACCGATCTTATTCCCGGCCATGTGGGGATGCGTGATCTGGAACGGTTTATCGAGAAGGGAGTCCACACGGGTGGAGGCTATTCCTTCTTCTTCGGGATTCCCGGGGTATGCGACGGTATCGCAATGGGACATAAGGGGATGCACTATTCTCTCCCGACCCGTGAACTGATAGCGGACATGGTGGAGTCCATCGCCGAAGCCCACCGGTTGGATGGCCTGGTGCTCCTCACCAACTGCGACAAGATAACCCCCGGCATGCTCATGGCTGCCGCGCGTCTCGACATCCCGTCAATCGTTGTGACCGCCGGCCCGATGATGGCCGGACGAGGTCCCGATGAGCGGCGTTATTCGTTCGTGACCGATACCTTCGAGGCCATGGCCCGCTACAAGGCCGGCGTCATCGACGGCAAGGAACTGCAGGTCTGCGAGGACAACGCCTGCCCGGGAATGGGTTCCTGCCAGGGGCTCTTCACCGCCAACACCATGGCAATCCTGACTGAAACCCTCGGCATGAGTCTTCCTCGCTGCGGTACGGCCCTGGCTGTTTCCGCCTTGAAGCGCCGCATTGCCTTTGCTTCCGGCGAGAAAATCGTCGAACTGGTGAAGAATGGGGTTACCCCCCGCCAGATCCTTACCCGTGAGGCTTTTGAAAACGCCATCCGCGTCGACCTGGCCCTCGGAGGCTCGTCGAACACGGTTCTTCATCTCCTGGCGATCGCCCATGAGGCGGGGGTGGAGCTTCCCCTTGAGACCTTCGACATCCTGGCCCGAGAGACTCCCCAGCTTGCCTCCATGAACCCGGCCGGCGGACATTTCATGGAAGACCTGGATGTGGCGGGCGGCGTCCTCGGCGTGCTGAAGCAGCTGGGAGACCGCGTGAAGGATGGCAGGAACGTCATGGGGCTTTCCACCTTGCAGCTGGTTTCCACCATCGACCGGATCGATGAGAAAGTTATTCGTCCCCTGGACAATCCGGTGAAGAAAGAAGGGGGGATTGCCGTCCTGTTCGGGAACCTCGCACCCAAGGGCGCAGTCGTGAAGCAATCGGGTGTATCGGAGCCGATGATGCGGTTTACCGGCACGGCCCGCTGTTTCGATTCCGAGGAAGAGGCTATGGCGGCGCTCATGCAGGGCAGGATCGTCTCGGGAAATGTGATGGTGATTCGTTATGAAGGTCCGAAGGGAGGGCCGGGGATGCGGGAGATGCTGGCGCCGACGGCGGCCCTCATGGGTCTCGGTCTCGGAGATTCCGTCGCCCTTATCACTGACGGACGTTTTTCCGGTGGAACCCGCGGCCCCTGTATCGGGCATATCTCTCCTGAAGCCGCGGAGGGCGGCCCCATCGCCCTTGTGGAAGAAGGTGACGAAATTTCGCTGGACATCCCGAACCGCAGGCTGGAACTGCTCGTGGACGAGGAGACTCTTGCGAAACGGCGTGAAGGGTGGCGGCCGCCGGAACCGAAGATCAAGAGTGGATGGCTGTCGCGATATGCCAAGGTGGTCACCTCCGCCTACACAGGGGCGATTACTACCGCTGACTAACAAGCCGGCATCAGGCCCGCGGCGGAAACAATGGGTCAAAAGTGCGGGAGGTTATCGTATATGAAGCTCGCAGGCGCGAGAATTCTGCTGGAATGTCTTAAACTGGAAGGCGTGGATACGGTTTTCGGGTACCCCGGCGGCACAGTAATTAATATTTTCGACGAGCTCTATTCCTTTCCGGAAATCAGGAATATTCTGCCCCGGCACGAGCAGGCGGGCGTCCATGCCGCGGACGGCTACGCGCGGGCCAGCGGCAAGGTGGGGGTAGCCATTGCTACTTCAGGACCGGGAGCAACCAACACGGTTACCGGTATTGCAACCGCTTACATGGATTCCATTCCCCTGGTGGTCATCACCGGACAGGTGCCGACTGCCCTTATCGGCAATGACGCCTTCCAGGAGGTTGATATCATCGGGATAACGCGCCCCTGCACGAAGCACAGCTTCCTCGTGAAAAACGTGAAGGAACTTGCCGGGATTGTGAAAAAAGCGTTCTTCATCGCCCGGACAGGACGACCGGGTCCGGTGCTCATCGATCTTCCGAAGGACGTTCAGGTTGCCGTAGCCGAGTTCAAATACCCGGACAAGGTGGAGATGCGGAGTTACAAGCCAACCATCGAGGGGCATCCGAAGCAGGTTGAGAAGGCCGCCTCCATGCTCCTTGCCGCCAGGAAGCCGGTTCTCTATGTGGGGGGAGGAGCGATCCTCGGCAATGCGGCGTCCGAACTGCGTGAACTGGCGGAGATGCTCGGTGCGCCGGTGACGACCACCCTTATGGGGCTCGGGTCCTTTCCGGAGGACAGCCCTCTGTCACTGGGGCTCCTCGGCATGCACGGCACGTACTACGCCAACATGGCGGTGACGGACTGCGATCTCCTGGTAGCCGTGGGCGCCCGCTTTGACGATCGTGTCACCGGCAAGATTCCGGCGTTTGCCCCTCACGCCAAGATTATTCACATGGATGTGGACCCCACCTCCATCAGAAAAAATGTCCGCGTCGACCTTCCCATCGTCGGCGCCGTTCAGGATGTGCTGGCAAAACTCGTCACCTGTCTGGCAGAGCGTTGCGACAGTGTAGAGAGCTTCAGGAAATCCATCAAGCCCTGGCTGGCGCAGATCGACGAATGGAAGGCGAGGCATCCCATGAGCTTCGGAGAGTCTTCCCAGGCCATAAAGCCGCAGTTCGTCATCCGGAAGCTGCGGGAACTCTCCGAGCCTGATGCGATAATTGCCACCGATGTGGGGCAGCACCAGATGTGGACCGCCCAGTTCTTCACCTTTACCAGGCCGCGGACGCTCCTCAGTTCCGGAGGTCTCGGTACCATGGGATACGGCCTGCCTGCTGCCATGGGAGCCCAGGCTGCATTTCCGGAGCGACAGGTGATCGCTATCTGTGGCGATGGCGGTTTTCAGATGAACCTCCAGGAGATTGCGACCCTGGTGCAGAACCGTTTGCCGGTGAAGGTCTGTATTATGAACAACAATTACCTTGGAATGGTACGGCAGTGGCAGGAGTTGTTTTTCGGCAAGCGTTATTCACAGACCGTCCTTGACCTTCCCATTGATTTCGTGAAACTTGCCGAGGCATTCGGCGCCGCGGGTTTTACGGCAAGCAGGCCGGAAGAGGTGGAGGAGACGATCAGAAAGGGCTTCTCGACCCCGGGTCCGGTCATCATGGAGTTCAAGATTGCCCGCGAGGAAAAGGTCCTGCCGATGGTTCCCGCCGGAGCGTCGCTTAACGAGATGGTCCTTGCCTCCTGAACAGGAGAAATGCATGCGGACTACGACACATCTTTCACCAGTTCACTGAGGAGATTACCCCATGAGACATACGATAACGGTACTTGTGGAAAACGAATTCGGGGTCCTGTCGCGGGTCGCCGGGCTCTTCTCCGGCCGAGGCTTCAACATCGATACCCTGTCGGTGGCCCCAACGAACGAGGATTCCATCTCCCGCATGACGATTGTCACCAGGGGCGATGAACAGATTCTGGAGCAGATAACCAAGCACCTGAACAAGCTTATCGACGTCATCAAGGTCATCGATTTCACAGACGGCAGCGCCATTGAAAGGGAAATGGCCCTGATTAAGGTGACTGCCGAGGATGATAACAGGGCAGAGGTGCTGAGGATTGCCGATATCTTCCGGGCCAAGGTAATTGATGTGACTCCCAAGAGTTACACCATCGAGGTCACGGGTTCTCCGTCCAAGGTGGACGCCATTCTGGAACTCCTGCGACCCCTCGGTCTCAAGGAACTGGTGCGGACCGGACCCGTTGCCATCGGCCGTGGCGCCAGGGGATGGAAGGGATAAGAACCAGCGACTAGCCGCCAGCGGCAAGCGACTGTAGTTTCACAATACTTTAGGAGGAAACAATGAGGATTTACTACGACAAAGACTGTAACCTTGGCGTGCTCAAGGGTAAGAAGGTGGCGATAATCGGGTACGGCTCCCAGGGGCATGCCCACGCCAATAATCTGAAGGACTCCGGAATCGATGTGGTGGTCGGCCTGCGGGCGGATTCCACCTCCGTAAAGAAGGCGGAGAACGCCGGTCTCACGGTGCTTCCGACCTCCGAGGCGGTGAAGATAGCCGATGTTGTCATGATATTGCTTCCCGACGAGATCCAGGGCGACGTCTACCGGGAGGAGATCGGTCCCTTTGTGAAAAATGGCGCCTATCTGGCATTCAGCCACGGCTTCAACATCCATTTCGGCCAGATCGTACCGCGTCATGACATCAACGTCATCATGATCGCTCCCAAAGGGCCCGGCCACTTGGTGCGCCACGAATACCTGAAGGGGGGCGGGGTGCCGAGCCTCATCGCCATTCACCATGACCCGGCAGGCAACTCCCGTGACGTTGCCCTTGCCTATGCATCGGCCAACGGCGGCGGCAAGGCCGGCATCATCGAGACTTCATTTCGCGAAGAGACCGAGACCGACCTGTTCGGTGAGCAGGCGGTTCTCTGCGGCGGTGTCAGCGCCCTGATCCAGGCCGGTTTCGAAACCCTTGTAGAGGCGGGATACGCCCCGGAGATGGCCTATTTCGAGTGTCTCCACGAGTTGAAGCTGATTGTGGATCTCATTTACGAAGGCGGCATCGCGAATATGCGCTACTCCATCTCCACTACAGCGGAATACGGCGACCTGACCCGCGGGCCGCGCGTCATCACCGAAGATACCAAGGATGAGATGCGACAGATCCTGGCGGAAATCCAGACCGGTGAATTCGCTAAGGAATGGATGCTGGAGAACAAGGTTAACAAGCCCGTCTTCAGCGCCCTGCGTCGTCAGGCTGCAGAGCACCCCATCGAAGAGGTGGGTGCACGACTTCGCTCCATGATGTCCTGGATCGGCGCGTCGAAGATCGTCGACAAGTCCAAGAACTAGAGAGCGAGAATGCAGGCAAGGCCGGATTCGGGGTCCTGGCGCGTCCAGGCGCCGGAATCCGGCCTTTCTTCTATCGGTTGCCGGCATGAGCGAGGTAGCAAAACATGCGTAATGAAAATACGCCGATAGCCGCTGAAGGGTATCCCTTTGTCGCCGTAGCGGGAATCGTCACGCTGATTCTGGTGCTTCTTTCCTGGAAGATACCGGCACTGCTGGCGCTGGCAGTTACGCTTTTCATCGTCTGTTTTTTCCGCAACCCGCACCGGATTTCTCCTGCGGAGAAAAATGCCTTGCTGGCGCCCGCCGACGGCATTGTCACCTTTCTGGGGAGCGCTCAGGAAAACCATTTGGGAGCCGAAATGATGAAGATCAGCATCTTCATGTCGGTTTTTAATGTTCATATCAACCGCGTTCCCTGTTCGGGAACGGTCGTTGATACCTTCTATATCCGGGGAAAGTTCCATGATGCCCGGGATGACAGGGCCACCTATGAGAATGAACAGAGCGGCATCATCCTGGAAACGGAACAGGGCGAAAAGATAGTGATTGTTCAGGTCGCGGGGCTGATTGCACGACGCATCGTCTCCTATCCGAAAAAGGGTGACTCGCTGGAGAGGGGCCAACGCTTCGGGCTGATCCGGTTCGGCTCCCGTGTCGATGTCTATCTTCCGAAAGGCGCCGACCTCCGGGTTGCGCCCGGCGACAGGACCGTAGCGGGAGAGACTATTCTGGGGCTGCTTCCATGAACGGCGAAAAAATTGATATGGCCGAAGGAATGAGGAAGGGGATCTATATCCTTCCCAACCTTTTTACCACCGGCAGCCTTTTCGCCGGGTTTTACGGGATCGTTGCAACCATGAACGGAAATTTCGACGTGGCGGCCCTGTGGATCCTGATCTCCTCCATCTTCGACGGCCTGGACGGCAAGGTGGCGCGTCTTACCGGCACATCGTCCAAGTTCGGGGTCGAATACGATTCTCTTGCGGATCTGGTCGCCTTCGGGGTTGCCCCCGGCATCCTCATGTACGCCTGGGCGCTGAAACCGTTCGGCAGGCTCGGGTGGCTTGCGGCCTTTCTCTTTGTCGTCTGCGGCGCCCTCCGGCTTGCGCGCTTCAATGTCCAGGTGAATACCGTGGAGAGCAAGCGCTTCGTCGGGCTTCCCATTCCGGCCGCAGCCAGCATGGTGTCGGCCACGGTTCTGCTGTTCCATCACTTCGGCTGGCCCGGCTCATTCAAGAAGCTCGCCATACTGATCCTCATCTATCTTCTGGCCTTTCTCATGGTCTCCAATTTCCGTTACTACTCCTTCAAAGACCCGGAATTGATCAAGCGCCAGCCGTTCGTATTTCTCGTGCTGGCCATATTGCTTCTGATCATTATCGCGGCTGAACCGGTTGTGATGCTCTTCGTGCTCTTTATCTGCTATACATTTTCCGGGCCGATAGGGTACATCATGACGTACCCGCGTCGAAGAAGATTGAAAAAGGCCCTGCACAGAGAAGAAAAAATAGATGCTTCACAGAATCAAGCTTGACAGCGGCCGCAAGTTTTTTCTATTATCAATACCACAATTGGAAAGGCAGTGAAGAGGAGTAGTAGTTCCAGGTCTTTTCTCCAGAGAGCCGGTGGTTGGTGCGAACCGGTGGGAAGACGGGACGAACTCGCCTTGGAGCCGCTTCGATGAAACCGAGTAATCGAAGCCGTACCCCGCGTAAAGGGGGCAATGAGGTCCGCCGCGGCGGACGAAGCAGGGTGGTATCGCGAAGCAAGGCCTTCGCCCCTCGATGGGGTGGAGGCTTTTTTTATTCCGGTCACGTGTACAGGGAGGTCTTTCATGGAAAAGGTAAAAACCATCAGAATTTTTGACACAACCCTGCGGGACGGAGAGCAGTCCCCGGGAGCGAGCATGAACATCGATGAAAAGCTGCGGATAGCCAAGCAGCTGCAGAAACTGAACGTTGATGTGATTGAGGCCGGGTTCCCGATCGCCTCGGAAGGGGATTTCGAGGCGGTAAAGAAGATCTCCCAGACCATCAAGGGTCCGGATATCGCGGGACTCTGCCGGGCAAGTTTCAAGGATATCGACCGTGGCTGGGAAGCCCTCAAGTACGCTGAAGAGAAGGGCCGCATCCACACCTTTATCGCCACCTCGGACATCCACATGAAGTACAAGCTGCAGATGGAGCCCACCAAGGTTCTGGAAACGGCGGTCAAAGCCGTGAAGCGCGCCCGGTCCTACACCTCGAACGTCGAGTTTTCCTGCGAAGATGCGGTTCGTACGGATCTGAAGTTCCTGGCCGAGGTGGTGGGGGCGGTCGTCGACGCCGGAGCGAGCGTGGTGAATATCCCCGACACGGTGGGGTATACGATTCCCTTTGAATACTTCAACATCATCAGATATCTGAAGGAAAACGTACCCAATATCGAAAAGGCGATCATCTCCGTCCACTGTCACAACGACCTGGGGCTGTCGGTGGCCAACTCAATCGCCGCCGTCCAGGCGGGGGCGGAGCAGGTGGAGTGCACCATCAACGGCATCGGCGAGCGTGCCGGTAATTGCTCTCTTGAGGAGTTCGTGATGATTCTGCGGACTCGGCATGACATCCTGCCCTTCAAAACCAACATCGTAACGGAGCAGATTACCCCTGCCAGCCGCCTTCTGACCACCGTTACCGGCATCGTGGTACAGCCCAACAAGGCCATCGTGGGGGCAAACGCCTTCGCCCATGAGGCGGGGATCCATCAGCACGGGGTTATGATGGAGAAATCCACCTACGAGATAATGACTCCGGAATCCGTCGGCCTCAAGGAGAACGCCTTGGTGCTCGGGAAACATTCCGGCCGCCATGCATTCAAGAAACGCCTTGAGGAACTGGGCTACGAACTTGCCGATGAGATGCTCAACAAGGCCTTCGATCGTTTCAAAACCCTGGCGGATCTGAAGAAGGAGATCTTTGACGAGGATCTGGATGCGATTATCGCCGATGAAGTGATGCGAATCCCGGACAAGTACCGGCTGAGCCATATCACCGTCACCTGCGGTTCCTTCGCCGTGGCTACCGCCACCGTGCAGATGGAGGTCGATGGCTGCCAGGTACGGACTGCCGAGTTGGGGGACGGTCCGGTGGATGCGACCCTCAAGGCAATCAAAAAGCTTACCAAGAACAAGGCCAAGCTCCTCCAGTATATGGTCGAAGGCATTACCGGCGGAACGGATGCCCAGGGCGAAGTAACGGTCCGCATATCCGAAGGCAACCGCACCGTCATCGGTCGCGGCTCTTCCACCGATATTATCGAGGCGTCTGCAAAGGCATACATCAATGCCCTGAACCGGCTGACCGTCAAGAAGGAGAGGGTGAAGGACGGTCTGTAACCCTTTTCGCAGATTGATAAAGAAAAACCGGAGTATCTCCCCTGTCATTGTTCAGGCAGTGGGGGATACTCCGGTTTTATATGGTGAAAGAAATGGACGCGGGTTAGTACGGTATCTCAATAATCTCCATCTCCAGCAGATTGATATGGAGCTTGCGTTTACTGAGGGGCGTTCCCTGGCCGATGAGGATCTTGCAGACCTCAGCCACCTCCAGGCTTGCGATGACCGCCGGGGTGAATGACGGGTTGCCCAGCCCCTTCTCCACCCCTTTTCCGTCAGACGGGCGATTATAGATTTTACGCAGGGTCTGTTCGCCCGGGAACTGGGTGGCCACCTGGCCGTACCATCCACCAATGGCGCCATGCACCATGGGCACGTTCAACTCGTTGCTGACTTCGGCAAGCTCCAGTCTGACAGGTATGCTGTCCAGTGCGTCAACGATCACATCCGATCCCTGGAGGATATCAAAGCCGTTGGTTTTGCTGAAAGCACATTTGATGGGGGTGAGAGTGACCGCGGGGTTGATTTCCCTGACCCGGAGATGGGCCGCTTCCACTTTTGGCCGACCGAGCATGGCGGGTGTGGAGTAGAGCTGCCGGTTCAGGTTGTGTTCTTCGAACACATCGGGATCGATCGCTGTCAGGCGGCCGACGCCGAGGCGCGCCAGCTGTTCAATAATATAGCCACCGAGGCCGCCGCAGCCGACTATCGCCACGGTGCCGGTGAATATCCGCAACTGCTGGCTGATGGAGATGGTCTTGCGGTTGCGCTGGTAGCGGGCAGGAAGGAGACCCGACTCCAGGGCGATCTTCTCCACCTGACCCATGGAGAGTCCGAAATGTGTGGAGGCAAAAACCTGGTGCCGCCAGGGGAGAAGATCCCCTTCCGCATGTTTCACCAGAAACGTGCGTACCTCTACCATCGTTACCCTCCTCCGACGAGGGGAAAGATGGACAGGTTGTCTCCGTCCTGGAGGGCCTGATCCTCTTCCACATGGCGGTGATTGATCAGGGTTGCGCCGATTTCGTCCACGGGCAGATTCAGTTCCTTCAGGACGTCTCCTACGGTGACGCCGGGTGTGTACTCGCGTATTTCTTCGCCAAAACGACCAATCCGGAATGTGGCGAACAGTTTGACCGTTACCTTCATACTCTCATCTCCTTTGTCAATGAAAGTGTTGCCGCACAGTATGTATCACAGAGACGGGAAACACGCCAGCCAAAACTTGACGGCGGTGCGCGCTCCCGGACCGCTTCACGCGGAAGCGGAGAGTTGCAGAAAGATGTCCGTACGATAGCCCGCGTGTTCAGCGTCATCAATCAACTTTCGGGCAGCCCGGTAATAACGGATTACATCATTTATCTGCACTCCGGCGCCCTTTTCGTGTGAAGTGGCGACGACCGCTGTCAGGAAGAGCAGCCGGATCAGAGCCTCGAAGCGTTCCTTGTTGAACCACTCGGCTCCTCCACTTTCATTCACCAGGAGGAAGTCGCGCACATCCGGCCGGTCAAGCAGAACCTTTGCTCGGGGTGACTGCGCTTCCCCCTCCCGCTCCGCAAAGTATGTCCCCTGTTCCAGAAGAATCTTCAGAATGGCTACGTCGATTTCACTCCCCCAAGGGGAAAGGAGATGCGGAGAATTCTCCGCCGCGCCACGGAAGAATCCGGCCAGTACCCTGCCGAACCCCAGTTCCGAGAAGACCTCGACAGGCCTCATGTCGGCTTTCGGTTGATGCGTCAGATTTCCGGTGCGGCGTAGAATAAGGAAAACAGCGAGCAAGAGCCCGTTCCATCTCTTTTCAGGAGAAAGCTCCGATTTCAGGAGATCAAGGGCCGGTTTCGTGCCCGCGCGCCGGCTCTTCAGACCTGCTATTTCCCGCATCGCCTCCAACTCCCGCAGGGCCGGATCCACCTCTTTAGCTGCGTCCATCGGGAAGCCGGTGTCCTGCTTCAGGGCGGAGAAGAACGACTTGAGACCTTTCCGCAGGGTTTCCCCGGCTTCAACCCGGGACATTTCAGGAGAAGACGGCTCGAAGAGGGACGGCAGCAGGTCCGGCAGCACGGAGATGAGGGAACGAAGGGCGGCCAGAACCCCGGCATGACGAATCTGCCTGACCTCTTCTTCCAAGCTTTCCACGGGTCGTCCCCCGAGTTCCGCGCATAGCCGGCCCCAGGTTCCGTAGTCATCGTCGCGTATTTCCCGGAAGTCGATGAATGCGTGGTACTCATAGGCTTCCAGTTCCACGTACAGGCCCCGTTCCTGAAGGTCCCGGCCATGGCGGAGGTACTCCAGACCAGTGGCTGCTTCCCGGAAGCGATAGTAGTATCTTCCGTCGGAGCGGACAGCGAGGGCCTCTCCAAGGGTTGTGCGTTCCTGGCGGGTTCCTCCGCTTCCGTCCTTTACGGTACGGGCGCAGGACGTCCGGATCCAGCCGGACGTGGAGGCGAAACGGTTGTGGAAGACAATGAGGGCTCTTTCGTCACCATGGGTGTTGGAGTAGGCGAACACGTTTTCGTCAACCCGGTCGCCGGCGAAGAAGTCGTAGAGAACGAAATTCGCCGCGCCGCTGAACAGTCGGCGTTTTTTCATGAGAGGAAAAATCTTCCTTTCATGTGTCTCCACCAGATGCAGGTCGGGTTCTTCGGCCCAGTAGGCACGGCGGTATTCCATGCCGTACTTTTCCGTAAACCCTTCGATCTGCCCGTGACCGAACATGGGAAGGCCGGGCATGGTTACCAGGAGAAGGGCGGCGCCGAAATATTTCCCTTCCCTGCCGAACTGTTCGATGGCGGTTTTCTCGTCGGGATTGTTCATGAAATTGACGAACCGCTGCAGAATTTCCGGGTTGAACTCAAGCACGTTCTTGATGGTCTGTCGGTACTTGGCGTTCTCCTCCATCTTCAGCATGTTCATGAAGGCGCTGTTGTAAACCCGGTGCATGCCGAGAGTCCGAACGAAGTAGCCCTCCATGAGCCAGAATGCCTCGGCAAGCAACAAGGTATCCGGGGCTTCCGCTGCGACCCGATCCACTACCTCGCGCCAGAATTCCACGGGAAAGAGTTCGTCAAAGCGCCTGCGTGACAGGGCATGCTCGGCACGGGAGGGTATACCGCCGCCGAGGCCGATCTGGGGGAACCAGAGGCGTTGAAAGTGTTTCTTGGCCAGGGTCATGGCGGCGTCGAAGCGGATGATGGGGAAGTTGCGCGCCACATGGAGAATGGTGCGGATCACCGTTTCGCGAAGCTCGGGGATGAGATAATTCAGCTGGGCCGTATCGTTCCAGGGCGTGCTGGTGCCGTCGTTGCCGTGGTAGATATAGCGGACACGGCCGCTGCGGTTATCCACATGCTGGAAGACCACCGCGGCGTCTGTTCTCGACCAGTAGCCGTCCTCGATGCGGAGACTGATGTCGGGAGAGGATGACAGGTCGGGTCCGGTGAATCGGTATGCTGGAAAGGGGGGGTAGTCGAGCTGGACAAACCAGTCCGGATGCTCCCGGGTCCAACGGGAGTCGATGCCGGTGTGATTGGGCACCATGTCGCTGGCCAGGCGGATACCCCGTCGGGAGGTTCGTCGCCGCAGGTTCTCAAGCGCTTCGTCGCCCCCCAGGTCGGAGGCGACAACATAATCGAAGAGGGAATATGCGGAGGAGATGGCCTCGGGATTGCCGCAGTATTGCTTGATCTTCCCGGAGGCGGGGGATCGTTCCCAGACGCCTATCAGCCACAGGCCGGTGAAACCCCAGGCGGCAAGGTTGTCCAGTTCCGCGTCAGGGATTTCGTCAAGCCGGGACAGGGTGCGACCGTACTTCCTCGATAGCTGGTCAAGCCAGACATAGACCATTTTGGCGATCAGCACCACGTTCGGCATCCACTCCGTATCGGCCGAGAACTTTTCCGGCTCGGGGTACTCGCCGACTGACAACGGTTCTCCCTCCTCCTGAGTGCGGCGGAATTCGAGAACCGCGGGAGGCCCGGGACCGTCACTTCTTGCCCGCATTTCCTCTTTCATGATGTCCAGTACGGACAGAATTTCTTCCAGCATCTCCGGCGGCAGGAGGGCCGTCCAGGTTTTCCTGATGTATTCCAATTGGCCGGAGAGGGAGTCGGGGCATGCCCGAAGGGGCGCCCGCAGCAGTTCCAGAATCGGCAGGTCGAACGGGGCGCAGGGTGGCGCCTTTTCCAGTTCCGCGTCCAGGGCCGTCATGACCTTCCCGTAGGGCGCGGCCGCGGCCAGCTTCCCGTCGTCAAACAAGTCCCGGAATGGGTCAAGTGCGGGATTTTCCCCCGTGAGCAGGAGCAGGAGCAGTTCCCGGGTGACCTGCCGCCGTTTTCCGTGGCGCTCATCATCCTTTGCCAGGTATTCCCGCGCGGTCGCTACCCGCCGTGCGAGCACGTCAGCACCCGGATAGAGCTCGCTGAAGCTCCGTATGACCGCGGAGAGCGGCGCCGCGGTATACGCAAGCCTCCGGGCGGCGAGAATCGAATCTTCCAGGAGGGGGTGCTGTTCGTCCAGGTACCGGTTCAGCAGATAGCGAAATATCCGGTTCATCTGCGCGAACAGGATCAGCTCCGAGGGCGGGACCAGCGAACCTTCCCTCCCCGGGAGGCGGTTTAACCGGTCTGCCACCCTGCGATAAAAGAGGATGAGTTGAGCCTCGTCCGGGGCTGCCGGCTTTTCTGTCGCCGTATCCAGATCCAGTCGCTGCCACATCTGTCCCGCTATGGGTATTTCAGAGGGGAAATATTTATTTCCCACCACACTAGTTCTCATACGATTCCCGTTCCCGTTCCCCAACTCCGCCGGTTCGGCGGATTGCCGTATCTACCTTGGCAGATTACCCCAAGAGAGAGAGGGAGTCAATTGCACAGCCGAGGAAACACCGAAGGTACTGTACCCGAAGAGTCTGCCCGTGCAGAGATGGCGGAAAGAAGCAATCAAAAGACGCAGGGATGAGTAACCGCTTGACTTCCCGTGTCCCGCTATGTATGATGATAATCATTTTCAACTGAGGTATGCTCGTGAAACGTGAACAGAAGAAGCAATTCCATGATTTCATTGCCGGAAAAGGGCGTAAGTCCACCCGCCAGCGTGATATCGTTCTCGATGTTTTTCTCACCTCGGACCGCCACATGAGCACCGAAGAACTGTATCTCAAGGTGCGGGCGAAAAATCCCACCATCGGTTATGCCACCGTCTACCGAACCCTGAAACTCTTCGCCGAATGCGGCATTGCCCGTGAGATACATTTCGGGGACGGCCAGAGCCGGTACGAGCACGTAACAGCGGGCGAGCATCACGATCACTTGGTGTGCACCCGCTGCGGAGCGGTCCAGGAATTCGAGAACGAGGCCATCGAACGTCTGCAGGATGAAGTCGCCGGCCAGTTCGGCTTCCTCGTGGAAACCCACAAGCTTGAAATGTACGGGATTTGTCCCAAATGCCGGAAACGCGAATGACGCCCGACCGGTTCTGCTGAACCGGTGCGCCGCAACGGCCGCCCATCAGTCAGTCTGTCCCGTGGTCGGGCCGGATGATGAAAGTGATTTTCATAAACGTTAGAAGCGCGAGAGAGGATGCATGCTGAAATTCAGAAAGAAACCCTCCTGCACCCCCGCACCGGACGGCGCCTGCACCTGCTGCAAAAAGGTGGCGCTCGTGGGCAATCCGAACGTGGGCAAGAGTGTGCTGTTTAATGCCTTGACGGGCGCCTACGTTACCGTATCCAATTATCCCGGCACCTCCGTCGAGGTGGCGCGGGGAACCGTCGTCATCGACAACGTGAGTTGCCAGATCATCGATACCCCCGGCATGTATTCAATCCTTCCCATCACCGAAGAGGAGCGCGTCGCCCGGGAGATCCTCCTCCATGAATCGCCCGACGTGGTGATCCATGTGCTGGATGCGAGGAATCTCGAGAGGATGCTCGCCATGACTCTCCAGCTCATCGAGGCAGGTCTTCCGGTGGTTCTTGTGGTCAATATCATGGATGAGGCTGAGCGGATGGGGCTCACCATCGATATCCCGCTCCTGCAGGAAAAGCTCGGTATTCCGGTGGTCGGCGCGGTCGCCGCGAAGAAACGGGGGCTGCCGGAGTTGAAGGAGATTATTCTCGGCTATGAACGCGCCGGAAGAGCTGTATTCGGCTATGGTAAACGGCTGGAGGCGGATCTCATGGAGATTATGGCTTTGATGGC
Organism: uncultured Geobacter sp.; assembly: GCA_964432775.1. Classification (GTDB taxonomy): domain Bacteria; phylum Desulfobacterota; class Desulfuromonadia; order Geobacterales; family Geobacteraceae; genus RPRC01. Next base: position 34,186 of record CAYSPF010000007.1, read on the forward strand.
CGGAAGCTATACTCTGTCCAAAAAGTCGCTTGCGCTTCTCCTCCTCCAGAGGGACGATGAGGTGGCCGGAATAGTGCGGGAGACGGAGGGCACGGGATACGCCGCCATCGAGGAGAAGGTTCGCGAGAAGATGTTCGCCCGCAGGGATTCCTTTCATCTTGAGCTTTCCCTGGAGCGGAGGGCCGTGGTGAAAGGGCTGATGGACGGTGTCTTCCATGCCTCGGCAAAGAGGGCGCCGGACCTGGGCGAACGACTTTCCCGCTGGGCGGTACGTCCTCTGACCGGTATTCCGCTGCTTGTGATAGCCCTCTACTTCGGCCTCTACAAGTTTGTCGGGCAATTCGGCGCCGGCACCCTGGTGGACTTTCTGGAGGGTACGATCTTCGAGGGGTACTTCAATCCCTGGATTATTTCCCTGGTGAACAGGATCATCCCCTGGGAGATACTCCGTGAGCTGTTCGTGGGAGAGTACGGGGTGATCACCCTCGGGCTGCGTTATGCCGTCGGCATCATCCTGCCTATTGTTACGACCTTTTTTCTCTTCTTTTCCATCCTGGAGGACAGCGGCTATTTTCCCCGGCTGGCCCTCCTCGTGGACCGGCTGTTCAAGAAGATAGGCCTCACCGGCCGGGCGGTCATTCCCATGGTACTCGGCTTCGGCTGCGACACCATGGCCACCATGGTAACCCGGACCCTGGAGACAGTACGCGAACGGATCATCGCCACCCTGCTCCTCGCCCTGGCTATTCCCTGTTCTGCCCAATTGGGGGTTATTATCGGTCTTCTCTCCAAATTCCCGGGGGCACTCGCCGTGTGGAGCATCTGCATGCTGCTCATCTTCCTTCTGGTCGGGCTGCTGGCGTCGCGGGTGGTGCCGGGAGAGTCTCCCATGTTTTACATGGAACTGCCTCCCATGAGGCTTCCCCAGTTGTCCAACGTCCTGACCAAGACCTATTCCCGCATGCAGTGGTACCTGATGGAGATCCTTCCCCTCTTCATCCTGGCCTCAATCCTCCTCTGGCTCGGCAAGATAACCAACTTCTTCCAGACGCTCGTATCTTGGATGAAACCGGTTATGGCCGTCATCGGGCTGCCGAAGGAGACGGCCATCGCCTTCATCTTCGGATTCTTCCGTAGGGACTACGGGGCCGCCGGGCTCTACGACCTGCAAACCAAGGGGCTTCTCGATGCCCGCCAGCTTACCGTGGCCGCCGTGACTCTGACACTCTTCATCCCCTGCATCGCCCAGTTCCTGATCATGCAGAAGGAGCGGGGGACGAAGGTCGCGCTTGCCATCGGCGTGTTCGTCAGCCTTCTGGCATTCTGCAGCGGCTATCTCCTGAATGAATTCCTGCTCCTGACCGGTATCCTCTGATGAAGTGCGGGTTCTGTGGATATGAATTCGATGAAAAGGATGCGAATACCGGGTGCCGAAGCTGTCCCATGAGCGCCGGCTGCAACAAGCTGAAATGTCCGCGCTGCAACTACGAAAATCCTCCGGAGCCTTCACTGGTTCGGAAGATAAAGAAACTATTCAAGAAGTTCGGGAGATGACATGAGCGAAAAACTGTCCGAAAAAGCGGAGGAAATTCTCGAAAAACTCTGGATGGAGGTTGAGGAGGAAGGCAACGTCTTCACTGATATGGAGGCGGTTTCCCTCTCCGCGGATGACCCCGTCTTCCATGAGCTCACTGAGCTGGCCCTTGTGGAGGTGAAGGATGGCCGGATCACCCTCCGGCCGGAGGGAAAAGAGGAGGGCCGCAAGATTGTTCGCCGCTTCCGTCTCGCGGAACGGCTCATGATGGATGTCTTCAATATCCGTGGTGAGGCGGCCAGGGAAAAGGCGTGCCAGTTCGAGCACCTCTTCAACGAGGGGGTGGACACAAAGGTCTGCACCCTGCTCAATCACCCATCCACCAGCCCCCACGGCAAGGCGATCCCGCCGGGTGATTGCTGCATCGAGGCGCAACGGAGCGGCAATCTGGGTGTCGTGCCCCTCACGGAGCTGAAGCCCAACGAAGAGGGGGAGATCGCCTACATCCAGACCGAGGACAACAAGAAGATGCAGAAGCTCATGGCCATGGGCGTTCTCCCCGGAAACTGCATACGCCTCATCCAGACGTTTCCTTCCTATATCTTCAGTGTCGGCTATTCCGAATTCGCCATCGATACGAACATGGCGCGGGAGATATTCGTGCGCAGGTGAGCAGGCAAAAAGGAGACCTCCCCGGAGCAGGACGATTCGGTCGTACTGTCGATAAAAAAGCCGGTTCCCCCTGAGGGTTCCGGCTTTTTTGCCAGCCGTATAATGATTCTATCCGATGATTCTATCCTCATGCATCGGTTTCCCGCGTGCAGGAGGTGCACGGATTCAGGCTCTTGTTGCACGGGTCGATATGGATAATGACCTGGGTATTGGCAAGGGATTCGCGGATCTCCTTTTCGATCCGATCGCTCACCTGGTGGGCCTCTTCGATGGACCATTTCCGGGGTACCACGAGGTGCAGGTCGATAAACCTCATGGAGCCGGACTTTCTGCTCCGCAGGCGGTGAAAGTCGACGCAGCCCTCCTGGTAACCGGAAAGAACCTTTTTGATTATCTCCTCGTCCTCGCGGGGGAGACGAGTATCGAACAGGTCGGCTGCCGCGCTTTTCGTCAGGTCCACGGAAGATTTGATGATGAGAGCGGCAACCGCGATGGCCGCGACGGAATCGAGGATGGTGAGTTTCGTGAAGAAAATCAGGCCCAGCCCGACAAGGACGCCCAGTGACGTGTAGACATCGGCCCGAAGGTGCCATGCGTCGGCTTCCAGGGCAACGGAGTCGGTTTCTCCGGCAACCCGGAACAGGTAGCGTGACACGAACCAGTTGACCACGGCGGATAGGGCCATTATTGCGGTACCCAGCCCGAGGTGTGAGACGGTTGAACCGTGCTGGAGACGGTGAACCGCCTCGTAGACAATGTAAACCGCGGCAAGGAGAATGAGGAGCGCCTCCACCACCCCGGAGACGTTTTCCCATTTTCCATGACCGTAGGGGTGGCGTTCGTCGGCAGGCTTTCCCGCCTTTCTCACCGCATAGAAGGCGATGACGGAGGCCATCAGGTCGAGACCGCTGTGCATTGCCTCGGAAAGCACGGCAACCGATCCCATGAAAAAACCGACCGACAATTTCGCCGCTACCAGAAGGGAGTTGGAAACGACAGAGATGCGCGCCGCCTTCATCTTCAGTAGATTGTGTTTCTCGCTTACGATGTCCATGGAATACCTGCTACGGGAAGTAACGGAATGCGAGGGATGAGATACAGAAATACGCTGAAAGTGCCCGATTCCTGAAGCCAAGGATAGCAGAAGGCGACGTTTACGGGCAACGGAAAAAGGCCCTGACTGCCAAGCAGTGTTTTTCCCGTGCGGTCTTTTCCTGAATTCCGACTTTCATCGGGTGAGCATCAGGTCTAACCACCCAAAATCCCTTTATTTTGATTGACTCAGCTTCCACTCTTTTGCTACTTTGTCCGACGTGCGGCATGATCCTGCCGCTTCCGCCGGTCAGCAGAGGTTTCTGACGGAAACTCCATCCCTAGAGGTGTGATGCCATGGCCAGGAAGATACTGATAGTTGACGACTCGCCCATTTCACGGAAGATGCTGAAAAGCTGCATCCCGAAGGATGACGAACCGGAATTTTACGAAGCCGGCGACGGTCTGGCCGGGTTGGAAAAGTTCAGGGAGATTGCGCCCGACATCACCTTTCTCGATCTCACCATGCCGGTCATGGATGGCGTCCAGGCCCTGGAGGAGATGAAAAAGCACAATCCCGGCGCCGTAATCATTGTGGCTACCGCCGATATCCAGGTAAAGTCCATCGAGAAGGTCATGGGGCTTGGCGCCTTCCTTGTCCTGAAGAAACCGCCGACAAAAGAAAGCGTTAAGGACGCCCTGCTGAAGGCCGACGAATTCCGGGAAAAACAGCATGGTAATTGAATACCCTCTGATTACCGATGAGGAAAGGGACATACTGCAGGAGATAATGAATATCGCCTTCGGCAAGGCCGCGGCCGATCTCGCCGAAGTGATAAACATCTTTGTAGTGCTGAGTGTCCCCTATATCAAGCTGCTGAAAGCGGCGGAGCTTCCGGACTACCTGCGTTACGAGATCAGGGACTTTTCCACTATCAGTATCGTTGAGCAGAACTTCTGGGGAAAATTCAAGGGGAGCGCGTTTCTGGTCTTTCCCGCCGGCGCCGGGAAAGCACTTATCACCATGCTGGAAGCCGATCACGAGGCATCCTTCGAATCAGGATCCATGGAGGTGCTGGAGAAGGAAACCCTCATGGAAATCGGCAATATCCTGATCGGCGCGTGTGTCGGCAAGATGACCGAACTGCTGGGAGACGTGGTGACCTACTCTCCACCCAAGGTGGTGGTTGAAAACGAACCCCACGATATCCTCCCGAAAAAGCTCTTTGACCCGGAGTATACCGCCATTGTCATGAAGACCGATTTCAGTTTCGACGAGCGAAACGTGAGCGGTTTCCTGTTTCTCGTGACAACCCATGATTCCGTCGCATGGATAAAGAAATCCCTGGCTGAATTCCTCGAACAGTATGAATGAGCTTTCACAGATATTCGACTCGGTAAACCTCGGTCTCGTCATCCTGGACCTGGAGTTGAGGGTGCGCTACTGGAATCGCTGGATGGAGTCCCATAGCGGCATCCCCGCGGAACGGCTCATCGGCGCCCCGCTGTTCGATTTCTTTCCTTCCCTGAATACCCCGAAGTTTCATCGCAGCAGCAAATCGGTGCTGACGTTTGGAAATTTCGCCTTTTTTTCCCAGAAGCTTCATCATTTCCTGTTCCCCTTCAAGACGGACAGCTCCTTTGATTCGCAATTCGAGCATATGCAGCAGAGTTGTTCCATGGGACCTTTGCGCGATGACGCCAACACCATAACCGGTCTCTACCTGACGGTGCAGGACGTGACCGAGTTGGCAGCGTATGAACATCGCCTGATGGAGATGAACATGCGGGACGGCCTCACCGGCGTCTATAACCGGAGGTTTCTGGAAAAGCGCCTGGAGGAGGAATGTGCGAGGCATGCCCGCTATTCCAGGGTGTTCAGCGTCATCATGTTCGATATCGATTTTTTCAAGAAGGTAAACGATACGTACGGTCATTTGTGCGGCGATCTCATTCTGAAGAACATTTCCGGCAAGATTTCGTCGTTGATCAGAAAAACCGATTTCCTTGCCAGGTATGGAGGGGAAGAATTCTGTTGTCTCCTGCCGGAGACCGATCTCGCATCCGCGGCGCTGCTGGCCGAGCGCTTCCGGAATACCATTGCCGAAATGAAACATGTATACCAGGGTACGGAAATAACGGTAACCATCAGCCTGGGGGTTGCCGAAATGGTTCCCGAGCTCTCCTCTCCCGACGCTCTCCTGAAAAAGGCCGATGAATCACTCTATGAAGCCAAACGAACCGGCAGGAACAGGGTCGTTGCACGGGCGTAGAGTGTCCCGTCTCTTCTCGGCCAGACTATGACTACCCGCCTTTCGATAAAGGGTTGTCCAATCAGGCCCTTTTTTTACCCGCACGTCTCCTTCAGCGGTTTCCCTTTTCAGCAAAATCCGTCCGAGCAAGTTCTTGACTCTCCATCTGAAATGTGCGAAAAAATGCATAGTTTTTCATCATTTGCCGGACATGACAGCCTCTTTACAGGTTGGTGGCGCCAGGAGGACGGATGGACGAGAAGCAGACGACCCTCGACGGATTCGCGGAAGCAGCCACACCTGCTAAACGGGTCGGAAAGCTGAAGACCAAGCCTGCGCCTAACGACACCTCCGCCGATGCCTCGCAGATCATTTCCTACCGCCATCCCGACCGCCGCAAGAACAATCCCGAAGTGGGCGTAGTCACGCAGGCCACCGACCCGGCCCAGCCGCAAACAGCTTGGTCCTATGATCCCCATCTTGACCCGGCGCTGCACTTTGATTCATTCCGCTCATCCATCGAGACACTCATCGACGAAGCCATTGCCTCCGGAGATCAGGAGACAATGCGTCTTGCTCTGGAAGAATTGAAGCGCCTGCAATCCCCCTATCTGAAGTGGACCGGAAAAGCCGAACGGACCAGCTTCGAGGTTGATACGGTCTCGCTGCACGTCCACGAGCGCATCGACCCCATGAGCATCCTCTCCGCCGTGCGCAAGAATCTCAACTCCCTCTCCCCCGGTGGGAGAGGGGCGGGGCGAGGGTTGGCAGAAGTTGAAAAATGGATATCTGCGCAGAACTGAACGAAGACCTGCCGGCACAGTTCCACGGCACCGTCTCGCTATCCTTCGAGGCGGGAGACAACCGCAAGCTAGCGGTGAAGATCGTGGATGACCGGAGTACTGAGAGTTTGAAGATAATTTCGTTGGAGGACTGACCGATGTTGATTACGCGGCTGAAGCTGAAAAACTGGCGTAACTTCAAAAAAGTTGATGTGGCATTACGTGAACGCGTGTACGTCATCGGGCCGAATGCTTCCGGCAAGTCGAACTTGTTGGATGTGTTGCGCTTTTTGCGGGATGTTGCGAAGCCGGAGGGTGGTGGCCTACAGAAAGCCGTGAAAGACCGAGGCGGCATTACCAAATTGCGTTGTTTGCTGGCACGAAAAGATCCTGAAGTATCTGTTGAGGTTGAAATCTCCGAGAGGGTGGATACCGAGCCTCTCTGGCGCTACACTCTCGGCTTTAAAAGTGAAGGAAAGGGCCAACAGCGGGTAGTCGTCAGTAGAGAGCAGGTTATTGACTTAAAGAACGGAAAAGAATTGTTTACTCGTCCGGAGCCGGATGACAGACATGATACTGATAGGCTGACACAAACCTATTTGGAACAGATAAACACCAACAAGGATTTCAGAGCCGTTGCCGAGTTTTTTGCCAATGTGACGTATCTGCATCTTGTCCCTCAATTACTTAAGCATGCGGATCAGTTGGGAGGGTATCGACTGGAAGATGACCCTTTCGGACAGGCATTTCTCGAAAGGATTGCAAAAACGCAAGACAAAACACGATTGTCACGACTTTTGAAAATTGAAGACGTCTTGAGAGTGTGCGTTCCCAATATGCGCAACCTGAGATTCGTTCGTGATGACTATACAGGCTCTCCACATCTGGAGGCACTGTATGAGCATTGGCGGCCTGATGCCGGTTGGCAGCGTGAAGACCAATTTTCGGATGGGACACTTCGATTGCTCGGCATCATGTGGAGTCTGCTGGAGGGCGACTCCCTACTATTGTTGGAAGAGCCTGAGCTGTCTTTGAACGAGGATATTGTTCGTCGCATCCACCAATTGATCTGGCGTATGCAACGCCAGGCAAAATATCGTCGCCAAGTGTTTATTACCACCCATAGCGAGGCGCTGCTTCAGGACCAGAGCATTAATGCACGCGAGGTGATTCGCTTGGAACCGACGAAAGACGGAACCATTGCGCTGGAGACCTCCAAAGAGGACATTGCGCTTATTTCGTCCGGCTATACGGTTGCAGAAGTTTTGCTGCTGAAAACAAAGCCTGCTCAGGTCAATCAGCTTTCTCTTTTTAAACCATGAGCGAAACGCCCTTGAATATCATCGTTGAGGATATTGTGAGTGAAACGGTTATGGCCCGGTTACTTGCCCATGTCGGATATTTCGGTGATGCCACCTACAGAATTGCGCGAGGTAATGACCAAATAAGAAGAAATATTCCAAAATATATAGGAGCAAGTCGCGTTATTCCGCATATTGTATTGACGGACCTGGACCGTTATGATTGCCCGCCCGCACTGCTTGCAGATTGGAACGTCGGTGAATTGCCGCGGACAATGCTGCTCAGGATCGCCGTGCACGAGGTTGAGACATGGTTGCTTTCCGATCGGCGAGGTATTGCCGCCTTTCTGCACACGGCAATAGAGAAAGTACCTGACAACCCGGAGGCTGTGGGTGACCCGAAACGAGCCTTGGTCTGCGTAGTCAGAAAAAGCCGCAAGCGGCGTCTTGCGGAAGAGATGATTCCACAACCGGGCGCTCACATCGGGCCGCTTTACAACGTGCGAATGTGTGATTTTGTTCAGAACCATTGGAACATTGAAGCCGCGGTTGAGAACGCACCCAGTCTGGCCAGAAACCTATCGCGAATCTCGGCCTTCTTGCAAGGATAGCAATCCACATGACGTAACCCTCCTCTCTCATCATCAACTCCCCCTACGAAGTCCCTCGCCAACACTGGCAGCAGGCCCGCGACGGCTCGCTACCCGTGGTGTGAGGAGCGTCGCCCCGCCGGATTCGCTGTTGCTTCGACCTCTGGCGTGTCCTGGAAATCAAGGGTGTGGATTCCGGGCAGAACAAGGCCAAGCGTGATGCCATGGATGTGTGGGTGCGAGGGGTCAACGAGCGGGGCGGATTCGGCGCTTGGTGCTGGGATGTGGCTTTTGTCCCGGCACAGATGCAGGATATACTCGCGAAGCACGCAGAATAAACAGTCATTGATTATCACGAGAACGAAACCTGCGATGACAGGGATTTCGAGTTAATGCGCTTGTAGCATGTAACATTCAAAACCACCCCCCTCAGTCCCCCCTTCTCAGGGGGGAAGCCTTTAAGCCTCCCCTGAGAAGGGGAGCTTTGGAGGGGTTAGACTCGAAAGAATAAGCGTTACGGAGTACCAGGCCGGATACGTACAACTGGATGTGAAAAGGGACAGCTCCCGGTTTTGGGCGATGCCCCTTTTTTGTTACCTGTGATTTGACCGAAAGCCCCCCTGTGCCTTCGTTCCCCATCCGTTTCTATTCCCTTCGGATTTTTCCTTCTTGATGTTTTCGTGATGCCTTTCAGCTGTATCTTGACACCGCTTTGATGCGTTCAGCGATAGAGTAACAATCAAGGAAAAACCGGTTCTGAGGGGTGCGCCATGAAGATCTATTTTTTCCATCCCGAAACAGGCATCTACCAGGGAGAAGGCTACGAGGTTGAACGGTCGATCAGTGACAGGGAAGGAATAACGACCGTCTCTCCTCCCGCCTATGAAAAGGGCCGGATCCCTGTCTTTGACCAACGGAGAGCCACCTGGTCGATCGTCACCATTGCAGAGATATCATCGGTGAATGCAAGCATCCGGGACAACGCCGGCCGGCGGAAAGGGTAGGCCTTCGCCTGTACGCTCCCTCTCATTTTCTTTTTCCGCAAAGAGATTCGGGAGATTCACAAGTCTCCCGTTTCCTTTCCATACCCTTTTCAGATGGTAGAATTCTGCTCGGAGGTGTCCTATGAACATATATGAATGGCTGGAAACAATTCTCTTTTTCGTCGTCCTGTTGGCCTTGGTTAAGCCGTTAGGCGCCTTCATGGCCAGGGTCTACCAGGGGGAGCGGACCTTCCTGTCCCCCGTCCTCGCTCCCTGTGAAAACCTGCTCTACCGGATCTGCGGGGTGAACAAGGACGAGGAGATGGGCTGGAAGCGCTATGCCGGCGCTATGATCCTCTTCAACCTGGTGCTTTTCGTGGCGCTCTTCGCCATGCTGATGCTACAGCACCTGCTGCCGATCAATCCGCAGAAGCTGCCGGCCTTTTCCTGGCAACTGGCACTGAACACTGCGGTCAGTTTCGTCACCAACACCAACTGGCAGGCTTACAGCGGTGAGCAGGCGGCCAGCTACTTCACCCAGATGGTGGGGCTTGCGGTGCACAACTTCGTCTCCGCCGCCACCGGCATGGCGATCGTTATTGCGCTGATCCGCGGCTTCGCGCGGCGCAAGACCTCGATGCTGGGGAACTTCTGGGTCGACATGACCCGCGGCATCCTCTACATCCTGCTGCCGATTGCCCTTATCGGTGCCCTCGTCCTTGTTTCTCAGGGGGTGATCCAGAACTTCAGCGCCTACAAGACGGTGCCGCTCGTGCAGTCGTCCAGCTACGACAAGCCGAAGCTGGACGACAAGGGGAACCCGCTCAAGGATGCCAAGGGCAACCCGGTCACCGAGAGCGTGACAGTGAAAGAGGTCACCGTCCCCATGGGACCGGTCGCCTCCCAGGAGGTGATCAAGGAGTTGGGGACCAACGGCGGCGGCTTTTTCAACGCCAACTCTGCCCACCCCTACGAGAACCCGACTCCACTCTCACACTATCTGGAGATCTTGTTGATCCTTCTCATCCCGTTCTCCCTCACCTACACCTTCGGCGTTATGGTGGGGAACACGCGGCAGGGGTGGACGCTCCTGGGGGTGATGCTTTTCATTTTAATCGTTTCCTTCGGCGTGCTGCAGGGAGTTGAGGCGAACGGCAATCCGCTTTTGGCCAAACTCGGCGTGCACGGGGCCAACATGGAGGGGAAAGAAATCCGCTTCAGTCTGCCCGGCACCAGCCTCTTTACGGTTGCCACCACCGGAACCTCCACCGGTGCGGTCGTTGCCATGCACGACTCCCTCACCCCCATCGGCGGGATGATCCCCTTAAGTCTGATACTCCTGGGCGAACTGGTCCCGGGCGGAGTAGGCTCCGGTCTCTACACCATGCTCGCCTTCGCGGTGATAGCGGTCTTCGTCTCCGGCCTCATGATCGGGCGGACCCCGGAATACCTCGGGAAGAAGATCGAGGTGCGGGAGATGTGGATGTCGATCCTGACGGTCCTGACGGCCGGGATCACAGTCCTGATCCTTTCCGGGATCGCCATGATCACCCCCGCCGCCGTGTCATCCATGGCCAACCCCGGCGCCCACGGCCTCTCCGAGGTGCTCTACGCCTTCGCCTCCATGGCTAACAACAACGGGAGCGCGTTTGCGGGGCTGAGCGTCAACGTCAACTTTTACAACATCCTCGGCTCCCTGGCGATGACCCTCGGCCGTTACGTGCCGGCGGTGGCGGTGCTCGCCATGGCGGGCTCCCTGGCGGAGAAGAAGTACGTCCCCCCGAGCCTCGGAACGCTGCCGACCGACAAGGCGCCGTTTGCCCTTTGGCTGACGCTCGTCATCCTGATCGTCGGCGCCCTGACCTTTTTTCCGGCGCTCTCCCTGGGACCGATCGTTGAACACCTGACTATGCTGGGAGGTAATTGATAATGACAACACACGGCACTCAACCGATATCCATATTTAATTCGCAGATCATAAAACCGGCGCTGGTCGAATCCTTCAAGAAACTCGATCCGCGCACCCTGTGGCGCAACCCGGTCATGTTCTGCGTGGAGATAGCTAGTTTCATTACCCTTATTACATTCATCATGTCGATCACAGGGAAAGGCTCCGAGCCGGTCTGGTTCACAGGTTTGGTATCACTGTGGCTCTGGCTGACCGTCCTCTTCTCCACCTTCGCCGAAGCACTGGCGGAAGGACGCGGCAAGGCGCGCGCTGCATCGCTGAGGAAGACCCGTACCGAGGTCAAGGCCAAGCGCCTGAAAAAACCGGAGTTCGGCAGCGACTTCGAATTGGTGACCGGGAATCTGCTCCGCAAGGATGATTATATCCTCGTGGAGGCCCATGAGCTGATCGCCGGCGACGGAGAAGTTGTCGTGGGCGCGGCGCTGGTGAACGAAGCGGCGGTTACCGGCGAATCGGCCCCCGTGGTGCGCGAGTCGGGAGGCGACCGGAGCGCCGTAACCGGCGGGACCACGGTCATCGCCAACTCTATCATCGTGAAGATTACCGCAAACCCGGGCGAGACTTTCCTGGACCGGATGATCTCCCTGATCGAGGGGGCCAAGCGGCGCAAGACGCCGAATGAGGTGGCCCTGGAGGTGCTTCTCGTTGCCCTGACCTTCGTCTTCCTGCTGGTTTGCGCCAACATGAGCCCGCTCTCCATATACAGCG
>CAYSPF010000008.1:0-38841 GCA_964432775.1 uncultured Geobacter sp.
TTGCAGGAAATCCTGGGGTTTCATGAGGGAACCATTCAGAAATCTTCCACGGTCTTCAGGTACAACTGCTGCGCCAGCCGGCGGCAGATCTCCTGGACGGCGGCGTCTTCACTGTTCTGCTGGATGGCGATATCCGTACTGGCGGGAAAATCCTGGTTCCAGGAGAGCGTACCGCGCCAGACTATCCGCTGCGTACTGTTCTTGCGCAGGGTGGCGGTCAGGGACATGATCGCCGTATACTCCTTCACTTTATCATTACCCGTGTAGGATACGGCGTTTTTGTCATAGGTGAGAACCTCACCCGACAGAGTATAATCCGAAGCCTCTTTCTCAACGATCCGGAGACCTCGACGTCTCGCAAACTCATCAACCAGATTATTGAGAAGAATATTTTCAATGTTCGGCCTGTACGTCTTGTTAGCGAAGAGAGGAATGCTGACGGTCTTCCCTTCGCCGAAACGGGATTCGCTGTCCCGGGCAATGGGACGATACCCGCAGCCCGGAAGCAGAGAGCAAAGGGCCAGCAGCAATAGAAAGAGCAGCGTTGTTCTCACAGAATACCCCTTCCCCGTCAGCCGACAACAATATTGAGCAGCTTGCCCGGCACGTAGATTATCTTCCTGACTGCCTTCCCGTCCGTGTAAGACCGGATCTTCTCGTCAGCGAATGCGGTCGAGCGCACCTCTTCTTCGCCGGCGTTGACCCCGACCGTCACCTTGCCGCGCAGTTTTCCATTGACCTGCACGACAACGGTCATCTCTTCTTCCACAAGAGCCGCCGGATCATGGACCGGCCACGACGCGGCGTCAATCCCGCCCGCATGTCCGAGAGTCTCCCAGAGTTCCTCGGCTATGTGGGGCACGAAGGGCGCCAGAAGAAGGACGACACTTTCCAGCGCCTCCCTGACAACCGGAGCGTATACCGGGTCTTTTTTCCGATCACAGGAGTATATGCTGTTGACAAGCTCCATGACGGCGGCGATTGCGGTATTGAAGTGAAACCTCTCCTCAATGTCGTCGCTGACCTTCTTGATAGTCTTGTGGACAACCCGCCGCAGCGTTCCGCCATCACCGGAAAGACTGGAATCATCAATGGCGCCGGCATCCCGGACCAGTGGCGCAAGCTCATAGACCATCTTCCAGACACGGTTCAGGAAACGGAAGCTCCCTTCGACACCTTGATCGCTCCAGTCCAGATCCCTCTCCGGAGGAGAGGCAAACAGCGAGAAGAGCCTGGCGGTGTCCGCGCCGAAGGCGTCGGTCAAAGCATTGGGGTCAACCACATTTCCCTTTGATTTGCTCATCTTGGCGCCGTCCTTGATCACCATACCCTGGGTTAGGAGATTTTCGAACGGCTCGTCGATGTTCACATATCCCAGGTCCCGCAGCGCCTTGGTGAAGAATCGGGCATAGAGCAGGTGAAGCACTGCGTGCTCGATGCCGCCGATGTACTGATCCACGGACATCCAGTATTCCGTTTCCTGACGATCCAGGGGCCCGTCTGCGAAGCGGGGGCAGCAGTACCGGAGGAAATACCAGGACGATTCCACGAAGGTATCCATGGTGTCCGTTTCACGGCGGGCCGGATCACCGCACCGGGGGCACGGCACCTGTGAGAAAGAAGAAATCTTCGCCAGAGGATTGCCCCCCTCACCGGTAAAGGATGCATCCATGGGAAGAATCACCGGCAGGTCCTTTTCGGGGACAGGGACGGCGCCGCACCGCTCGCAATAGATAATCGGGATGGGATTTCCCCAGTACCTCTGTCGTGAAATGCCCCAATCGCGAAGCCGGTAGGTAACGGTTTTCTTCCCGAGACCCTGTTTTTCCAGGTAATCGGCAATGCTTTCCTTTGCCTCTCCGCTCTTCTGACCGTTGAAGCCCTCCGAATTTACCATGACCCCATCTTCGGTATATGCGGCGGTCATGGTGAGCGGGTCGAGTGTTTCCCCTTCGGGTTGGATGACGACCTGGAGAGGGAGTTCGTATTTCCGGGCAAACTCGAAGTCGCGCTGGTCATGAGTCGGTACCGCCATGACGGCGCCGGTTCCGTATTCGGGGAGGACGAAATTTGCCAGATACACGGGCATATGCCGGTTCGTGACCGGATTGATGCAAAAAGCGCCCGTGAAAACACCGACTTTCTCCATCTCATCAGCGGTACGCTTCTGCTTGTCGGTCCTCTTCACCGTATCAATGAACGATGAAACCTCGTCCCGCCGTTCCGCGGTGGTAATTTTCATCGCCAGAGGATGCTCGGGAGCCAGGGACATGAAGGTGGCGCCGTACAGGGTATCCTGACGGGTCGTAAAGACCCGGATCACCGTGGAACTTCCTTCCACCGGGAAATCGATCTCGCAGCCGTGGCTCTTTCCAATCCAGTTGCGCTGCATGGTGAGGACCCGCTCCGGCCATCCGGGGAGCCGGTACGTGGATTCCAGCAGTTCCTCGGCGTACTCGGTGATGCGGAAAAACCACTGATCCAGCTCCTTCTGCTCCACATTGCTGTCGCAGCGCCAGCAGCAGCCGTCTTCCACCTGCTCGTTGGCGAGAACCGTCTCGCATTTCGGGCACCAGTTGACAAAGGAGTTTTTCTTATAGGCAAGGCCTTTCTTGTACATATCGAGGAAAATGAGCTGCTCCCAGCGATAGTAGCCCACATGACAGGTGGCCAGCTCACGGTCCCAGTCATAGGAAAAGCCAAGCTTTTTCAACTGGATGCGCATGTACTCGATATTCTCGTAGGTCCAGGTGGCCGGATGGCTCCTGTGTTGGATGGCTGCGTTTTCCGCAGGCATGCCGAAGGCGTCCCACCCCATGGGGTGGAGCACATTGCGGCCCTTCATCCGCATAAAGCGGGCAACGACATCTCCAATGGAGTAGTTGCGCACATGGCCCATATGAATACGTCCCGACGGATAGGGAAACATCTCCAGCAGGTAGTACTTCTCTTTATCTTCATTCTTCGTCGCCCGGAACACCTTGCCGGACTCCCAGAATTGCTGCCATTTCTCTTCTACTTCTTTCGGGGAATATCTCTCATCCACGTTCCTTAACCTCCGGGATTTCATTTCGGATACACAAGCAACCGTTCGGCAGTTACGGTCAGGCGGTCTTCAGAAGCGACTTTGCCAGAGCAAGTATCCGGTTGGCCTGAATCGGTTTGGTGATATAGTCATTCGCCCCGAGAGCGAGAGCTCGCTCCCGGTCCTCCTTGGCGCCTTCCGTCGTGATTACCACAATCGGCACGGCACGGTAATTGGCGTCGTTCCGCACAAGGCTGACCAACTTCAGTCCATCCATGATGGGCATGTTGATGTCAGTGAGAATCAGATCGAATTTCTCCGAGGAAAGCTTCTTCAAGGCATCGACGCCGTCGGTAGCTTCAACGATACGTACTCCGGGAAGCCTCTTCAGAGCGAATGAGATGAGCTGCCTCATGGTAGGAGAATCCTCGATAACCAATATGTTGTTGTCTGGCATGGGCGCACGTCCTCCACTGCGTTTTGCTACTTGGTCAGCAGGTTGATAAATCCCTGAATGGTCGAAAGTTTCCGCTCTGACTCGGAGTAAAGCTTGGAGCTGAAGATAGCCGTAGCCGCATGCCCCGCAAGAAGAGAAAAGAGCTCATAATCAACGGGAGCGAACGACTTCTTCTGGATCAGCAGTTTGTAGATCACAATCACGCCGATGACGTGTTCCTTTATCTTCAGCGGAATACAAACCATCGGGTTCAGAAAGTCGCGTTTATAAACAGTGACATCATCAACAAAGAAGTTGTCACCGGTCTTGGCAACCGAACCGATGACCCCTTCCCCCAGCTTCACCGAGGGTATCTCCTCGCGGAAGACACCTTCAGTCGCCACCGCGTCCAGCTCGTTTGTTTTTTCGTCAAGGAGCAGGAGGGCAAATTCCTCGCCTCCAATCAGATTGATGATAATCTCGGTGATTATCTGGAGCACCTCGCAAAAATCAAGGGTGGAATGGAGCTGATAGCTGGCGATATAGAGATTGGCGAGATTATTGTTCTCCGACTCTATCTCCACGTACCGCTCGGCAAAATCCTGGTTCTCCCGTTCAACCTGGGCGATACGTTCCAGGATCTCCTTTTTCTCCGTTTCCAGCACGGCCACCCGATCCGCCAGCTTGCGACCCGCATCCGTTACCACGACATCGTCACTCCTGGCCTGAATGTTTTCTTCCATTTGGAGAAGACGGAAGCGGAGCCGCTCATTCTCCTTCAGGAGCTCCTGGGTAAACTCGGCTCCTTTCTTGAAAAGCTGCAGAAACTCCTCGGCCCTGCTGGAGACACCCTTATCCTCTTCTGTCGCCATTTCTCGCTCCTCTCAGTTTCTCTGCCCCTCATAGCCGCACCGTGCAAGAATCTCACCTGCAACCTTTTCAAGTGGGACGACTGCGTCAACCTTACCCGTTGCTATCGCGGCTCTCGGCATCCCGAAGATCACCGCCGATTCTTCGGCCTCGGAAAGAACTTGGCCTCCCGCTTCCTTGATGGCAAGGACGCCCGCGCTTCCATCATTTCCCATACCCGTCAGGACTACCCCCAGAAGCCGTGCTCCAAAAACCTCGGCACTGGAGCGAAACATCCTGTCCACAGAGGGAATACAGTTTTCCATCGGCTCCGGCGCCAGAAGGTGTACCGTCACCTCGCCATCCTCTTGCCGGAAGACCATATTCCTTCCACCCGGCGCTATCAGCGCCCTCCCCGGACGTACCTGATCACCTTCAACAGCCTCCGCCACTTCGAAACCCGAGGTTCTGTTCAACCTATCGGCGAAAGTCCGGGTAAACCCGGGGGGCATGTGCTGTGACACCAACAGGGAAAAGGGGAGATTATCGGGAAGCGCCGCGAAAATACTCTGCAATGCCGGCGGACCGCCGGTTGAAGCTCCGATGGCAACCACGGAAACCGCATTGCTCAATCGTTTGCGCGGCACGCACACCGTCCGCGTTTTTTCGACTTGTTCATCATCCGGCGCCCTGTGCGGCAACTCCGCCCTTTTTGTGATGCGGGACATGTTCAGATTGAAAACGCCCCGTACTTTCTCGTGCAGATTATCGCGGATTGCGTTCAGTTCATCTGAAATATCGGCAGTGGGCTTTGCGATGAAATCGATTGCCCCGAGTTCCAGCGCCTTGAAGACCCGTTCGTCCCCACCGAATGCACTGACAATGATAACCGGCGTGGGCATCCTGCTCATAATAATGCGGAGCAGGGTAAATCCGTCCATCCGCGGCATCTCGATATCAAGGGTCACAAGATCCGGCTTCAGTTCCAGGATGCGGCGGATCCCTTCTTCCCCGTCCACCGCGTAGCCTACCACCTCCACCTCGGGAAGGACCTCCAGCATCCTGGTGAGTGTCCGACGATTAAAGGCGGAATCGTCGATGACGAGAACCCTGATTTTCTTCACAGGGAACCTCCCGCGCCGACTTTGGAATACGGTTTCTGATAGACCATGTCGGTCTTCAGGTGTTTCAGGGCGAAGGCCGTTGTCGTGTTCAGGAGAGACTCCGCATGACCAAGCAGGAGATATCCCCCTTCCCGGAGAGAACGGTAGAAGGACTCCACTACCCTTTTCTTGGCAAACTGATCGAAATAGATAATAACATTCCGGCAGAAAATCAGGTCCATCTTGCCGAGCAGTATCATCCGGTTTTCGTCCAGCAGGTTCAGATGACTGATGGTAACGAGCCCCCTGACCTCGTCACTGATCCGGTAGAGACCGTCCTGCTCCTGGAAGAAACGGCGGATTCGACCTTCTTCGGTTGTGCGGAACGACGATGATCCGTACACTCCCTTACGGGCACGCTGCAGTACCCGATGACTGATATCCGTGCCGACGATCTCCACTTTCCATCCCCGGAAACAGGCGGCTTCGATGATCAGCATGGCGATGGTATACGGTTCCTCACCCGTTGAACAACCGGCGCTCCAGATACGCAGCGTCCGGTCACCCCGCTTTTCCTTTTCAGACCTCAGCTCCGGAAGAATCTCATTGGCAAAGGCCTTGAGCTGGAACTCCTCGCGGAAGAAGTAGGTTTCGTTGGTGGTCAGGATATCCATAATGTCGGACAGTTCCTGCTCTCTGCCGCGACTGTACTTGAGGAAATGGTAATACTCCCTGAAACCGGGCAACTGATGGACCGCAAGCCTTCCGGAAAGTCGTTTCTCCAGAAGAAATTTTGAGTCAGCGTCAAAAAAGAGGCCGCAGTGGTCGTATATGAGATCCCTGATGAGGCGGAACTCCTCTTCCGACATGAACACTTCCGGCTCGCTGTCGAATATCATGAGAACCTTTTCAGGACATCAACAATCCGGCTTCTCACCAGATCGTCGTTTTCCATTTCGAGTGTTTGCCGAAAGAGGGGAGCCGCCTCGGCTCCCTGCAGTTCGGCCAGAATGCGGACAGCCGTGGCCCTTACATTCCAGTGGGGATGACGGAGCAACATCTCACCCTGCTCAACAAGCCACGGGTCTTCTCTCTGCGCAAGGATCTCCATGGCGGTCTTCACCACATCGATGTCTCCTCCCATGGCCGCGCGTCGGATCAACTCCCGTGATTTCTCGCCTTCGATACGACGAAGAGCATCCAGGGCGGCTAAAGAAAGCAGCCCGTCAGCGCTGACAAGGGCCGACTCTATCTCCGGCAGCGCATGAATGCCTCCCGCTTTGCCCAGGCTTCGCAGGGCGGCACACCGGACCCACGGATCTTCGTCCCGCGCGGCAAGCGCCAATGCAGCCAGTGCCTCCTCACGTGTCGTCTCCCCGAGGGAGTTGGCAGCGGCGATGCGGACCTCGGGATTTTCATCCGTGAGAGCCAGGATGAGATGGTGGACCGCATCATCACCGTCAAACTCGGACAAGCCCTGAACGGCCGCTTTCCGAACCCGGCAATCCTCATCCTTCATGAGCAGGGCAAGCCTTTCTCCGTCACGCAGCACTCCACAGAGGAATGCGGCATAGCGTCTCTTATCCGGATCAGCCGCGGACGCGAGAACTGTGGCGACACTGGTCACCGACGGAGCGTCCGTTCCCGAAAGAAGCGCCAGGGCATCCAGGGCAGCCTCCCGCACTCCCTGATCCAGGTCGTTCAGAAGCAGGGAGATTTCCGGGATAAGGGCCGCAAGACCTATCTTGCCGCCGGCACGGGCAGCGGCCTCGCGAACCTGCGGCGCCGGATCCACCACCCCTTTCCGCACCAGCGCCAGGGACTCCCGAATGCCCATCTCGCCGCAGAGGCGAAGGATATTCGACTTTCCCTCCTCATCGATGACGGAGAACTCCTGCTCCAGAAACGGCACGGTAACTGTCTTCATGCTACGCAGGGCGCCAAGGCAGTCGGGAAGGAGCCGTTCGCAGCGGCATGCCCTCAGGATGGCGGGAGCTGCGCTGCCGTCGTCGATAATCCCCAGGATCCTGACACTGGCTCTCTGCAAGTCCGGATCAGGGCTCTCCAGCATCATAAGAAGACCGTCGACGGCGGGCGTCCCGGCAAGCCTCCTGACCAGCGCATCGCTCTCCTGTTCCATCCGTTCCGCCGGGATCCTGCCGCGGATCTCCATGAAAGCCTTCGCGGCCGCCTCACGGACGCTCTTGCCCCCTTCCGCGAGTCCTTCCACCATGAGCGGCACGGCCTCGCTCCCTCCCACGGAACCGAGACAATCATAGACTGCCTTCCTGAGAAGACTGTCCGACAGGAAAGGAGTGATTGTCCCTACGGGAAAGGGGACGCCGATACCGGCCAGAGCATCAAGGATCGTATAGCGAAAGGTAATGTCAGGATGGGAAAGCGCGTCCAGTAGCGGCTGTACCGCCCGCGCATCCTTCATTCTCCCCAGGCTCTCCGCCGCAGAGGCGCGCACGTTCGCATCGGCATCATCGAGCGCCCGAATCAGGCAAGAAAATGACGATGTATCGCCGATGGATCCGAGGATATCAATCACGAACTTTCGGACATCACCGTCGTCATCGTCGACATGTGCTGTAAGCGCAGGGAGCGCTGCCTTTCCCATCCGAACCAGCGTCTCCGCGGCGGAATTTCGCAGACCGGCGTTCTCCTGGGATCGGAGCAAGTCGAACACTTCTTCCGTAAATTCGGCGGCGGCGGGGGAAGACAGGTATACCTCCACCGCTTCTTTGCGAACTCGCCAACTGGGGTCTCCCATGGCGCAAAAGAGGTATCCATGGGTCGCCCGCAGGGACAACGCAGACAGTTCAACCACGGCCGAACGTCGCGTCTCCTCATCGGACGAGGAAAGACGCTCAGCTTTTTTTCGCAGAGTTTCCCCGGAATGCTGTTCGCTCATGGCGCCACTTCCCCCTCTCCCGGAAGGCTGATCTCGGAACCGGCCGGAAGAATCATCCGAGTCGGAGCCGGCATTCATTACGGTCGGACAGCTCACCCTTTTTCTTCGTAAGAAATTCCTCGAACGTATCTTCCAGATATGATGTGCCCGAACGGACCTCTTCCGGAACTCTTCTGGTATACAGAAGTCTCCCTTCCTGGATCTCATCATGGAACAGCTCATGGAACGTTCCGCACTGAATACCCTCTTCAACCTTGTTCTGGTTATAAAGAGCGATATCGCTGACGATAATTCGGGCAAGGCGTCTCGCCTTGTCGTGGGCTTCGGCCGACGCGGCACTGTCTGCGGAACTGGTCTTGACCTCTTCGTCCAGGCGGATTTGCTCACGGACAGACTCCTGATCCGACATCTCCCGACCGGAAATGTCCCGGAGATCGGTCCCGTCCTGTTCCTCTGCGGCAGAAGCGCCTTCCGCCGGCGCTTCAACCGCCTTCTGTCCGAAAACAAGGCGGTATATCTTCGCGGCAAGAGAGTCGGGGATATGATGCTTTTCGATGTAGTCATCGGCGCCATACAGCGACTGCGGCTCCCTTTTATACCTCGTCTTGTCATAGATTGAGGCAATCAGAATCGTCTTTACGGAAGAAAGTGCGGGGGTGTTGCGGATTCTGTCGCAGATCTCGAAGCCGTAGACAGTGGGAAGAGCAACATCGAGAACAACCACGTCGGGAAGGCGCTCTTCAATCAGATCAAGGGTCTCCCTGCCGTCGTGACGATAGAAAACCGTAAAAGGCTCTGATGCGAGGGTCCGCTCAACGGCCCGGCAGAAATCAGGACTCTCATTGGCCACAAGGACAACGACCGAGTCGCGGCTCCGCTCCGATGAAGCTGCGGCAACCGGGGGAGCAGCTGCCGAGACTTTTCCGGCAACACGGAACACCGTGCGACAGCGGCTGCATCGGAGAGTACTGCCTTCCGCCTTGATCCTCGAATCATCTAGCCGGTAAAGCGTCCTGCATTTCGGGCACCCGACAAGCATGGCTGTTTCCATCCTCCTGGAAGCGCAAGGTTCAAAGGTTTTACTTCTCTGCGGAAGCCGGTGACTACCGCAGTATTCAGCAGTATCCCCGGGATGGACCGTACCGATCAATGGGGGGTACGGAATCCATTCAGTTCGTCCGACTCACGGTCGTCAAGAATCGCGTCAAGGTTTACCAGCAGCGCCATCGAATCATGCACCAGACAGACCCCGATGAGGTAGCGATAGCCCGCGACCTTGACCACGGCCGGCGGGGGCCGAAGTTCCCTGACAGGGATAGAGACCACCTCGGTCACGGCATCGACAATCAGGCCGAGCGACTGCCTGGCAACTACGGTGATCAGGAGCCGGCACTCTCCACCGTCCGCTCGCTCCGGGAGTCCGAATCTCCTTCGCAGGTCCACCACGGGAATAATCGACCCGCGCAGATTGATAACTCCCTCCACAAAGGAAGGCGCCTCGGGAAGGCCCACCAAATGCATCGGCTTGATGATTTCACGGACACGCATGATGTCGAGGGCATAGATATCGGCGCCGAGGCGAAAACAGACGAGCTTGATTTCCTGAATATCAGTCTCCAACCCGGAGTCCTCCCCGCGCCATCCTCACCGAAGCGAAATGTTCATGATCTTTTCCAGGTCGAGGAGAATGAGCATCCGCTCCTCGTGGCGACCGATCCCGGTGACAAATTCCCGGTCCACGCCTTCCAGCACCTGCGGAGCTTTTTCAATGTCCGTTCCCTTGAGTCCAATCACCTGGAACACTTCATCCACCAGCAGACCGCACGCGCTGTCGCCCATTTTGGCGATAATAATCCTCTCCTGCCCCAATGATTCCTTGACATGCAGGCCCAGACGCAGCCGAAGATCAAAAACGGGGGTGATTGCGCCCCGGAGGGAGAGAACACCGGCCACGAATTCGGGCATGCGCGGCACTTCCGTAATGGCCCGCAGCTTAATAATCTCCCGTATCTCCAGCAGGCTTACACCATAATCCTCGTCGGCAACGCGAAACCGCAGATATTTCAGCTCATCATCGGATGACTCGATGGACTCCTCGCGCGACATGGCCACCGTATCCGCGGCCGTGCCCGCTTTTCGCCGTCCGTCAAGGAGGACCGCCAGAGGATCAAAACCGTCTGGAACCTCTTCCGGCGACACGGCGTCGTCGGGTGCCGCACTCCGGAAGGCGATGTCTTCAACGGGCAGAGGCGCAGGATCGTGAGACACCTCTGTCTGGAGGATATCTTCTGCCTGCTCGGGAACGGCCATCGTCACAGAAGAGGGTGTCGCGTCCGAGGGTACGGCCTGACCGGCTTTTTCCAGGCGGGCCTTTTTTCGTATCTCAGCAAGATTCATTACCGGACCCCGTTCCCCTGCATGCCCAGTTCATTCAGCAACTCGTCGATAATCGTCCCTTCAATCAGGGTTGCGTCCCGGGCAAACCCCTCCAGAAGGGCGGTAGTTGCGATGGTGTTGATCCTTCGGGGCACCCCGCCGGAAAGCTCAAAGATCCTCAGCACGGCATCAGGTGAAAAAAGCCCCGGCTTCCCCCCGGCGACCTCCAGCCGGAAATCAATATAGTCAAGCGTCTCCTCCAGGGTAAGGGGACTGAGATGATACTGAATCCCGATCCGTTGCCTGAGAGGCTCATAGACCGCTTCGGCGAGCCGCTCGCGAAGTTCGGGCTGCCCCATCAGAATAATGGAAAGGAGATTGCTGTCATCCAGCTGAAAATTGGTCAGCAACCGGATTTCGTCGAAAACCTCGCGACCCGGGATCATTTGGGCCTCGTCGACAACGATAATCGGGACAATCCCTTCCCTGTGGCAGCGATACATCTCCTCGGTCAGAACCCTGAGCAGCTCGTCCTTGGTTGACGGCGGAGACGGTATCCCCAGGTCACCGGCAAGAATACGCAGGAATTCCAGCGGCGTTACAATCGGATTAAAAATGATACAGAACCGGTATTCTTCGCCCACGCTGTCCATCAGAGCCCGGGAGATGGTGGTCTTGCCGCTGCCGATACCACCCGTGAGCAGTGCCAGTTCACGCTCCTCCACCGCATACATCAGCCGGGCAAGCGCCTCTTCATGTCCTCTGCTGAGAAACAGAAACCGGGGATCCGGGGTCTTGCTGAACGGTTTCTCCCTGAGGCCGTAGAAAGCCTTGTACATCCTACGCTGCGCCTTTCGTCGCTTCCGAGATAATCCCGCCCATATCCAGGATCAGGATGGTACGCTGGTCTCCCAGGTCGGCGGCGCCGGCTATCCCTCTGACATCCTTGAACGTATCACCGAGAGACTTGATAACAATGTCCTGTTGCCCGAGCAGTTCATCAACAACGATAGCGACGCGCCTCTCCGAATCCCCCACTACAACCGCAAAGGAACTGCGCGTATCGGCGGTACCCTTATGTAGATCAAAAAACCTTTCCAGTCGAAGCAGCGGCAACGTGGACTCACGAAGCTGCATCACTTCTTTCCGCTCCACGGTCCTCAGCACCACCTCTTCAAGAGAGATGGTTTCCCGCACGGAGGTAATGGGTACGGCGTAGGTTCGTCCCGATGTCTCGACCAGGAGCGCTTTGATGATGGCAAGGGTGATCGGCAAGGTGATAATCACCCTGCTCCCGTATCCGGGGCGACTCTTGATATCCACGGTTCCGGACACGGCGGCGATGTTGTTCATCACCACATCCATTCCAACTCCCCGGCCGGATACATCACTCAGGCTGTCCGCGGTGGAAAACCCCGGGAGAAAGATAAGCTCAAGGATGTCCTTCGGGGAAAGACCATCCGAGCTTTCAATGAGTCCGAGCTCACGTGCCTTTTCTGAAACCCTGTCCAGGTCTATCCCTTTTCCGTCGTCCTCAACCTCGATGACCACGTGGTTTCCTTTCTGGCAGGAGGAAAGCCGGATGGTTCCCGTCTCATCCTTGCCGCAGGCCCTCCGTTCGTCGGGTGTCTCGATGCCGTGGTCGATGGCGTTCCGAATAATATGCATCAAGGGGTCCGCTATGTCTTCGACGATCATCTTGTCCAGTTCCGTATCGGCTCCGAACAACCTCAACTCAACCTTCTTGCCCTGTTCCCGGGAGATCTTGCGAACGATGCGCGACATTCTCTCAAACAGTTGGCCCACGGGTATCATGCGCACGTCCATCACCCGATTTCGCAATTCGTTGAGCTTGCGCTCCATACCCTTCGCAGCCTTGCCCAGATCCACGGCGAGACCGGAGAACCCCTGATCCCGCATCCGATCCGAGATACCGGCAACCGTGTCGTGGTAGAGGAGAAGTTCGCCGACGATATTCATCAGTTCATCAAGCTTAGTTATATCAACCCGCATTGTCCGGGACATGCTCCTCACGGAAAGGGGCTGACTATCTCCGTCGGCGGCAGGTTCCACGACAGGTCGCACGGCGGCGGGAGCGGGCCGCTCGGCTCTTACGGGAGCCCCCCCCCGTTGAGACGCGCCCACGAGGGGAAAAATTGAAACTCCCTCCAAACCGGACAGAATAGCGTTCGCATCCAGTTCCTTTCCTGCTCCGAACAGGATATCAAAGGCGATTGAACTCCCCAGATCTCCGTCAGCGCTCGGCAGGGTGCTAATCACCTCCCCCGACCCTTTCAGCAGGTCCATGAGCTCCCCCAGTTCCCGGTCAAAGGTATCGAGAGAATAGGAGGCGTGAAACAGGTAGAGTTTTTTTCCCCGTGCGATATTTTCCCGGAGACGGTGCTCCTCGTACTCGGTCAGTGCGTGCAGGATGTTTTCCGAAATTCCCATTTCAGCCGGCGACAGTTCCGCCGTCTCTTTCCTCGCCCCCGCGATACAGCCGTTAATTCGCTCCAGAACGGGAGAAAGATCCACCGAACACCCTGAACCGGAACCCACCGAACGGAGAATGGAACCGAGCACCTCCACTGAATCGAACAGCACTGCCAGCGTCGGACTGCTCAAGGGTATCTTTCCGAGACGCAGGCAGTCCAGAAGACTCTCCAGGGTATGGGCCAGGTCCGCTATCTCACTGAACCCGAACATCCCGGCCAAACCCTTGAGGGAGTGGGCGCTGCGAAAGATTGAGTTAATTGTCTCGGGATTATACTCATCCTTGTCGGCTGCGTCTCCGAGGGCAAGGAGGTCTCCACTCATCTGTTCGAGTATCTCCTCGGCCTCAGCCAGAAAATCCCTGGCCGCCCTGTCAAGGGAATCGTGATAATCCTTCATAATTCTTACCCGGCCTTCCTTCGCGCTATCGGCTTCACAGCCGAAACCATGGGAGTGAGTGGTGTCGGGAGGGCTCGCCTCTCAGCCGATATAGGAAATAATCAGCTTCTGCAGCCTCTCCGGCAGGAACGGCTTTACCAGATATTCGTCTGCGCCCAGCGCCATGCCCCTCTCGCGATCCTTTTCGCTGCTTTCGGTGGAGATAATGAAGAGAGGGATTGAATGATAATTGGGGTTCTTTCTGACATAGCTTATCAGTTCGAGGCCGTTGATATCGGGCATATTGATATCGGTAATGATCAGATCAATCTGCTCACGCGGCAGCAGTCGCAGCGCATCAAAACCGTTAGTCGCCTCGATGACCGTATAGCCGCCTATGGCTTCGATGGCAGCGGTCAGGAATGAACGCATGGTAGGGGAGTCTTCGGTAACAAGTATCTTTTTCACGTTCACTCCTGTTCCCTTTCTTTCAGCCTTCGTCTCAGAAGACACTTTTCCATCGCCAGTCCGGCTTGGGAAAGAAATATCTCCAGAGAATCGGTGTCGCCGATGGGACGCCTCTCGGGAAGATTGTCGCCATAGAGCATCGCAACCACTTTCCCTTCACTTATCAACGGCCCGAGAAACATCTCCACCGGGGTTTCGCCACCCAGTTCATCGAGGAGATAACGGTTCCACTCCGTGCCGTCGGGGGAGGCCTTCAGCGCCATTCTCGAATCGATGGCCCGGGAAAAAAGGGGATCCGTCTTCAGCGGGATGAAAAGATCGCGTACCCGCGCATCGGCATGCCCGTCCGGGTCCACGATGCCGAATTGCCCGAGCCCCCGGATCCCGTCCTCCCCGACAATAAACACCACCGCCCGATTCATGAACTCAGTGGCAAAGCGGAGCACGAGGAGTATGATGCCGCCTTCGAGCGCCGGGTTGTTCAACTCCTCCAGCATGCTGCGTAACAGGGACACCCCCATTCCTCGGCCCGTGACTTCCGAAACGGGAACAAAATCTTCACCCATCTCCCGGAACAGTTCATCACCGAAGTTGATGGTCTCGGATGCCGTTCGTCTTTCTTCTTTCGGCTCTACCACGGACATCTCGGACCTGAGCTTCTCCGAAAACGACCGGAAGGCGTCCGGTTGGGCGAGCTCCGACCTGCGAGGCTTGAGCAGAAACGGGTACCCCGTTTCCCGCACCTTCTGCTCTGCGTTACTGGTGTGATGATCGGCGAGAACGATAACCGGAAGGCCGGGGAAATTGTCGTGGATGAGTTCGATGAGTTCCAACCCGCCCAGAATCCCCGAGCCGTCCATTCTCGGCATAATCAGGTCCACGAGGACCGTAGGACGGAAACCGTCACGGCAGAGGAAGTCAACCTTAATCAGGGTATCTTCGGTCTTCGAAAAATCGTGAACCGTGTACCCCCATCCTTCAAGCAGAGAAACGACGGCGCTTCGCACCTCGTCATCATCATCCACCAGAACGGCAATCCGTTCCTGAGCCGGTGCGGACGCGATGGTGGAACCGACGTCGAACTGTCCCTGCATCATGTCGAATGCCAGGTCGCAGCTTTCCGTCAAGGGAGAATTTTGCTCATCCGAAGAAGCATCCTCCGGCAATTCACCCCGGTGACGCCTCTCATCAAGGATTCGCGAGCCTTCCATGGCCAGATACTGCGGATTCAATCCCTGCTCAAGCAGATACTGTATGGATTCCGGCTCAGGCTCCTCCGGCGCGTCGACATTGTCCCGCAGTTCAAAGTCGAACGACCCCTCTGCCCAGGCGAAAAGGGCATATACCACCCGTTCTATCCGCTCACGGACGATCTCTTCTAAAAGATCGGAGCGGACGGAAAAATTGTTCACCAGGATGTCGCCGAGACGCTCCCTGAAAGCCTCCTCAGCCTGGAGAGCGAGTGCGGCCCGGAGCGTGGAATCGGTAATAAGACCCCTTTCCAGGAGAATCTTCCCGAGATGCGGCTGTCTGCCGTCAATCGCGGCCCGGATGACCTGTCCCTGACGGAAGACAATCTTCCCTTCCCTTCCCTTGCTGTAGAGGGAGAGGACTCCTGATTTCCTGCTGAGACTCACTATCTGGAGAATCTCGCCAAGCCCCAGATCTTCCAGATTACCAACAAGACTCATACCTGTAAGACTCCGAAACGGGCACTACGGGATGAACGGCATCGGCTGCGTTGCGCGACGTCCGCACCGCGGTTTTCGCCTGTGCACTGAGGTTGTATGGATGTTCTCACGATGACCATTTCCCGGTATTTCTCACAGCCTCAAAACGCCGACCCGTTTTCTGCACACGTGCTCCCGGCAAGGGAGGAGCCAGCATAAACCATACACCGGTTCAAGTAAAGATATTCCCGTCAATCAGCGTTCTCTCCCCCTGAACAGAAAACGGAGCGGAGTACCGGAGAAACCGAAGGCCTCCCTCAATTTGTTCCCGAGAAATCGTTCATAGGATTCCTGGATCCCTTCGGGACAGTTTGTAAATACCGCAAAAGCCGGCGGGCGGGTCCCCACCTGTGTCGTGTAGTAGAATTTGACACGCCTTCCCTGGAAAAGGGGATGATGATGAGCGAGTGTCGCTTCCTTGAATACCTGGTTCAGTTCGGAGGTCGTCACCCGCCGCGCATATTGCTCCATCACCTCATCCACCGTCTCTATTATCTTGCCCGTGCGCAGACCGGACAAGGCCGAGACGAACAGGATCGGCGCATAGGAGAGATACTTGAGGTCGGTCCGGATACGGTCGACGAATTTTCCGACGGTCGAGTTGTCTTTTTTCAGAAGGTCCCACTTGTTCACAATGATGATGCACCCTCTCCCTGCTTCACAGGCATATCCGGCGATGCGGGCGTCCTGCTCGGTAACCCCCTCTTCGGCATCGAGGACGATGAGCGCCACATCGGCGCGATCGATGCTCCGCAGGGCGTCAACGGCGCTGTATTTCTCCACTTTCAGACTGATCCTTCCCTTACGCCGTATACCGGCGGTATCGATGAGGAGGTAGCGCTTCCGGTTGCAGGTAAAATCGGTATCAACGGAGTCGCGGGTGGTACCGGCGACGGGGTTGGCGACAACCCGTTCGAAACCGAGGAGGCGGTTCACCAGGGATGATTTGCCCACATTGGGCCGACCGATAACGGCAATTCGCGTCACATCTTCTTCCTCTTCGACCGTCCCGCCCCGGGGAAAGGCGGCCGTTACCTCATCCATCAGGTCCCCCACGCCACGGTTATGCTCCGCGGAAATGGCAAAGAACCGGTCCACCCCCAAATCGTAGAATTCTCCGAGTTCCGGCTCCTGCTTCTCCCCCTCCACCTTGTTCAGGAGGTAAAACACCGGCTTGTCAACGCGACGCAGCATGTCAACCACCTCCCGATCGGCGGGGGTCAGACCCTGACGGGCATCCATGACGAACAGGATGACATCGGCCTCATCCATGGCCAACTGGGATTGCTCGCGCATCTGCTGCAGCAACCGGTCCTCGCTGGCCGGCTCGAAACCGCCGGTATCGATAAGGGTAAAGGGGACATCGAAACGGTCTACCAAGCAGTAATTCCGGTCACGGGTCACGCCGGGCATATCATCGACAATAGCCTTGCGCCTGCCGACCAACCGGTTGAAAAGTGTCGATTTCCCAACATTGGGCCGTCCCACGATAGCAACGATAGGTTTCATTCGTAACCAAACTCCTTCAGCATACGGCGGTCGTCCCGCCAGTCTCTGCTCACTCTGACAAACAACTCCAGAAACACCTTTGTATCCAGCAACCGTTCGATATCTTTTCGCGCAAGCGTACCGATGCGCTTCAGCATATCCCCCCGTTTGCCGATGATGATCCCCTTCTGCGAGTCCTTCTCAACGGTAATGGTGGCGGAGATGGAGACCAACCCCTTTTCGGGACGCTCCGTGAAGCTTTCGACGGCAACCGCTGTTGAAAAGGGGATCTCGTCGCGGGTCAACCGGAAAACTTTTTCCCGGATCATCTCCGCCACGATAAAACGCTCGGGAAGGTCGGTGAGGATATCGTCGGGAAAGTAGGCGACACCCTCGGGCAGCAAGTCCGCCACGAGCTTCACCAGCAGCTCTACCCCGTCTCCGGTCGCAGCCGAGACGGGGACAATCTCTCGAAAGGGGAAGAGGGCCGCATGGGAGGCAATCCCCTCCAGCAGCATTTCCTTCCGTACCAGGTCGATCTTGTTGACTACCAGGAGTACCGGGACACCTATCCCGCCCAGCACCTCCATGAGAAGGTCGTCCCTGCCGCGGGCAAGGCCGTCGGCCTCAACCAGGAGGAGGACCACATCCACTCCCCGTGCAGAAGAAAGCGCCTCTTCCATCATGTAGCGGTTGAGACGGGACCGGGCCTGGTGAATCCCCGGTGTGTCGATGAACACGATCTGAGCGCCGGGGAGATTGTGGATTCCCTGGACACGATTGCGTGTTGTCTGGGGCTTGTCCGAGGTGATGACGATCTTCTCTCCGAGAATCCGGTTCAGAAGTGTCGATTTTCCCACATTCGGACGTCCGATGATTGCGACGAAACCGGAGCGGAATGGCGTGTCATGCATGTATGGCATCCTCCATTGTATAGTGCAGGTCAGATAGAATATTCCCGGTGCGGATGCCGTCAAACCGGTCAACGGCGAGGTCCCGGGACGAAAGCTTTGCATCGCCGCGCACTCCGGCAATCCGCACGCCCCGCTCCGTAAGGAGCCGCCTCATGTTTGCCCTCCCCTGGCCGATTACATCGGACACCCGTGAAGGGGCACAGCGGACCGTGACCTCGGAACCGGCAGGGATCTTTCCCCCAACCAGTTTCGAGAGCAGGTCAAAAAAGAGTTCCGCCTCCACCAGTTGCCGGAACGCGGGGTGAAAGGGTCCGGCGATAATGGTCCCCTCCCTTTCCAGCTCGGCGGTCGGCTGAAGTCCCATACGGATCACCGGAATCCCCGCCAAGAGGCAACGGTGCAGCATCACCTTGCAGAGGGTAACCGCGGTCCGGAGGGAAAGGGGTCGGTACGTGTCCTCGGCGTAGCTGCGGGCCAGGGGGGTACCCCGGATAACCACGGCCGGATAGACACGGAGAAAGTCCGGACCGAGTTCCAGCACGCGGGACAAGGAGGAGAGCGCCTTGCGAGAGGTGTCGCCGGGCAGGCCCGGCATAAGCTGAATGCCGACACGTAATCCTCGCCGCTTCAGACACAGAACCGCTTTTTCCACGTCTGCGGCGCCATGGCCCCGTTCCGACAACTTCAGGACCTCGTCGTCCATGGACTGGACACCGAGTTCCACTGTCTTCACCCCCAGGGAGTAAAGCAGGGAAACGCCTGCTTCATCAATGGTATCCGGACGGGTGGAGATACGGACCGACGACACCGCTCCGGAAGCGAGAAGCGGCTGGAGTGGAAGGAGCAGTCGCTCCTGATCCGTCCGGGAAAGGCCGGTAAAGCTTCCTCCGAAAAAGGCGACCTCCACGACGGGAGATCCGCTCGACCGCCGGTACTCGGCGACTTTCTCACGAATATCACCGTCGGAGGGAAACGCCGCGACGGCTCCGGCAATCATCTCCTGATCGCAGAACACGCACCGGTGAGGGCACCCCCGGTGAGAGATAAAAAAAGGCGCCACGGGCGTTTTCATGTTCCACCGGCCATGTCCCGATTCTGAAGACTCTCCAGCGCCTCTCGTGCCGCGGCCTGCTCTGCCTCCTTCTTACTCTTGCCGATCCCCCTGCCGAGACACTCTCCCCCGACAGACACCGCTACCGTGAAACAAAGGTCATGGTCCGGACCGGAGACATTCTCCTGAATATAGTCAGGGGCAACACCGCGAAGCGAATGGGATATCTCCTGGAGCCGTGTTTTGAAGTCCCTGCCCGTGCCGTCCACCCCTTCCCCCGACAGCAAGGGGCCGAACAGCCGGTCAACGAGCCGTTCCGCCTCACCTATGCCGCCGTCGAGATACACCGCAGCCACGAGTGACTCGAATGCATCCGCGAGCACCGATTTCTTTCTCCGCCCACCGGTCTTCTCTTCGCCCCGACCGAGCAGAAGGTATCTGCCGAGATGGATCTTTTCGGCGAGGCCGGCAAGGCTCTCCGCATCAACAAGCGAAGCCCTCCTCCGTGAAAGGTCTCCCTCCGAGCTGACCGGCAGGCGTTCGAGAAGACGGCTGCTTATGAGAAGACCGAGGACCGCGTCACCGAAGAACTCCAGCCGCTGGTTGTCGAGCATGCCGGGCGCACGGGCCTCGTTAACGAAAGAACGGTGGGTGAGGGCTTCGAGCAGCAGTTTGTTGTTCACAAAACGGTAGCCTATTTCCGACTCCAGCTCTTCCAGCAGCACTTCCCTGTTTCGTACCATAGACACAACGACCTTCACTCCCCGGGACCTCAATCCCTCGCATTGCACGTTCTTTCCGGAGTTGGGAGTATAACCAACAATCCCCATTTAATCAACACGATAAGGAAATACCAGGGTTTTTGTCTTGATTAATTCCAGCCTCTTCCCTATAATTCATCATTTCCTTACTGGGCGGGTGAAAAATCACGGTGGAGAGTCGGCAGTGACCTGTTTCATTACATTTGAAGGGATCGAGGGGTGCGGCAAAACAACCCAGGTGGAGTTCCTCTCCCGGCTACTCGAAGGTCAGGGCAGACAGGTACTCGTTACCCGGGAACCGGGCGGGTGCGCCATCGCGGACAAAATCCGGACAATCCTTCTGGATGCCGAGAACCACGAACTCGTCCCGCTTGCCGAACTTTTCCTCTATGCGGCTGCGCGGACCCAGCATGTCGCGGAGGTAATCCGACCTGCGCTCGCCGCGGGAAAGGTCGTCATCTGCGACCGTTTCATCGACGCCACCGTAGCGTACCAGGGGTACGGCCGCTCCCTGGATCTTGATCTGATCGCCATGCTGAACCGACGTGCGACCGGCGAGGTTATCCCCGACCTGACCATCCTCCTCGACTGTCCGGAAGAAGTAGGCCTGGAACGGGCACTGGCAAGGATTCAGGCCACGAAAGGGCCACGGGAAGAGCGTTTCGAGCAGGAATCGCTCCGCTTCCACCGTGCGGTACGCGAAGGATATCTTCACCTTGCAGCGGCAGACCCCGCCCGTTTCGTCGTTCTGGACGGCAGTCACGGTATCCGCGAAACGGCGGACGCCGTTTCCGAGGCCGTTCTCTCCCGGCTTTCCCGAGGGTAGCCATGCCCTTCTCCCGTATCATCGGACACGGCCGTATCGTCTCGCTCCTCAGACGCTCCCTGGAGACGGGGAAGCTCTCCCACGCCTACCTTTTCGACGGTATCGACGGTACCGGGATGAAGGACACGGCCCTTGCCCTGGTGGAAGCCGTCTTCTGCAACGGCACGGACGGATGCGGTGAGTGCATCTCCTGCCAAAAGGTCGCAGGACTTAGACACCCGGATCTCCATCTCGTGCAGCCCGATGGAGCCTTCATAAAGATCGACCAGATTCGGAATCTACAGAAAGAGCTCTCCTTCCGTCCCTATGAGGCACGAAAAAAGGCCTGCATAATCGAGGATGCTGAAAGGATGAATCCTTCCGCGGCCAATGCCTTCCTCAAGACGCTGGAGGAACCGCCGGGTGAAGCGCTCCTGATTCTCCTGACATCCCACGCAGAGAGTCTCCTGCCGACCATCCGTTCCCGGTGTCAGCATCTCCGCTTTGCAGCGCTGCCTACGGAGACCATCGAGGCCCACCTTCGGGAAAGCGGAGCGGAGCCGGACCCGTCCCGCGTGGCGGCGGCCCTTGCCGGAGGAGACCTTGCGCGGGCACGGGAACTCCTTTCCGTGGACCGTTTGCAGGCGAGAAAACTTTTCCTTGAACGCGCGGCGAACCTGTCACATGCGGAGATTGTCCCTCTTTTCGCCGCCGCGGAGGAATATGCAGTCGACAAGCAAATCGCACTTGACCTGATCGAAATCCTGAGGCTTTTCTGGCGCGACATTCTTCTCGTTCGCACGGGGTGTTCCGGAATTACCAACAGCGACCTTCTGCCCCTGGTGCGAGAGAAAGCCGGCCGTCACTCCCTGGAAGAGATTATCGAGAAGCTCGAAGGCATCACCCGAGTCCGGCAGGCGCTCACGAGGAATGCCAATCCCCGGCTTTCCCTGGAGGTTCTTTTCATGGAACTGACGAGCGCATGAGCGCGGAACACGTCGGTCACGTACGCACAACAAGAACAGGGGTTCGTCCCCGGAGGAAGCAGTGGCGAAAATTGTAAAAATCCAGTTTCAGACCGCCGGCAGGCTCTATAATTTCCGAACCGGGGATCTGGATGTCAGTAGTGATGATCGGGTTATTGTCGAGACCGAACGGGGAAAAAGCATCGGAGTCGTGGTGAAGGGACCGTTCGAGCTAGCCGACCAGGAAATTCCGGAGGGATTAAAGACCATCCTGAGGAAAGCCGTTCCCGAAGACCTGGAATCAGCCGATAAACACCGCGCCAAGGAAAAGGATGCCTTTGATTTATGCCTCCGCAGGATCCGTGAGCGCGGCATGGAGATGAAGCTGGTCAAGGTCGAGTATCTCTTTGACGGCAGCAAGGCGATCTTTTATTTCACCGCCGACGGCAGGATCGATTTTCGTGAACTGGTCAAGGACCTGGCCCACGCATTCCACACGAGAATCGAGATGCGCCAGATCGGTGTGCGCGATGAGGCGGGTATGGTGGGTGGTATCGGGATCTGCGGCAGGGAACTCTGCTGCTCGTCCTTTCTCCGCGAATTTGAGCCGGTCTCGGTCAAGATGGCGAAGGAGCAGAACCTGGCGCTGAACCCGACCAAGATCTCGGGACAGTGCGGCAGACTTCTCTGCTGCCTCGCCTATGAGTTCGAAACCTACTGCACCCTCCGGAAGTGTCTCCCGAAATGCGGAAAGAGGGTTACCTGCGGAACGGTGGAAGGTGAGGTCGTCAAACTGAACATCCTTGACGGAACGGTGACGGTAAAAACCGACGACAACCATGAAGTGATCCTCAAGGGAGAAGACGTCAAGCTGGACAACACTCCCGACCGGCCGAAGAAGCCGGCAAAAGAGGTTGAGGAGGCGAAGCCGAGGAAACCGCAGAGGGGGCATCAGCGGCCGCAATCCCCCCGTCCCGCGAGGGTTCGGGACGAGGCCGGGAACAATGCCGCACAGAAAAAGGAGAAACCATGAGCCGAAACTATTACGTGACAACCCCCATTTACTACGTGAATGATGTTCCTCACCTGGGTCACGCCTATACAACGCTGGCGGCGGACGTCCTGGCACGACACAAGAAGCTGAAGGGTTACAACGTCTTTCTCCTCACCGGCACGGACGAGCATGGCCAGAAGGTGGAAAAGGCGGCCAATGCCGCGGGGGAAACGCCGCTGGAACTTGCGGATCGGGTGGTGAAGCGTTTTCAGTCTCTCTGGGAAAAGCTCGACATCTCCTATAACGATTTCATCCGCACCACCCAGGAACGGCACAAGAAGGGGGTAAGCGAGATATTCGAACGGGTGATGTCCCAGGGCGATATCTACCTGGGCGAGTACGAAGACTGGTACTGCACCCCCTGTGAAACCTTCTGGACCGAAACACAGTTGATCGACTTTAAATGTCCGGACTGCAACCGGCCTACGGAAAAGCTCAAGGAGGAATCGTACTTTTTCCGGATGAGCAAGTACCAGGAGGCGCTTCTTGCCCATATCGAGGCCAATCCCGATTTCATCCAGCCGAAGAGCAGACGCAACGAAATCCTGTCCTTTGTCAAGGAGGGACTCCGCGACCTTTCCGTTTCCCGAACCTCCTTTACGTGGGGGATTCCGGTGCCGGGGAACACGGACCACGTTATCTACGTCTGGTTCGACGCCCTGACAAATTACATTACCGCCCTCGGTTATCCTGACCAATCAGATGATTTCAAAACGTTCTGGCCCGCCGATGTACACCTAATCGGAAAGGACATCCTCCGCTTCCATGCCGTGTACTGGCCGACCTTTCTCATGGCTGCCGGGCTCCCCCTTCCCAAAAAGATTTTCGCCCACGGCTGGTGGACGGTTGAAGGGCAGAAGATGAGCAAGAGCCTGCAAAATGTGGTTGAACCCAACATGCTCATCGATCGATACGGGGTGGACGCCGTGCGCTATTTCCTGATGCGCGAGGTCCCCTTCGGCCTTGACGGAGATTTCTCCCATTCGGCCATGGTCCACCGCATCAACTCCGATCTGGCCAACGACCTGGGGAACCTCCTGAACCGTTCCACGGCCATGATCAACAAATACTTCAACGGCATTGTGCAGGAGCCCGGAGAATTCACGGAGACGGACCTGGCGTACCGGGCCAAGACCGAGGCACTGCAGGGGAACATGGACGCATGCCTGGAAGATCTGGCTTTCAGCAAGGCCCTCCAGGTCATCTGGGAGGTCATTTCCGCCGGGAATAAATACATCGACGAGACCGCTCCCTGGACCCTCGCCAAGGATCCGGAAAAGCGGACACGTCTTGCCACGGTGATGTACTGTATCCTGGAGTCCCAACGCATCGTCTTCCACCTCCTGTCACCCTTCATGCCCGAAACTGCACGTAAGGGCCTTGCATACCTGGGCTGGGAAGAACCGATTACCGAAGAGGGAATACGCTGGGGAGGGCTGCGCCCCGGGACAAAGGTCGTGAAGGCGGAGGCGCTTTTCCCGCGCATCGAAGAAAAAGGTGATGCGTAGCGGCGGCTTTAAGTCCCGCGCACGGCGCGCAACTCGCCCGGCGCGAAAATGAAAAAGGCCCTGAACAGGCAGTATTTGTAAAACTCGCCGAACAACAGACGGAAACTGCCCTGGTGGGACCACCACTCCTGCTTGAGGTTCTTGCTGTCCACGGGAAAGGGATACACGGCGATATCCTTGGGGAGCACCGAGTTAAAGATGAGGACAGCGCGCATCATGTGGTAGCGCGATGTAATGAGCCGGACGGATCGTATCTCCCGGCGGGTGATGAGATCCCGGGTATACAGGGCGTTTTCAAGCGTATTCCTTGACGCTTGTTCCAAAAAGACATCCTCTCCCCCTCTTTCGGCCTTTTTCTCCTTGTAGAGTTCGCTTTTGCGCACCAGGGGATCAACTCCCACAAGAAAAAGCCATCGCGCCTTGTTCGACCGGTAGAGCCGAATGCCCTCCTCGACCCGGCCCTTGCCGCCGGCAAGAACTACGATTGCATCGGTTTTCACGTCACGCTGGCCCATGGAAAAAGTCGTATAGGCGAATTGAACGAACAGAAGGAAGAAGGTACAGAAAATCAGCAGCAGGAAGGCGAAAAAACCTTTCAGGAAAGACATGTGAAACTATCCTTGTCCCGGATTGTGCATCGCGCACTCCGTATATCCATAAAATAACTTGCAAACCCCGGTTCCATCTGCTATAGAAAAAAGCTTCAGTCAACGAAGGAGGAGTCAAAAGATGTCTAAGATATGTGCAATATGTGGAAAAAGCCCCAGTTTTGGCAACAACGTAAGCCATGCCAATAACAAATCTTCCAGGATCTGGTATCCCAACCTCCAGAAAGTCAAAGCACTGCGAGACGGTTCAGTATCAACCATCAAGGTCTGCACCCGCTGCATCCGTTCCGGAAAGGTCACCAAGGCTCTCTAACAAGGTGTCGGTGCGATACCAAGGCCACCGGAGTACGGGGAGCACTTCCGTCGCCACGGGCCGTTTTCTCTCTGAAGCCGCGACGCTCATGCGTTCGCGGCTTCTTTTCGTCTACCCGCACCAGGCAACCACCTCAATCTCCACGAGGGCGCCCCGTGGCAATCCCTGCACCTCGACGGTGGAACGTGCCGGAGGTTCGGCCGGGAACCTTCTGCCGTATATCTCGTTGACCACGCTGAAATCCGCCAAGTCGGCAAGAAAGATTGTTGTCTTCACTACGTCCGGGAAACCGAGCCCCGTCGCAGAGAGCATTCCGCCGATATTCTCCATTACCTGCTCGGTCTGAACCGCACTATCCGTCCCGCGAATCTCCCCCGTTGCCGGGTCGAGGGGTATCTGGCCCGAGAAGAAGACAAATCCCCCTGCCTTGACCCCTTGGGAATAGGGACCGATCGCCTGCGGCGCCCGGTCGGTGGCAATAATCTCTTTCGTCATGGAACCCCTCCGTCACGGGTGGACGTCTTCCGCCGCTTAACTCTTCAGCCGCTCCACCTTGATTACCCCGTTTACCTTCATGATGCTGTTAATCACCCTGTTCAGGTGATCCAGGTCGGTGACATCTACCTCGAACAGGTTGATACCTTTCTTGTCCAGGGTGCTCTGCACCGTCGCACTGGAGATATTCGCCTCACAGTTGGCGATAACCTGGGCAATGCCGGCAAGGATCCCTTTCTGATCATGACAGCTCACCCGGATCTTTACCGGGAGGGCCGTCTGCTTTTCCCGATTCCAGGTGACCGCCACCCGCCGGTCCGGATCACTCTCCCGGGCAAAGGAGCAATCGGCGGTATGAACCGTGACACCCCGGCCGCGTGTAATAAAACCGACGACCTCGTCGCCGGGAACCGGATTGCAGCACTTGCCGAAACGGACAAGCACATCGTCCACCCCGTTTATCTGGATGGCGCCGGTCGATTTCTTGGTCAGCTTGCCGAGGACCTTGGAGATCCGCGTCTCCTTCTGCTCCCGGGTTTCCGCCAGTTTCTCTTCCGACAGCAGCTTTCCCAGAAGCTGGTTGCACGACAGTTTCCCGTACCCGACCGAGGCCATCAGATCATCTTCCGCCACGAAACCGAATTCCACCGCCACCCGTTTCATCTCGCCACTTTTCTGCAGCTTGCCGAAGTTGAGGCTGTAGCGGCGGAATTCCTTTTCGCAGATTTCGCGTCCGATGGCAATGCTCCGCTTCCGCTCCTCTGTTTTGACCCAGGCGCGAATCTTGTTTCTCGCACGGGTACTCTTGACGATCTTCAACCAGTCCTTGCTCGGGGTGTGGTGGGGAGACGTGACCACCTCGACGATGTCGCCAATCTTCAACTCGTATTTCAGGGGAACCAGCTTGCCGTTTACCTTCGCCCCCACGCACCGATGACCGATGTCCGTATGGATGCTGTAGGCGAAATCGATGGGTGTCGCCCCCTTGGGAAACCCCTTCACATCCCCCCTCGGCGTGAAGACATATACCTCTTCGGGAAAGAGTTCCACCTTGACGGTGTTCATGAACTCCTGGGAGTCCTGCAATTCCTGCTGCCACTCCAGAAGCTGCCGCAGCCAGGCGAAACGCTTTACGTCGCGTTCATCGTAGCCTTTTCCTTCCTTGTATTTCCAATGGGCGGCAATTCCCGCCTCGGCAACACGATGCATCTCCGATGTCCGGATCTGCACCTCCATCCGCTCGCCAAAGGGACCAATCACTGTCGTATGGAGCGACTGGTACATGTTGCTCTTGGGCATGGCGATATAGTCCTTGAAACGTCCGGGAATCGGCTTCCAGGTGGAATGGATGAGGCCGAGCACCTCGTAGCAGGCCCTGATATCATCCACCATGACGCGGATGGCAATCAGGTCGTAGATCTCGTCGATATCAACATTGCGGCTCTCCATCTTATTGTGGATGGAGTAGAGGTGCTTGCTGCGCCCCGAAACATCCCCCCGGATCCCGTGTTCCTTGAGCTTGCCGACGATAATTTCCTTGACCTCCTCCACATAGCTCTCCCGCTCCTTCTTCTTCATGGCGACCTTGGAGGCAAGATCATAGTATAGCTGGGGATTAACGTAGCGGAAAGAAAGGTCTTCCAGTTCGCTCTTGATCCAGGAAATGCCGAGGCGGTTGGCCATGGGGGCATAGATGTCGAGGGTCTCCCTGGCGATGCTCCGCTGCTTCGCTTCCGGTTGGTACTGCAAGGTCCGCATGTTGTGGAGACGGTCCGCCAGCTTCACCAGGATCACCCGGATGTCGTTTGCCATGGCAAGGAGCATCTTGCGGAAGTTTTCCGCCTGGCTTTCTTCCTTGGTTTTGAAGTGGATCTTACTGATCTTGGTGACCCCGTCCACCAGGTTCGCCACCTCCGAGCCGAAGATGGTCTCCAGCTCTTCAAAGGTGGTCAGGGTGTCTTCCAGGGTGTCGTGGAGCAAACCGGTAGCCAGTGTCTGGACATCCAGGCGAAGCTCCGCCAGGATAGCGGCGACCTCCAGTGGATGGATCAGGTAGGGTTCACCGGAGAGTCGAATCTGCCCCTGGTGAACCTTGGCGGAAAAGACATAGGCCTTCCTGATGACGTCCAAGTCGGCGCCGGGGTTGTAGGATGCCACTTTGTCAAGGATGTCATTGAGCCTGATCATAGATTGGGAACCGGGAGCCTGAGATAGTGCGGTGAAAAGATAGATGCGGAACTACGCGGATTAAAAAAGGGCGGGACCGCTCGGCCCGCCCCGGTTTCTGCGTGGGACTAGCGGTTTTTGCGGGAGGTCATCTCGAACTGGATCTTCCCGGCGGCTATCTCGCGCAACGCCAGAACTACGTTTTTGTTGCTCGACTTGTTCTCAATTACAGGTTTTGATCCCTTGTAGAGCTGCTTAACCCTCCTTGATGCCAGCATGACGAGCAAAAACCTGTTGTTTACCTGTTTCAGACAATCTTCAACCGTGACCCGTGCCATATGTAATAACTCCTTTCTGTGCAAGAAAAAGCACATCCCCTGATGTGTCTCACGTGGTGAAAAAACCGGATACTGTCGTTGTGGCCCTCTTCGTCCTGCACTGTTCGGCGATAACCACCGATTTCAGCTTCTCTACGGCTTGGGAAAAATCGTCGTTCACGATAATGTAGTCATACCAGGAGGACTCTCGTACCTCGTCCATGGCGACCCGCAACCGTTGCTCGATGACCTCCTGAGAATCGGACTTCCTGCCCTCCAGCCTTCGCCGTAACTCGGCAAAGTCCGGCGGCAGAATGAACAGGTACACGGCGTCACCATAGAGTGATTTGAGTTGGCGGGCGCCCTGGCAGTCGATATCGAGGATCACGTTAATCCCCCGGGAGCAAAGTTCCTCCAGGGTTCTGACCGCGGTACCGTAGAAGTTTCCATGAACCTTTGCCCACTCGGCGAACTCCCCGGCCGCAGCCATCCGCTCGAACTCCTGTCGGGATACAAAAAAATAGTCAAGCCCCTGCCTCTCACCAGGCCTGGGTGAACGCGTCGTGTAGCTGACAGAATGCCGCAGATCAGGAAATATGTCAATTAATTCATTGCATAATGAGGTCTTACCCGCGCCTGACGGGGCCGAAACGATGTACAGAATTCCTTCTTTTTTCATGAAAAAACCTTTCCGGACCCTTCCACGATACGTTTACTCGATGTTCTGCACCTGCTCGCGGATTTTTTCCAGCTCCGCTTTCAGTTCCACCACGCAGGAGGTAATCTCACCGTCATTTGCCTTGGAGCCGATAGTGTTAATCTCCCGCCCCATTTCCTGGAGAAGGAAATCAAGCTTCCGGCCAACCGGTTCGAGGGTTTGGAGGGCCGCGTCGAATTGAAGCAGATGGCTTGCGAAACGAACCTGTTCTTCGGTTATGTCACTGCGATCCGCCATGAGGGCGACCTCTTGGGCAAGCCTCGCTTCGTCGGGCATGCCTTCGGGGGCGAACCGGGCAAGCCGGGCCGTTATCTTCTCAGCGTACTCAGCGGGAACAGAGGGAGCGCGCAGTGAAATTCTCTCCATGAACAGATCGAGTGTCTCCCGTCTTTTCCGCAGATCATCGACAAGTTCCTTTCCTTCCCGAATCCTCATCCCCTCCAGCGCGTCCACCGCGCCGGTCACCGTGGCGAGGAGTCCGTCGCGCATCTCTTCCGTCCGATCATCGCTTTCCGGAACAGCAAGCACATCCCTTTGTGAAACGATCAGGGAAAAAGGCACCGGCTCATCAATACCGAGTTCCTCGCGCAGTGAAGTAAACGCAGCGTAATAGGCTCTCGCCAATGAAATGTTTACGTTCGGCGGCCTGGAGTCGGCGACTGCTTCAAGCTGGATAAAGACATCAATTTTGCCGCGCTTCAACCGTTCGGACACAGCCTTGCGCACGTCGTTCTCGAAGCAGATG
Source organism: uncultured Geobacter sp. (assembly GCA_964432775.1). Taxonomy (GTDB): domain Bacteria; phylum Desulfobacterota; class Desulfuromonadia; order Geobacterales; family Geobacteraceae; genus RPRC01. The sequence goes on from CAYSPF010000008.1 coordinate 29,684, forward strand.
AGAGTGCGGGGCAGTTTGATGGAAATCTCGCCGTAACGATGATTTACCGATCTCATCTCTACGGCGATTTTCTCGTGCTCCAGGGCAAGTTCAGCCTTTCCGTAACCGGTCATGCTCTTAATCATACGTATCCCCAATTGACTGAATGTAAAGTAATGATTGTGTGAAGGTGTGATGCGTGCAACGCCCGAATCGATTCACCCCGGGTGAACGGCAGACAGTGTCCCTGTGCGGAACCGAAATACTCTTCACCGTCGCGCTAGAGCAGCTGTAGAATATCCGGGTGGTGGTCTATGCGCCTCATACAGCGCAGATCAGCCTTGTAAGCTACGAATGGGACTCCCGCCGCCTCAGCGGCCCGCCGGTCCAGCGCTGAATCCCCGACGAACAGGGCCTCCCGCGGACCGATCCGGTAGTGCTCAAGTATCTTCAGGAGCGGTTCGGGGTGGGGTTTCGGATTCCGCACCTTGGCCGCTGTCATGACATAACCGAAATAGGAAGTCAGTCCGAAATCCTCTAGGAGCATCTCAACGGAGGTAGAACGGTTGGTGCAGACGGCCAGTTCAACCCTGGTACGCAGCACCTCCAGGGTCTCCACAAGCCCCTCTTCCATGCGCAGAAAGGGAAGAAGCTCCCGGTAATCAATGCCGGAAGCGAAACGGAGCGCCGCCTCTTCCCGCGGGTCGCCGTCGAAAAGCTTCGCCAGCACGTCCCTGCTGGAATAGGTGTGGAGCAGACGCATGGTTTCCTCGTTGGCCCTTTCCAGCGCGGGCAGACCGAAGCGTTCCACTATCTTTGAATAAAATGCGAAATTCGCCTCGAACGAATCGAACATCACTCCGTCGCAGTCATAGATGACGGTTGTTATCCCGTTCAGACCCAAACCGTCACCCCTCCCTCCTCACGGACTCCAGGTACTCCTCCCATTCCAGGGGAAGGAGGTATCCCTTCCTGCTGTTGCACTCCTTGCAGGCAACGACAACGTTGCCCTCGGTGCTTCTGCCGCCGCGAATGATGGGCACGAGGTGGTCCATGGTCAGCTCAGAGGGCGGAAAAGTGCCGCCGCAGTAATGGCATATCCCGCGAGCAACGCGGTTTTTCCACCAGCGGGTCTTACGGAGCGCCCGTGCCTTTTCCTTTTCCCTGCGTATCTCCTCATCCGATATTTCAATGATAAACTGCGTCACAACCGGTTCACTTCCCTGTCTGTTTCTGCATCTGCAGAATGGCGCCCCGCGCCAGCTCGTCGCACCGTTCGTTTTCCACGTGTCCGTTGTGGCCCCGAATCCAGCGCCACTGCACCCGATGGACAGCCGTGAGCGCCAGGAGCCGTTCCCACAGGTCGCGGTTCAGGACATCCTCTTTCTTGCTGTTTTTCCAGCCCTTCCTTATCCAGCCCTGGATCCATTCGGTCATCCCCTTCACCAGGTACTGGGAGTCGGTGGTGAGAGCCACCTCACAGGGACGCTTCAGGGATTCAAGCGCCGTAATCGCGCCCAGGAGTTCCATGCGGTTATTCGTGGTATGGGGTTCGGCCCCGGACAATTCCTTTTCCCTGCCTCCGGAGCGCAGGATGCAGCCGAAACCTCCGGGCCCCGGATTGCCGCTACAGGCGCCGTCGCAGAATATCTCGACCTTCACTGAACAAACGCCCCTTCCTGCTTCAGAAGGTCGGCAATCCCCGCCATAACCCTCTCCGTTATCAGCACGTGCGTTTCCTTGCAGTTTTCGCGTTCGTACAGCTCGGCGAAATCAAGGGGAGCGCCGAACACCACCTTTCCCTGCTGGCGAATCCCGGGAAATTTCCACCTGTTCAGGCCGATGATCGCCGCAGGGATAACCGTCGGCCGGGTGTCGTAGATTATCTTCCCAACGCCCCGGTTCCCCTTTCCCAGAACACCCTGCCGATTACGGGTACCCTCGGGGAAAAGCATCACTTTCTGATCCAGGAGGAGTTCGTTAATGGTCTTGCCGGCGCGCACATCCCGTCCGCGCCGGACCGGAAAGGCGCCCCAGGAGCTATAGAGCCAGCGCTGGAAGGGCTTGATGAAGAGCTCCTCCTTGGCCGGCGCCCACAACATCTGGAATGGATGTCTGCTGATAACCGCCCAGGGGAGGAATATCGTATCGTATGCCGAAATGTGGTTGGAAGCGATGAGTACTCCGCCCGTCCGGGGAATCAGTTCATCGCCGCAGATGCGAAAACGATTGATGGTGGATGCGTAGAAACCGACTACGTTGGCTGAAAACGTGACCCAAAACCGGCGCGGGAATGATACCTTCAAATAGACCTCGACAGGGGGAGAGTGACTACGGTTTTTTATAGCATTTTCAGCAGGGCTGGGCAACCATTATGAACACCCCCGCTACGATAGCTGTTTCAGGCATCAAGAAATCGGCGGGAACCGCGGACTACAAACAGATCTCAACACTCATTGTTGATGGCCTGTTGATAAGCCTGTGGGCTTTCCGGCAAACTATTATTTTCAAACCGGTACTTACAAAATGCCTACATTATGACCACGCAAGACAATTCATAGTATTACACAGGGATGTTCACGCTACTCCCACACCCCATCGAGGATATGCCCGCATTCGGGACATTTTCCATCTCGGATGGAAGAGTCTTCAATGGCAAAACCGTAGCGGGTGATGAGCGGCTCGCGGCAGCCGGGGCAGTAGGTATTCTCTCCGCCTTCGCCGGGAACGTTTCCTTCATAGACATACCGAAGTCCGGCGGCAATGCCTATCTGGCGTGCCCGGCGGAGGGTGGCGACAGGAGTGACCGGATGGTCGGTCAGGCGGTAGGTGGGGTGAAACCGGCTCACGTGCCAGGGCGTTTCGATACCGATTTCGTCTGCGATAAAACGAGCGATGGCTGCCAGCTCTTCGTCTGAATCATTCAGACCGGGAATCACCAGGGTCGTCATCTCTATCCAGATACCGAGGCGTTTATAGTCCCTGATGCAGTCCAGCACACCGTTCAACTCAGCCCCGACTATCTCACGATAGAATTTGTCTGAAAAACCTTTCAGGTCGATGTTTGCCGCATCCAGAAACGGCCTGATAAACGAAAGGGCCTCCGGGGTGATATAGCCGTTTGTAACGAAAATATTTCTGATGCCTGCCCGATGGGCCAACACCGCGGTATCGTAGGCATATTCGAAGAAAACCGTCGGCTCGGTATAGGTATAGGAAATAGAGCGACAACCGGCGGCCCGGGCACCTGCGACGATTTCAGCCGGCGTCAGATTACCGCCGACAACGGATCCCCCTTCCCGGGACGGCTGGGATATGTTGTAATTCTGGCAATGAAAGCACCTGAAGTTGCATCCAACCGCGGCAACCGAATATGATCTGCTTCCGGGAAGAAAATGAAACAGGGGCTTCTTTTCGATAGGGTCAACCTGCTCGGCGACTGCCTTTCCGTAAACGAGCGAATACAGGACCCCCCCGCGGTTCTCCCTGACTCCGCAGAGCCCCCTCCGACCATCGTCAATACCGCAACGAAAACGGCAGAGACCGCACTGAACTCTACCGTGCTCTCCCTTTGTGTAAAACAACGCTTCTCTCATGACAGCCCCCTTTCTAACGTGCGGAAATTATATCATTTATCCGTAACAAGGCAATAATTGACAAAACTCGGCTCATTGACTAGAGTGAAGACAGGCAGAGGAATAGCCCCGTGCTCCACTGGGGGTGAAAAGCCATGAAAACCGTTGACATGGATGTATTTCTGCAACTGGGACAGGAGATGCAGACACTGAAGAAAGAACTGCGGGATCGGGGCTGGAAAGACCTGATGTGAAGAGCGCCCCACCGCGCAAGGGAGATCCGATAATGCGTGATGGAGGGATGTATTGCATGTTCGCCCGTGACGGTCGTTTCCTGAAAGCAGATTCATGCAGGGGAGAACGTCCATGATTGTCATTGCCGTTCTCCTCGGCGCGGTCATGGGCGGTGTACTGTCCGGCTTTTCCGGAGCGCTGGCCGGCGCCCTTTTCGGATATGGAACGTGGAGCATTCTCTCCCTTCGCGGCAGGGTATCCCTCCTGGAAAATGAGGTGCGGGAGCTGAATCAAAGAGCTGAGTCCCATCCGGCCAAGGCGACCGGGACACCGGGCGCCGCTCCCGCGGCGGCAGAGGACGTTCAGCACACGATGCAACCGGAACCCGACCTCTGCGTTCCTTTGGATGACGAAGAAGCTGTTTCCCTGCAGCCGGAGAACACCGCCGCACCCGAGTGGAGCCCGGAATGGACGGCGCCCGAGCCGATCGTTACCGCACAACCTATCACCGTCCAACCGATTTCCCGTGAGGACATAGCTCCCGGACGAGGGTTGATGGACAGCCTGAACCGTTTCCTTTCCGGCGGCAGCCTGCTGGTCAAGGTGGGTGTTATCGTCCTCTTCTTCGGCATTTCTTTCCTCGTCAAATACGCCGCAGATCATGCCCTTTTCCCCATCGAGCTCCGGCTTATATCCGCCGCCCTGGCGGGAATCGCCCTCCTGGGAATCGGCTGGCGGCTGCGGTCCGGTCGCCCCCTCTATGCCCATGTCCTGCAGGGAGGCGGAGTAGGCATCCTCTATCTCAGCACATTCGCCGCTTATCGCCTGTATGAACTGATTCCGCCGGTTTTCGCTTTCGCCGTCCTTGTGGCGGTTGCCGTTCTATCCGCATTTCTCGCGGTCCTGCAGGACTCCCGCGCACTGGCGGTGCTCGGCGTCTCGGGAGGGTTCCTCGCGCCAATCCTGGCGTCCACCGGCAGCGGAAGCCATGTGGTCCTGTTCAGCTACTACGCCCTGCTGAACCTGGGCATTGCCGGGATCTCCTGGTTCCGGGCATGGCGTGTCCTGAACCTGCTGGGATTCGCCTTTACCTTCGTCATCGGCCTTTCCTGGGGTTGGCGCTATTATGGCCCGGAATACTTCGCCTCAACCGAACCGTTTCTCATCCTCTTCTTTCTCATCTATACCTTTATCGCCGTTCTCTTCGCCCTGCGGCAGCCGCCGAACCTGAAGGGATACCTGGACGGAACACTTGTCTTCGGCACACCCATCGCGGCCTTTTCTCTCCAGGCCGCGCTTGTCGAACCCTATCACTTCGGCCTGGCATGGAGCGCGCTGGCCCTCGGTCTGTTCTACCTGCCGATCGCCTGGCTGCTGTACTCCACAAGGCCGACTTTCATGCGGACGATCACCGAGGCCTTTTTTGCCTTCGGCGTCGTATTCGCAACCATGGCCATTCCCTTTGCCCTGGAAAACCGCTGGACATCCGCCGTCTGGGCGCTGGAAGGGGCCGCAATCCTCTGGGCCGGCCTCCGGCAGCAGCGGCGTCTCCCCCGCGCTTTCGGCATCCTGCTCCAGTTCGCGGCGGGCGCCTCCTTTCTCGCGGATATCCATGACTCAACCGGTTCACTACCCGTGCTGAACGGATTTTTTCTGGGGTGCGCCCTGCTTGCGCTCACCGGCATCTTTTCCGCCAACCGGCTCCATCGGTACAGGGAATCCGTCTCGCAGTGGGAATCCGTCTTCGCGAACGTGCTGCTGGCCTGGGGGCTCATCTGGTGGTTCTCCGGCGGGATCGGCGAAATCGATCGTCATGGGGGATATGAGTACCGCATGGGAATCGTGCTCGTTTTTCTCTCCGGCTCCTGCTGGATCTGCGACCTGCTGGAGAGACGCCTGGCATGGCCTGCCATGGCATGGCCCACCCTGGCACTGCTGCCGATGCTCGTTTTCTGCGGGGTATCTATGTTTGCGGAAGACCTTCATCCCCTGGCGGAGGGAGGCTTTGCCGGGTGGCCGGCGGCTTTCGCCGCATACTACCTGATCCTCTACCGTCATGATGAGCTGAAATCCCAGTTCCTGCGCCTCCTCCATGCCGGGACCCTCTGGCTGGCAACCGGACTCGTCACCCTGGAACTGGGGTGGCGGCTTGAACACTGGATCGCGGGCTCAACCATCTGGCCCCTGTCCGCTCCGGGTCTCGTGCCGGCCCTGGTTACGTTGCTGGTGGCAACGCACGGCCCTCGCCCGGCGTGGCCGGTGGCGACGCACCGCACCGCGTACCTGACGCTCGGGGTCGGACCGATCGCCCTGTTTGCCTTGCTCTGGAGTTGGTTCGCCAACGCCACTAACAGCGGAAACCCTGAGCCGCTCTCGTATCTGCCGTTCCTGAACCCCCTGGACCTGACCATAGGGAGCGTCATTTTCGCCCTTGTGGTATGGGAACATCGCCTGCGAACGGCCATCCCCGACATCGCCGCGCCGTACTTCAGGAAGACGGCGGCTTCTCTCCTCTCGGCTACCCTTTTTGTCTGGCTGAACGGTGTCCTGATACGTACCGTACACCACTGGGGAGATGTTTCGTTCACTTTCTCCGCTCTCTACCACTCTGTTCTTCTCCAGACGGCTCTGTCCATCTTCTGGAGCCTCCTTGCCCTCTGCGCAATGGTCTACGCGACACGTAAAGGTCTCCGTTCCGTCTGGCTGACCGGCGCCGGGCTCCTCGCGGCGGTGGTGCTCAAGCTCTTTCTCGTGGACCTGTCCGGCACCGGTTCCGTCGCACGGATCGTCTCCTTCGTGGGAGTCGGCGTGCTGCTCCTGATCATCGGCTATTTTGCGCCGGTCCCGCCGCGCAGTCAAAGGGAGGCTCTTCCGTGAAATCCCTTCTTTTCTCTCTGTTTTTTTGCTTTCTGGCGACCTCGGTTAATGCCCGTGACGTGACCCCCCGTCAATTCGCCTATGGTATACCCCTGGCAATCACCGGCATGGACGCCCTCTACGAATTCCCCCTCCCCACGGAAGTCTATCGTGCTGTCACACGAAGCGATCTGGCTGATATCTGCATGTTCAACGGGCAGAAAGAGGTGATACCCTTCACCGTTTCCCGGGCTGCCGCTCCGCCGCCCGCGGCAGCCGAATCACGTACTCTGCCGTTTTTCCCTCTTTCGGGAAACCCGAAACGGCAAGCAGCCGGCATGTCTCTGCAGGTGCGGAGAAACGCGGGCGGATCGATTATCAGGGTTGATGCAGTTGAAGACGGGACAACGTCACGGAGGATAACGGCATACCTCGTCGACGGGAGCGCGCTGAAGCGTCCGGTGGCGGCGCTTGCACTGCAATGGCAACCGCTGCAGCAAGGAACTGTGGGAAGGATCCGCGTTGAAGGAAGCGATGATCTGGAGAACTGGACTACACTGGTTGCGGCAGCCACCGTGCTGGACATCCGTTACGGGGAACACTCTCTCGTGCGCCGCGTCGTGGAAACGGGCGCCACGCGGATGAAATATTTCCGTCTCTCCTCCGCCGGCGCCGCCGACATGCCGGTACTCACGGCGGTCGATGCCCGCATCGCATCACCGGCCGCCGAACAACCACGCCGATGGGAGGAGATTCCTGCATCACGTCACGCGGAAAAGCCGGGCGAGTATTCATTCGACCTTTCCGGAAGGATGCCGGTGGACAGAGTCAGAATTCTGCTTCCCCAGGAAAATACCTTGGTAACGGCAACTCTGTTCTCCCGTGAAAACAATACGGAGCCCTGGCGCCGGGGACCGTCCGCCCTCGCCTATCGCCTTCGCATACGGGGCGAAGAGATTTCCGGTCCCGATATCATGCTGGACCCGACACCCCACCGTTTCTGGCTGTTGCGCATCGACCCCGGCGGTGGTGGTCTCGGCAGAGGTATGCCGGTGATCCGCTTCGGCTGGCTCCCGGAAAAGATTCTTTTCGCGGCGCGCGGTGCTGGTCCGTTCCTGCTTGCCTACGGCAGTGCACGGGCAGGGGCGCGCCTCCAGGGAGGAGACGAATTGTTCCGGCAATTCTCGTATGAGCGGCAGGGAAATACCATGGCGGGCATCGCCGTTCCCGGATCACCCTCCACACTCGGCGGAAAAGCGGCGCTGAGGAAGCCGAAGATACCCACGGACCTGAAGTCCGCCGTGCTCTGGGCCGTGCTGACCCTCGGCGTTGCCCTGCTGGCGTGGATGGCTTTCCGGCTCCATCGGCGCATGAAGGCTGAAGATGATCGTGCCGGAAGTATCACTTCTCAACAAGCCGACGGCAAAGGGGATCCGGAGAAATGAGACCCGCTCTTGACGCGGTAAAAAAACTACGGACGGCGTGTTGTTTCCTTCTGCTTTTTCTTCTTTTCGCCGCTCCGACCCCATCGGCAGGCGCAGCCGCTCAATCGGACGGACGCACCCTGAAGACGGCAATCTTCGCGGGGGGGTGCTTCTGGTGCATGGAACCCCCGTTCGACAAACTGGACGGTGTCGTCTCCACCACCGTCGGTTACACGGGAGGTCGGACGAAGAATCCCACCTACGAAGAGGTCTCCGCCGGCGGCACCGGCCATGCGGAATCGGTCCGGATCGTCTATGATCCGGCACGGGTCAGCTACTCACGCCTGCTGGAGGTGTTCTGGCACAACATTGATCCGACCACGCCGAACCGTCAGTTTTGCGATGTGGGAGACCAGTACCGGGCGGCCATCTTCTATTCTTCCGAGACCGAGCGTATCCTGGCGGAAAAATCGAAACAGGCGATCGAAAAAGCCGGCCTCATCCGGGAACCTATCGTAACCGAGATTGCGCCGGCCGGGCCATTTTACCCTGCCGAGGAGTACCACCAGGACTACTACCGGAAAAACCCCGTGCGCTACAAATTCTACCGACTGAACTGCGGACGGGATCGGCGACTCAAGGATCTCTGGGGAGACACCGCTGGCCGGTAACGCGGAGGGAGACATACGCGTCCGGCAATTCGGGATCAGGGAAGGGCCGTATCTGTCGTACAGCTGGCGTCTCACAAAAAAAGACCCCTCGCCCGCCCCGAAGGGTAGAAGACGAGGGGGATACCCTGCGCGTTGTTTCGCCTGTGGTGCAATCCCGGACTATGACGCGAGGCGGAACCGGCCCACGATTTTCTTCAATTCCTCGGACATCTCCACCAGTTCTCCGGCAGCCGAAGCCGAATCTTTCGCCACTTCAGCGGTCCCCTGAATCACCTCGGTGATTTGCTGGATATTATGACTGATCTCGTTAGTGGTTACGGTCTGCTCCTCAGTTGCGGTGGCTATCTGGTTTACCTGCATGCTGACCGCGTTGATCTGCTCCTGGATGTCTTCCAGGGCGCGCCCCGACTTGGACGCCT
>CAYSPF010000009.1:0-1624 GCA_964432775.1 uncultured Geobacter sp.
CCTGCGTCCGTTGAACCGTCATCAAGGACAAGAAGCTCAAACTCGCTGAAAGTCTGACCGAGAATGCTTTCAATAGCCTCTCGGAGATACTGCTCCCCGTTAAATAACGGCATCAGAACCGTAACAGCAGGTTGCGTAAGGGTCATGGAGCTTCCCCTGAGGAGAAAACCCTCCCCCCTGTCATGGATGCCGCTCCGTTCGCGACGCAAACCGCGGCATGACTGCCTGAGCCTTCTTCCGCATATGTTTCCTGTTCATCCGTTCAGGAAATCCGGGAGGCGAGAGATGGAAAGCTACGCTTGATACGTCTCTTCACAGCTTCCACCCACGTCCGTCGCGCCTCTTTTACGCTCGGCGATGTCAGCTTGCCGAAAGTCAGCAGGTACACTTCAGGCGGTACCGTATCGGAAAGGCGCGGAATGTATCGAACGTCGGCGCTCCTCTCTTTTTTTACGAAAAGAAGGATATTCTGCCGGTACCAGGATGGGATCGATTCATCATTCCAGATCCTTTTCCGAATAATGTCTACCGGGAAGAAACCCCTCTCTTCGAACAGCGAAATCCAGTAGTTCGGCCATTGCTCATTGATGTGACCAACTCCCATCTGGTGGGGAGTTGCCGCCGAAAAGAGGACGAAATCCGAGAATTCCGTCAGGGACTCGACAAACCCCCGTGCACTGCCGGACGGCAGGTGCTCAGCCACTTCCAGCGAAATCGCCAGGTCAAAGGTCGTATCCAGATGAATCCTGCCGCTGAGATCGTGCTCGGTAAAACATTCGTCCGGAATCTGAAGATACTCCCGTGCAACCCATCCTCCATCAACACCCCGGATGCAGGTAGCGCCGTTCTCCTTGAGAACGGACAGCCAGGTACCGACTCCACACCCCACATCAACGGCGGATCGTATCTCGGGAAGGATTTCCCGGACGATGGAAACTATCGTTCGCGCGGAGTAGAGTGTTTTTTGATGCCTGTCTTTATAGAAATCCGCATTGTAGAGATTCATTTCTTGCTCCCAGCTATCCTGTACGGCTATCAAGCCACGTCAGCGGAGGCAATCCGCCGGACAGGGGAGAGACCTCGCCGGTCTCTCACGACACCATCAATCCGCGTTACCCTCTCCTGATAGCCTCCGGAATAGTTCCAGATACCTCGCCGTCATGGCCGACCGGGAGTATTTCTCCTCGACCAGCGCATTCCCCTGCCTGCCCATGGCGTACCTTCTCTCGTGATCCCGCAGCAGGTCTGCCACGGCCGCGGCAAATTCCGATGGTCCTCCGTCCACAAGAATTCCCACGCTCTCTCCCCGGAGGATGTCCACCACGCCCCCCTCGTTGTATGCCACGACCGGTGTCCCGGCGGCGAGACTCTCCAGGTGGACCAGACCGTAGCCTTCATTGCGAAAGGTACTGACCGAAAGGTCAAGATCGTAGAAGACATCAGGCATCATCTCACGGGGGATGCGACCGGTAAAGAGAACATCCCGTTCCAGATCGAGATACCGGATCTTCTCCAGAAGGGGCCCGATAAGCCCTTGGTCGGAAGTGTCGCCGACAAAGGCGACCGTGAGGTTCGGAAACTCTCCTTTCAGCAGAGCCAGCACATCAACCAGTTCCGACTGATT
>CAYSPF010000009.1:1724-36894 GCA_964432775.1 uncultured Geobacter sp.
GGTTCGGAAACTCTCCTTTCAGCAGAGCCAGCACATCAACCAGTTCCGACTGATTTTTGAAAAACTCCCCCACCATGCCGATCAGGGGAAAAGGGGCGCCCCTGAAAAACCTTCTCTCCCGATGGAAATCGAATTTCATTGCAGCGGGAGGCGGGCCGGAAACGACACCGTTAGGGAGTATCACGGCCTTTTTCCCGGCCGCGGGGTTATTTTCAGACAGCCTTTTCCGAACGTGTTCCGACACGCAGACAACGGCATCGACGGAGAAGAGAAGGTGCTGCTTTCTCGCTGTGCCCACATGGCAGGTAATTACAAGCTTACCGTGTTTTCTGAACGGAAAAGCGACATACCGGGCAAGCGTGGTAAGAAGCAGGTCGTGTTCGCGGTTTACCGAGATGATATCGAACCGTTCCCGCCGCATGAGATCCACAAGCTGAAAAAACGCCTTCACATCACCCATGCCGTGACCCGGCAGGGAATGCACCGGGACTCCGAGACCACGCAGGCGGCTGTCGGACTTCGAACCTGCCCGAACCGTGAAATGAACATCGACCCCGAACCCCAGCAGCTCTGAAGCGAGGTCTTTCAGGAACTCCTGTCCTCCGCCCCACCCCTTGTCGTTGTTGATCAGCAGTATTTTCATCCGTCCCGTTTACAACTCGATACCGGCGCCAGACTTCCCACCTGCTCCTCTGACGAACAGATATCTACCGCCGCTGCCGACCGTTATCCCTGTTCGGGAAACCGCATCAGCTTCCGCTGCATCTCGTAGAGCTTGAGGTACTTCAGGAACACCCCGTAGGCCTCCATTACCGAGATCACGTAGCCGGCCAGTCCGTCCAGGATGCCGAGGCGGATCAGGTAGCGGTCGAAAAAGGTGAACAGGGGCCGCAGGGTTAGATGGATCAGTGTCGACTTTCGCCCGGTTTTGAAGTGATCACAGGCCGTTCGCGTCGCGTACCGGTTCTTGGTTTCAGCGAAGTGGTTCATGTCCCGGTAGATATAGTGGTACAGGTCATTCTTCAGGCTCGCGAGTGACCCCGGCACCTGGATCTTGTCATGGGGTTCGTACCCTCCCCACCGGCAGCGGTCCTTGCGGAACAGGCGGATGTTCCGGTCCGGGTACCAGCCGGAGTGGTTGATCCAGCGCTGCAGGAAGAAATGGCGCCGGGGCATGTCAAAGGCGTCATGGGGGGTGTTCTCCAGGTCCAGGGCGAGGATCTCCTCCCTGAGTTGCGGGGAAACCCGCTCGTCTGCGTCAAGACTGAACACCCAGAGATTCGCGGTCCGGTCCGTGACAAACCGGCTCTGGCCGATATGCCCGAGCCACTCCTGGAGGATTACCCTGTCAGTAAATTCCCGAGCTATTTCCACAGTCCGGTCCGTGCTGAGGGCATCCACCACGATGATCTCATCGGCCCATTTCAGGCTTTCGAGGCAGTCGCGAATATTCAGCTCCTCATTGAAGGTGCGAACGATGGCCGAAATTCGGGGTTTTTTGTTCATGCCGTGGTTTCCTTTACTCTTCCGGCTTCCAACAGCCGCATCCCCTCCCGGAATACCTCTTCAACCATAATCGCTTCCACGCAGGCGGGTCGCATGCGTGGAGACGGCTCGCATTCGGTGAAAAACTTCTGTCGGCACGGCGAGCAGGGAAATCCTTTGTACATGACAACGGCCCGTTCGCTCCAGGGGCCGAATTTGACCGGCGACTGGGGGCCGAACAGGGCCACCAGGGGGATACCGGAGGCCGCAGCCAGATGCATGACCCCGCTGTCATTTCCGACGAACAGGGCGCATCGCTTCAGGAGCGCCATGGTGACCCTCAAGGGGCATTTGCCGACGAGATCCGCGGTTTCTTCTCCGAACAATTCGCGGACTTTGTCGAAATTTTTCCTGTCACCCGGCGCGCCGAGAACAAGGGGGGTAAACCCCTGTGCCTGCAACAGCCCGGCCAGTTCGGCGAAGTTTTCCATGGGCCAGCCGCGCCGGGAAATGGCGGCAAAGGGATGGAGCGCCACCAGTCCTTTGCCGGCGGAGACTCCCGCATCAGCCAGCAGCTTTGCGGCGGCAGCATCCTCCTCGGGAGTTGTCCAGCTTTCCAGGAAATCGTCCTGCGCGTCGATGCCGTCGGCGCGCAGCACATCGAGGAAATTGCGCACCTCATGCTGATCGTGCCGGTAGGGAACCCTTTTCGTCAGGAGAATCCCCCGTCCTTCCGTATCGAAACCGATCCGCTCACGCGCCCCGGTCAGCAGAGCAATGACGGCGCTGGAAAGGGAGCGCTTCAGCACATAAACCTTATGGAAACGCTCCTTTCGCAATTCCCTGACGAAAGCCCACTTGGCGGCAAGGGTCCGGTGCTCTCCCCTGCTGTCGGCATGAATGGTAACGGGATCCCAATAGAGGAGGTCATCCACGTAGGGTATGCCGCGAACTACATCGGAGGAGCCCGGCGCGACCACCCAGACAATCCGGGCATCCGGTTCAGCGCGTCGCAGATTCCGCAGAAACGGAACCGTCAGGATGGTATCACCGATAAAGCGGTAGCGCAGAACCAGTATCCGCTTTCTCTCTTTACTCTTCACATTTCACTCTTCACCGGCTCGCTCCGCCTCTTCCGCCAGGAGTACCGGAATCCCGTCCCTGATGGGATAGCGCAGACGACATGAGGTACATACAAGGCTCGACTCATCCATCCGGAGAGGCCCCTTGCAGACCGGGCATGCCAGGATTTCCAGCAGATCTTTATCCAGTTCCATGATTCCGCTCCCCCGGAGTGCGCTGAACCGCTACCGCTTCATTCACCGCAGCCGCGCTTATAGTGCCACAACTCGCCCCAAACATTAAAGCAGTTTCTGAACCTCACGCTCCAGGAGCCGCAGGTCATCAAGCTCCAACGCCAGCACGGCAGCGTATACCTTTCCGATACTATCCGAGAAAGACGTCAGTTTCACGGCATCCTTTTCCGTGGTAATCAGATACTCGCCCCCGGTTTCCTTGAGCACCTCCCGGAGGGTATCGCAGGTTCCCCTGTCGTACCGGCAGTGATCGGGAAACGGAACAGTGGCCGCCAGCTCCAGCCCTTCCCCCTTCAGGGAAGCAAAAAAAGAGTCGGGATCCGCGATACCCGCAAAGGCAACGCCCCTCCTCCCCCGCAGCGCGGAAAAGGGTGTTACGGCTCCGCCGCCGAGGGCGACTACCCCACGCAGACAATGGGAAGCGCGGAAGGACGGAATACCGGGAAAGGATGGAAGTGATTCCCCGCTGCATCGTGTATACACAACCAGGTCCGCCCGGCGGGTTGCGGAGCGGGGTTCGCGCAGCAGTCCGGCCGGCAGAGTACGGCCATTGCCGAACGGTCTCCGGCAATCGAGGAGAAGGATGTTCAGGTCACGTCGCAGCCGCAGGTGCTGGAAACCGTCGTCCAGCAGCAGGACATCCGGCTGGAACCGCGCACAGGCCTCCTGTCCCGCCCGATAGCGGTCGGCGCCCGTAACCACAACCAGGCCGGGAACCGAGCGGGCGATGAGGAACGGTTCGTCACCCGCTTCCTCAGGGGTCAGAAGAATTTTCGTTCCATCAGAGACGACGCGCACTTCCCCTGCCGCGCCCCCCCCGTATCCCCGTGAGAGAACCGCGACCCTCTTGCCCCTGTCCAGCAGCAGGCGGGCCAGCAGTATCACCATGGGGGTCTTGCCCGTCCCCCCCACCGAGATATTCCCGACGGAGATGACCGGTTTCGGCAGCGCATGACAGCGAAGTATCCCTGTCCGATACAGGATTTCCCGCACCCTCATGACCAGGGAGTAGACGGCGGAAAAGGGGGTAAGGAGAAGGACGAGAAGTGTGTCGAACAACCCGGAGCGCTTTCCCTCCCACACTTCACGGATATATTTTTCGCGGGATTTCATGGCTGTATACGGGAAGAATATATTATCGCGGCAGGCTGCATGGGACCTTCTCCGGGAATAATGTCCTGATAATCTCCATGTGCCGCTCCGTTGCTCCCCGGTTCTCAAGCAGGAGACGCGCGCCGTTGCCGCCCATTTCCGCGCGTGCCGCGGGATTGTTCAGCAGACCGCGGATGACGGAGAGAAGCCGGGACGCATCAGTCACCTGAACGCCTGCCGCGCTGGAGAGAATCTTGGACGCGATTTCACGGAAATTGTTCATATGGGGACCGAACAGAACCGGGACCCCCACGGATGCCGGCTCCAGCAGATTGTGTCCACCCACGGGCGCCAGGCTGCCGCCGACGAATACCAGGTCGGACAAGGAATAGATCCCCATCAACTCGCCGACCGAATCAAGCAGCAGCGCCTCGCCGCGGTGGAAATCGCGGGTGCGTGCGGAAAGTGACGATCGACGGGTAAAGGGGATCCCCATTCGTTCCAGCAGCCCGGACACCTCCTCCGCGCGCTCGGGATGCCGGGGCGCGAGAACGAGGAAGATTTCTCTCCCTTCATCCAGGAGCGCCCGGTAGACAGTCAGCAGGGATTCTTCCTCCCCCTGGTGGGTGCTGCCGGCGGTAATAACGGGAATTCCGCGCGGAATTCGGTAGGTCGAACGCAGTTCAGCTTTCCTTTCATCCGAAGCAATGCGCACCGGCAGGTCGTACTTCAGGTTTTTCGTTACGGAAACACGGGATGGAGGCGCTCCGATGGCGACGATGCGGCGCGCATCCTCTTCCGTCTGCATGCACAGGGCCGAGAAATTCATCAGCACGGAGCGGAAGACCCGGGAGAAACAGCGGTACCCGCCGAATGATTTGTCCGAGATGCGTCCATTTGCAAGCACTACCGGAATATCGAGCAGCCGGGCGCAGCGGAGAAAATTCGGCCATATCTCCGTTTCCACCACGACAATCAGGGAAGGGCGGATACTCTTCAGCAGTCTCTTCACGGAAAAGCGGAGATCAAAGGGGAAATAGATGCACAGGTCCACATCGCCGATGCTTTCGCCGATTCCCTGCCCTGTCTCGGTGACCGTCGACAGGACAATCCTGTGCCCCGGATACCATGCTTTAAGAGCCTTCAGGAGCGGTCGGGCAGCCATCGTTTCCCCTACGGAAACGGCGTGTACCCAGATGGTATCGTGTCCGGCAAGCAAAGACTTCTTTTCCCCGCAAAGAAAGCCGAGGCGCTCCCCAATCCCCTTGCGAAGTCTCCCTTTCCGAAGGAAACGGAGGAGGTAGAAGGGAACGATAACGGGGATAGAGAGGAAGAGAAGTATGTCGTAGATGAGGTAGAGCATATGTGTATGTCAGCGGTCGCGATTCGCCGGACATCTCCCGTGATGCGGATAATCACTCAGGACTTGTCGCGCCCTGCTCCCGGTCGGTGGTTCTGTCTTCCGGCTGGAACTGCATTTCATAGAGCTTCTTATACAACCCGCCCCTTTCCAGGAGCTGCTGGTGACTGCCCTGCTCCGCTATCTCCCCTCTCTCCAGCACGACAATCTTGTCCGCGTGGAGAATAGTGGACAGCCGGTGGGCGATGACAAAAGTAGTACGGTTAGCCATGAGGTTGTTGATGGCCTGCTGCACCATCTGCTCGCTTTCCGTGTCAAGGGCGCTAGTCGCCTCGTCCAGAATGAGGATCGGTGAATCCTTCAGGATAGCGCGGGCGATACAGATTCTCTGCCTCTGCCCGCCGGAAAGCCGCACACCCCGATCGCCGATAGAGGTCGCGTATCCCTGCGGCATCTCCATGATGAAATCGTGGGCAAACGCTGCCTTGGCCACGGCCTCCACCTCGTCATCGGAGGCATCAGTCCTGCCGTACCTGATATTGTTTGCAACGGTGTCGTTAAAGAGCGTGGTTTCCTGGTCCACCAGGGAAATCTGTCGAAGCAGGTCACGCATCCTGATGGAACGGACATCGATACCGTCTATCAGCACCCGGCCGTCCGAAACATCGTAGAAACGTGATATCAATGAGACCAAGGTTGTTTTTCCCCCTCCCGACGGACCTACCAGGGCCACTACCTCCCCCTTGCGGGCCTCGAGGTTGATGTTCCGCAGTACGCATTCATCCTGGTAGGAGAAAGAGACTTCATGGAACTGCACCTCGCCCCGCACCGTGCAGAGGGGAATTGCATCAGGCCGGTCGCTGATCTCGGGCACCTCGTCGAGGATCTCGAAGACCCGCTCGGCGGCGCCGAACGACCTCTGCAGCACATTGTAGGTGGCAAGCAGTTTGCGGATGGGCGTATAGAGCATTACCATGGCCGCGATGAAGGAAAAGAACTCCGGGGCGGTCATCGTGCCCCGCATGACCAATGCCCCCCCGAACCAGATGACCGCCGCTATGCCGAAAGAGGTGATCACTTCCATTACCGGGGTGGAAACGGCGATGTACTTGATTGTCCTTCTCATGAAGCCGTAATACTCCCGGTTCACGGCATTAAAATCCTCGGTCACCCGCGGCTCCAGACCAAAGGCCTTGATGACCTTGACTCCGGAAAAGGTTTCCTGCAGGATTTTGGAGATATCGCCGAGCTTTCCCAGGCTCTGCCCCGAAAGTCGCTTTATGCGCTTGCCGATTATTCGAGCCGGGTAGACGGTGAGCGGGATGGCAAGGAAGGCGAGGATCGCCAGCTGCCAGTTGCGGTAGAATACCACCCCGAGCAGGGCGAGCGCGGTGACGCCTTCGCGCATGACACCGGTAATGACATTCGCCACCCCCTCCTGCATGGCGCTGACATCATTCAGGACACGGGACATCAATGTCCCTGCCCGGTTCTTGTGAAAAAAACTGAGCGAGAGGGTCATGTTCTTGCGGTACAGGTCGCCGCGGATGTCCTGGATGGCGAGCTGTCCGGCTGTTCCGAGGAAATACTCGTAGGTGAAACGGCAGATGCCGCGAACAAAGAACACGGCGATAATCCCCAGCGGCAGGAGGAGAAAGATCGCCATATCCTTCTGGGTGAAGATCTTTTTCAGCACCGGCTCAACCATATAGGCGATTGCCCCGTCCAGACCGGCAACGCCGAGGGTGGCGATCATGGCAATGCCGATGCGCCACCAGTAGGGCCTGCTGTATTTCAGAAGTCGTCGAAAAAGGGGCATATTTCTTCCTTTACGCTATCATTTCCATGAGAATGTCCGCCACCCGGGAAGAGCATTCTCCCCCTCCGAGCCGCTCACCGACACGCTTCAGATTTTCCCTGATACCGGCGACATACTCGGGGTCGGTCAGGATTCTCTCGACCTCCAGGGCGATCAGTTCCGGCTCTGCATCATGCTGGATGAGCTCTGAAACCACCCTCTGATTTGCCACGATGTTGCAGATGCCGATATGCTCAACCCGAACCAGTCGCTTGGCAATCAGGTACGTAAACGGAGAAACCTTGTAGATGATCACCATCGGAACGCCCATCAGGGCAATTTCCAGCGTCACCGTCCCGGAAACCGTGATAATGGCGTCGCACACCTGGATAACGTCGTAGCTCTTACCCTCGACGACAACGACACTCAGGCCGGAATCGGTGAGAAAGGGATCAACGTCTGAACGAGACAGAGTGCAGGCGAGGGGAAGAATGAACTGGAGATCGGGAATACGATTTTTCAGGATCCGCGCCGATTCCATAATGATGGGAAGATGCTTTCGGATCTCCTGGGTGCGGCTGCCGGGAAAGAGACCTACCGTGCGACGGGATGCGTCGATAGCGAATGAACGGCGCGCCTCGTCCGGGGACATGCCGGGACGAACCGCATCCACCAGGGGATGGCCGACAAAGGTAACCGGGACTCCTTCCTTTTCGTAAAAGGGAACCTCGAAGGGAAACACCACCGCCATCCGGTCCACGAGCCGGGCAATCTTCTTCACCCTGCCAACCCGCCAGGCCCAGACCTGGGGGCTGATATAGTAGAGGACCTTGACGCCGGCTTTCCGGGCTACGCTCGCCAGTCTCAGGTTGAAATCCGGATAATCGATGAGGATCAGGAGATCGGGAGGATCCGTGCGCAGGCATTCCTTCAGTTTCAGAAAAGCACGGACAATCGTCGGGAAATGGGCAATTACCTCCACAAGTCCGACAACCGCCATTTCCCGCGCATCAACCAGGGTATCGACTCCGACACCCCGCATCAGCGGGCCGCCCATGCCGAAAAATTTCAGGGTGGGCTCACGTGTAAGCGCCTCCCTTACGAGAGCGGAACCGTGCAGGTCACCGGAGGCCTCGCCGGCGACGATCATGACGCGTTTACTCACTGAATTCTCCTCGGTGAGGCTCCGGCTGCCCTTCGCCTCTCCCGGCATCATACGATGAAAAGGTTTCTTTACGAAAGCGCGCCTTTCAGGACATCAACCACGGCGTGCACCTGTTCAACCGTCATTTCCGGGAACATGGGGAGTGAAAGGCACCGCGAGGCGGTTGACTCCGACACGGGCAGGGATACTGATCGATAGTCGGCGGCAAAAACTTCCTGTCGATGCAAAGGGATGGGATAGTAGACGGCCGAAGCGATGCCGGCGGCCGCGAGGGCATTCATGATCCCGTCACGTCGCGGGGTCAGGACGGTATACTGGTGAAAGACATGGATTCCCTTGCCATTCCGGAAGGGGAGGATGAGATCCGTATCCGCGAGAAAATCGTTATAGAGTCCGGCAACCCTTCGGCGTCCCTGGTTGTACTGGTCGATACGTTTCAACTTCGCCCGCAGCACCACTGCCTGGATCTCGTCGAGCCGGCTGTTATAGCCGATCACGTCATGATGGTACCGCTTCCTGCTGCCGTGATTGCGCAGCATGCGGATTGTATCGGCATGCTCGGGTGAGTCGGTGGTAATCATGCCGCCATCACCGTAGCATCCGAGATTCTTGCTGGGGAAAAAGCTGAAGCAGCCGAAGCTGCCGATGGCGCCGGTCATTTTCGCGCCGTAC
The DNA here is from genome assembly GCA_964432775.1 of uncultured Geobacter sp. Lineage (GTDB taxonomy): Bacteria > Desulfobacterota > Desulfuromonadia > Geobacterales > Geobacteraceae > RPRC01. The sequence goes on from CAYSPF010000009.1 coordinate 10,613, forward strand.
GAGGCGCCGAACGATTGGGCGCAGTCCTCGATGAGGAGAAGGCCGTGACGCTCGCAAAGGGAAACAATCGGCGCCATGTCCGCCGGCTGCCCGAACAGGTGGACGGGAAGGATAGCGCGCGTGGCAGGGGTAATGGCCGCGGCTATCTTCTCCGGATCGATGTTAAAGGTACGGGGATCAATGTCGACGAAAACCGGCACGGCGCCCAGATAGCGGATAGCCTCTGCGGTCGCGATGAAAGTAAACGGGGTGGTTATCACCTCGTCGCCCGGCCCTATTCCGGCCGCGGCCAGCGCCAGATGGAGCGCATCGGTGCCGGACGCGACGGCTACCGCATGTTCTGCCCCGAGAAAGGCGGCGACCTCTTCCTCGAAGGCGGCCACATTCGGGCCGAGAATAAATTGGCACTTTTCAAACACGGTACGGATGCCGCTGTCAATCTCGTCCTGCAACTGCCGGTACTGAATGTTCAGATCAACCATAGGAATCATAGAAACACCTGGAAAGAAATATTTTATTGAATGAAGAGGTTGAGGGCGGCGTTGAGTGGCCGGCAGGACAGGAGGCAACAGGGTCTGTTCAACCGGCGGAATCTCAATTCACAGCTTCTGGTTTATCCGGATAGCAGTCTCCAGAGCCCTTCTCCCATCCTCACCGCTGACAACGGGCCGCCTGCGTCCGGCAACCGCTTCAAGAAAGGACTCTATCTCAGCCTTCAGCACATCGCCCTGCCCCAGTTCCCGCTGATCGATGGTCACATTCGGAACGCCGGGGAACATCTCGCCGTCACCCTTGCGGAAAACGGCGACCCTTTTATTCTGAAAATCCAGGGTTATATAGGCATCGGGCTGAAAGATGCGCATCCGTCTCTCGCTTTTCAGGCTGATGCGGCTCGCGGTAACGTTTGCAACGCATCCGTTCTCGAACTGGATGCGCGCATTGGCGATGTCCTCCTCGTCGGTGAAGACCGGAGCGCCGATGGAATCTATCCGCTTGATGGGAGAACGGATGATGTGTTGGATAATATCGATGTCGTGAATCATCAGATCGAGCACCACGTTCACATCGGTTCCGCGCGGCTTGAAGGGCGCAATTCGAATAGACTCGATGAAGCGGGGATCGGTAAGGATTTCGTCAAGGGCAACAACTACCGGGTTGAACCGCTCCAGATGCCCAATCTGGAGGACGGCGCCCGATTCCCGCGCTATCCGGATGAGGTCGTCAGCCTCTTCCAGGGTCGTCGTCATCGGTTTTTCAAGAAGGACTCCCACACCGTTTTGCAGGAAATCCCTGGCAACCTCGAAATGGGACTGTGTCGGTACGGCAATACTCACCGCGTCAACCTTTCCGACAATATCGCAATGGTTGGAGAATGCACGCGTTCCCCATCTCGCGGCAACGGATTCGGCGCGTTCCAGGTCCGTGTCCACTACCGCCACCAGTTCGGATTCCGGGAGAGCGGCATACTTTTCCGCATGGAAGCACCCAAGATATCCGACCCCTACCACCGCGGTCCTGATCGTTCGGTTCAACGGCATATGCCCCTTTCCGAGTTCTCGACAAAGTCGACGAAGTGTGCCACTTCAGGCGATTGGCGGATCTCTTTCCGTATCCGTACCAGCGCCTCGTCGGTGCGGAGTCCGGAACGAATGAGAATCCTGTATGCCTTTTTCAGGTCTGAGATGATCTCGTCGGAAAACCCGCGGCGCTTGAGCCCTACCAGATTAAGACCGTGCAAAGTGGCTCGGTCGCCGCTGGCCATGGTGTAGGGAGGCACATTCTGACCGACCATGGCCCCGCCGGCTATCATGACGTTTTCGCCTATCCTTACGAACTGGTGCACGGCGCACAGTCCGCCGAGAATGGCGTAGTCTTCTACCGTAATATGCCCGGCAAGGGTTGCGCCGTTCGCCATGACAACCCTGTTTCCTATATGGCAGTCGTGGGCAACATGGCAGTACGCCATAAAAAGATTGTTGTCGCCGATGGTGGTTTCGTTATCGCCGGTGACCGTTCCCAGATGGATAGTGGCAAACTCGCGAATGATGTTGCCGTTGCCGATCTTCAGATAGGTCTCTTCGCCCCGGTACTTGAGATCCTGGGGAATCGCGCCGACGGATGAAAGGTGAAATATCTGGTTATTTTCACCTATCTCGGTCCAACCATCGATAACGGCGCTGGGACCTATCCTGGTGCCTCGGCCTATTTTCACGTGTTCACCGATAACGGCGTATGGACCAATATCCACGTCCGCGTCCACGGTCGCGCCCGGATGAACAATAGCGGTTGGGTGTATCATCGATATCTCCAGGCCGGGTCAGCTGTCGGCAAATGTAGCCTTCAGATCGGCATCGGCAACCAGCTTCTCCCCGACAAAGGCCTTGCCGCTGAAACCCCAGATACCACGGCGATTAAGTGTCGTTTCCATCTCAAGGCGAAGCACATCGCCGGGAAACACCGGTTTTCTGAACCGTGCGCCATCGATGGACATAAAATAGCATACCTTTTTCCGGATCTCGTCATCAGAGGAAAGGTACGCCAGTATCCCGCCAACCTGGGCCATTGCTTCAATAATCAGGACCCCCGGCATGACCGGGTGCCCCGGAAAATGTCCCTGAAAAAATGGTTCATTGATGGTAACGTTCTTGATACCCACAATACGCTTGCCGGGATCCATTTCCTGTATCCTGTCAACCAGCAGAAACGGATAGCGGTGCGGCAGTATCTTCATTATCTCTTGTATGTCAAGCATCCGGAGCTCCTTCACACACTTTTACTTACCTGATTCCAGCTTCGCTTCCAGTTCCTGAACCTTCTTTTCAAGAGTGTTCACCGCCTTGCGGAGTTCGGGAAGTTTCGGGAATGTTGAAGCAGCCCTGAGCCACTCCTTGTGGGGGAAGGCCGGATAACCGCTGAGTATCTGTCCGGAAGAAATGCTGTTGTGAACGCCCGACTTCGCGCCAACCATGACATTGTCACCAATCTCAAGATGCCCGACGATACCGACCTGGCCGCCGATGGTCACATGTTCACCCAGCTTGGTGCTTCCGGAAATCCCGGTCTGAGAAACGATGATGCAATTTTCGCCGATAACGCAGTTGTGGGCTATCTGCACAAGGTTGTCAATCTTGGTGCCTTTCCGGATTAGTGTCAGCCCCAGGGCTGCCCGGTCAATAGTGGTGCAGGCGCCGATCTCCACATCATCCTCGATGACAACGATTCCGATCTGGGGAATCTTCTGATATCCTTTCCCGTCCGGGGCATACCCGAAGCCGTCGCTGCCGATCACCACGCCGCTGTGAATAATGACACGGTTTCCGATACGACACCCTTCCCGCACGGTCACGTTGGCGTGGAGAATGGTGTTCTCCCCCACTTCAACGCCTGCGTAGAGGACAGCGCCCGGATGGAGAACGGTCCCGTTGCCCAGTTTCACCCCGTCACCCACGTATGCGCCGGGATATACGGTAATTCCCTCCCCGAGCGACACATTTTCTCCGATGAAAGCGCCGCTCATTACACCCCTGGGTACGATGGGTTTTACATGAAAGAGGGATAGAAGCTTGGCAAAGGCGAGATAGGGATTCTTCACTTCTATCACATTCCGTCCATATCTTTCCGCCCCATGGGAAACGATAACAGCGGTTGCTCTCGTGGTGGCGACCTTTCCCACATACTTGGGATTGGCGAGAAAAGTTATCTGTCCCTCCGTAGCCTCGTCCAGGGTACCGAGACTTGAAACGACAGCGTTCTCATCACCGATTACCTTTCCACCCAGAAGGGTGGCCAGTTCTTTCAGGCTCTTTTCCACAGCACCCTCCTCTATTTCTTGATGGAATTCACAAGCGCCAGAATCTGATCCGTCAGATCGACTTTCTCGTCGGCGAAAATCATGCCGTCGTTTCTGATGAAAATAAAGGTGTAGCTGTTCTTGCGGCCGTACTCCTGCACCACCTTCTCAATGTCGGCAAGGATCCTTCTCGTCAGTTCCTCATCCTTTGCCTGCAGATCGTCCTGGGCATCCTTCTGCAGCCGTTGAAGATCCTTGAGAAGTTGCTGGTACTCTTTCTCCTTGGCGTTCTTTACCGATTCGGACAGAAGCTGCCCCTGTTTCTCGATAACATCCTTCAGCTTTTTCATCTCTTCCTGCTTCCGGCTGATTTCTTCCTGGTATTTTTTCACCTTGGCAGTCAACTGGTCCTTCGCGTCCTTGCCGGCGCCGGAAAGATTCAAGACCTTCTGGATATCCACATAACCCAACTTCCCGCCGTCAGCGGCAAAGCAGCCAGTCGGCAGTGCAATGGCCAGAGAAAGTGCGACGACCGTAATAATTCCTTTCATTTCAGTTCTCCTTTTTTCATTAATAATTTCGTGTACTGACTGCTAAAACGGGTTTCTTCGGAGCCCGTTCTGCTCCGCTTCTTTGGTCGTTGGTTACGCAATGGATACGATCAGAAGAATCCCCCGATTGAAAATTCGAAGCGTCCGCTCTTTTTGTCGATACCCTCTCTCGGATTCAACGGAATGCCGTACTCGAGACGAAGCGGTCCCATGGGGGAATACCAGCGTATACCGGCCCCGTAACTCATCAGCAGCTTGGAAAATAGCTGCTGGCCCGGTGCGTAGGAATTACCCGCATCGAAGAAGGCAACCCCCTTCAGTCCGAAGTCCTTGACTATGGGAAACACATAGTCGACATTCACGACGGCTTCCTTTACCCCACCCACGTACACGCCGTTCACAATCGGGCTGACGGTGCGTGAAGAGTAGCCGCGCAGCGTGTTGATCCCGCCAAGGTAGAACTTCTCGTCGATGGGGATATCCTTCCCGTCCCGCATCATGAATCCCACCTCGCCGCGCACGGAAAGGACCGTCTTCCAGATCAGGGGATAGTAGGCCCCTGCCTGCCCGATAAAACGGGTGAAATGCTGGTTGCCGCCAAGGCCTGCATATTCCGCGGAAAGAGTGCCGGTATATCCCTTGCTCGGATCGAGCCGATAGTCGGTAGTGTCCAGGCTGATACTTCCGTAGAGTGAACCGATAGTTCCGCTTGTTTCCGTCATCAGTGTGGGATTCGCAATAAAATCAGCCGAAAGATCATACAGACTCTTCACTTCGTACTTGTACATCCAGAAGGTGGAAAGCTGATCGGAAAGCTTATACCCCGCCTTGATATCTCCACCGGTTACCCTTCTGGTATAATCCTCATAATCCCGTTCCGAGCGGTAGATGTCGAATCCAAGCGTCCAGTTCGTATCCAGGAAGTAGGGATCGCTGAGGCCGATATTATACAACTGCGTCTTGCCGCCAATGGAGGCAGCAAGTGTACCCTTCAGACCCAGACCTAAAAAGTTGTTCTGCTGGATGGAGCCTTGACCGATGACTCCGTCGGATGAACTGTATCCTGCGCCGACACTGAACTGACCTGTTGATTTTTCCTTTACCTCGGTGTTCAGGTTCAGCTTGTTGCCCGCGCTTCCCTTTGCAGTAGCTATATTCGCGCTCTCGAAGAAGCCGAGATTTTCCAGGTTCTGTTTGGTTCTTTTCATGGCTGTGCTGCTGTAGAGCTCGCCCTCGGCTAATCGGAACTCCCGGCGGACAACCTTGTCGCGGGTCTTCGTGTTACCGCTGATATTGATTCGTTCTATATAGACTTTCTCACCTTTTTCAAATTCAAAGGTGATGTCGATGGTCTTCTTATCCGGATCTATTTTGGAAAGAGGGGTTACGTTGGTAAAGGCATATCCCTTGTCCGCATAGAGATCGGTCAGGGTGATGACATCTACCCGCAGGACTTCACGACTGAAGACCTGTCCTTTTTCAAGCTTGACCTTACCGTACAGCACCTCCTTGCTCTCCAGGAGATCCCCCTTGAAATCGATGCTGCCGGTCCGGTACTGGTCTCCTTCGGTAATTCCGATAGTTACCTCCAGGCCGCTTTTGTCGGGCAGCAGTTTTACCTGAGGCTCCCCTACCTTCACATTGATATACCCGTTGTTGAAATAGAGGTCGGAGATGCGGTTAACATCGTTCTTAAGAACATCTTCCTTGTAGGTACCCGCGCCGGTGATCCATGACAGGAACCATTTTTCCTTGGTCTCCATCTGCTTGCGGATCTTACGGGCCGAAAAGACCTTATTCCCTTCAAAACGGATAGTCTTTATGAGGACCTTCGACCCTTCCTTGACATCAAAAGTGACCCTGACCCCGTTTTTGCCGACCTTGGTGGTGGTCGTGCTCACATCGGCAAGATAGTACCCCTCGTCGGTGTAGAGCTTCTTTACTTTCTTCTGGCTTTTCGCCAGCTCACCGCCGGAGAAAACACTGTTAGCCTTGAAACCAATCGCTTCACGGATTTTGTCGTTGGCAATCTCCTTGTTTCCCGTGATCCTTATACTTTCCACAAGAGGCTTCTCAGCCACCTGGAAGACCAGCGACACCCCGCTGTCGGTCCTTGTCGATTCAACCCGGACATCCTGGAAGATGCCGATCCGATACAGCGCCTTGACATCTTCATTGGCCCTCTCAGCGGAAAAAGGGTCGCCTATCCTGCTCTTCAGCACGGGGAGAAGGGCCGATGTCTCCCTCGTTTCATTTCCGGTGATGGAAATATTCGTTATCTTTTCGCTGTCCGCCGACAGGACTCCGGGGAAAACGGCGATCATCAGGACAATGACAAATGCCCTCCAGCACCGGGACACGAAACCGCCACGAATCTCTTTGATTGCCTGGGTCATAAGTTTCACGGATTACCGTTCTCCTGAATCCGGCCGTCAACCAGGCGGATAGTCTTTCCCATCCTGGCGGCCAACCGCTCGTTGTGAGTTACAATGATAAGTGTCAATCCGGTTTTTTCCTGGATTCCGGCAAGCAGTTCATGGACTTCTTCACTGGTCTTCCTGTCCAGGTTTCCGGTCGGCTCGTCCGCCATCAGGAGCGCGGGAGAAAGCACCAGTGCCCTGGCAATGGCCACTCTCTGCTGTTCCCCACCGGAAAGCTCTCCCGGTTTGTGGGTCAAACGGTGAGACAGTCCCACATCATCCAGGAGCGCGGAAGCCGATTCGCGTGCCTTTTCCTTCGTCTGGCCGCCGATCAGCGCCGGCATCATGACATTTTCCAGGGCCGTAAACTCCGGCAGGAGATGGTGGAACTGGAACACGAAACCGATGGACCTGTTCCGGAACACCGCCAATTCCCCGTTGCCCATCTTGAAGACGTCGTTACCCCGGAACAGAACCTCTCCGGACGTTGGCCGGTCCAGGGTGCCGATAACGTGCATCAGGGTGCTTTTCCCCGCGCCCGAAACGCCTACGAGTGCTATGGTATCTCCCTCCGCGACCGACAGATCAATGCCGTTCAGCACATCAACCCGGGATCTTTCCGTTCGGAACGACTTGCGGAGGTCCCTCACCTCAAGGAGGCTGCTACTCATAACGCAATGCCTCCGTGGGAGGGAGGCGAGAGCCCTGCCATGACGGATAGAGCGTCGCGGCAAAGGAGATAAGGACTGCCGTCAGGGAAATCAGGAGCACATCGCCGGGAACTACCTGCGAAGGGAAATGGTCAAGATAGTAGACATCCCGGCTGAAGAGTTCGAAACCGGTCACCTTCTGGATAAAAGCGACAATGGATTCCAGGTTCAGAGCAACCAGGAGTCCGCTCAGCACACCGACAACCGTACCCGCAACACCGATGATGAGCCCCTCCAGCACGAAGATCTTCATGATGCTTCGGTTGGTGGCGCCCATTGATTTCAGGATTGCTATATCCTTTGTCTTTTCCATCACTACCATGAAAAGAGTTGAGGCAATCCCGAAAGCCGCCACAAGTACAATAAGTGTCAGAATGATGAACATGACCATCTTTTCCGTCTTCAGAGCGAAAAGGAAATTTTTGTTCATCCGCATCCAGTCCCGGGCAAAGTATTCGTAGCCGAAGCCGCGATTTATATCCCTGGCTATCCTGTCGGCGTGATAGACGTCGGCTACCTTCAACTGAATTCCCGTTACCGCGGTACCGAGGCCAAGGAATTCCTGGGCCTCGCGGAGCCCAATGTAAGCCAGTGTGGAATCGTACTCCAACATACCGGTATTGAACAGGCCCGCGACCCGGAACCTCTTCATCTTCGGCGCCATACCGAAGGGCGTGATATTTCCCAGCGGCGAGACGATGTTCACCGGATCACCGACGAACAGGTTGAGGTTCTTTGCAAGTTCCTTCCCGAGAATCACCCCCGGAAGAGGAGTACCCTCCGTTCCGGATGCGACCGTCTTTTCCAGGTCGGTGAGCCGGCCCTCCACCAGAGACTTTTTCAGGTTGGTTACCCGGGCATCGGATTTCGGCTCGATACCCCGCAATACGACACCGGATACATTCGAGCCGGTGGTGAGCATGACCTGACTATAGACAAAGGGCGTTGCAGCGACGACTCCGGGCATTCGTTTCAGCCTGTCCATGACCCCGGTGTAGCCCTCAATACCGCCGTTGTTTTTCAACACCACCACATGGGCATTGGTACCGAGGATCTTTTCCTTCAGATCCTCCTCAAAACCGGTCATCACCGCCAGCACGACAATCAGCGCCATTACTCCGAGGGCAACCCCGGCCATTGAAATAAAGGTGATAATGGAGATAGAGGTCGATTTACGCTTTGACCTCAGGTACCGCAACCCGATGAGAAACTCGTACGACATTATTTGGTTTCTTTCCTCAGCTGCGGGAAGAGGATAACGTCCCGGATGGAGGGTGAATCGGTCAGGAGCATCACCAGCCTGTCAATGCCGATACCTTCGCCGGCGGCAGGGGGCATCCCGTGCTCCAGCGCACGGATATAATCCTCATCCATGAAATGGGCTTCCTCGTCACCCTTGTCCTTTGCATCAACCTGCGCAAGGAACCGCTCCTTCTGGTCAACAGGGTCGTTAAGCTCGGAAAAGGCATTGGCAATCTCGCGGCCCGCGCAGAAGAGCTCGAATCGGTCCACTATCTCCGGGTCCTGATCGTTTTTCCTGGAAAGGGGGGACACCTCCGTGGGATAGGAGGTTATGAAGGTAGGCTGTATCAGCTTTATTTCCGCCACCTCTTCGAATATCTCGGTAATCAGCTTGCCGTAGCCCATATCTTCCGGCAGGTCAAGCCCGATGGACTGAGCGTAACTGTAGGCCAAATCCCGATCCGCAAGGGACTTGGCATCAATGGTTCCGTATTCAAGGATGGCTTCCCTGACGGAGAGTCTCTTCCATGGACGTTTGAAACTGATGGTGTCACCCTGACAGGAAACTTCAGTAGTACCAAGGAGCTGCTCGACCACGTGGCAGAAAAGTTCTTCGGTGAAGTCCATCAGGTCATCAAAGGTGGCGTACGCCTGGTAGAACTCCATCATGGTAAATTCCGGATTATGGCGTACGGAAATACCCTCGTTCCGGAAATTTCTATTGATCTCGAAGACCTTTTCGAATCCTCCCACGAGAAGTCGCTTCAAATAGAGTTCCGGTGCGATGCGGAGATAGAGCTGCCTGTCCAGGGCATTGTGGTAGGTGACAAAAGGCCGGGCGGTTGCTCCACCGGGGATGGGCTGCATCATCGGGGTCTCCACCTCGAGGAAATCGTGGCGGAGCATGAATTCCCGGATGAGCTGGATAATCCGGGCACGCTTGTAAAAGACATCTTTGACCTCCGGATTGACAATGAGGTCGACGTAGCGCTGACGGTAGCGTGTTTCCACGTCGGTCAGACCATGGAATTTTTCCGGTAGGGGCAACAGTGATTTGGTGAGCAGCCGCACTTCGTGGGCATGGAGGGAAAGCTCTCCGGTCTTTGTGCGGAACGGGTGCCCCGTCACCCCGACAATATCACCGATATCGAGGGTTTCAAAACGGGAAAACGCCTCTTCACCCAGCGTATCCTTCCTCACATAAACCTGGACCCGGCCCTTCCGGTCCTGGAGTTGTAGAAAGGCCGCCTTGCCGAACGACCTGCGTGCCATGACGCGTCCGGCAACGACGAGGATATCGGCCGGGTCCTCGACAATGGTCTCCAGGTGGCCGTATGTCGCAACCAGGTATTCTGAAGTGTGAAGGGGCTTGAAATCATTGGGGTATGGGTTAATCCCCGACTCCCACAACGAATCCACTTTTCTTCGCCGCTGCAATAACAGTTCGCTGAGCTCTTCCAATAGTCACAAACCTTTCTGAATAAATACGAATAATGCTTCAAGCGCGCTTAATAAACCGGCAAATTAACCCATTTCATGCCGTTAATCAAGCAAAAACCCTTAAGAGGTCCATGAGACCGGCATGACACCATAATCCGGCTCGGACACGCCTCTCCACAAGCGCGCATGGCTTTCGAAATCGACTTCCTCTAGGCGTCCGGGTATACCGTCACTGCTTGCCGAGCACAAGCTGGAGCGATTCACCGACGCGGCAGCCGTTGAAATGTGTTCTCCCGAGATATACTCCCTGCCAATAACCGCACGCCTCACCGGCTGGAAGGCTCTTTCCGGAGGAGTTGTTCAGGGTGAATGAAAGAAAGGGAACAGGACCACTGGTGAGAGTCTCCTGTGTCAGGGGCAAACGGAAAGAGGTAATGGCGGCGAGATCCGAGGAAACCGGGTAGGTAACGGGCTCGGCGCCATAGGCGTCCGCAAGCGTCAAAGGGACGACCGAGACGGAAGCAGAGCGTGCAACGGCGGGAAGCTTGGCGCGCATAACCGTTTCGGCGTTGCCGCTCCCTGACAGGCGAAAATCATACCAGGGAGTCCACGTGAGACCCGAAACAAGGTAGGAAATACGCACCCTGCCTTCAGGCCTGGACAGCCAGACGCGGGCAACGGACCCTGCGCCGGACTTCTTCCCCACCGTGCCCAAACGCGCTTCCACGGCGGCCAATTCCTTCTCCGCCTTCCTCCGTGCGGTATGAACCGACTCCAGCTGGGCCACGGCAAAATCGGTTCCCTTGCGAACCGCCTCAAGGGGTTCAGGATTATTCTTGGTCTTCCGCAAGGCCCTGCTGCTTTGCGATTTCGCGGCTGCCTTGAAAATCGCTTCCCGTTCCTCCAGAATCTTCAACCGATCCAGCAAGACGGCTTTCCGCTCTTCCAGCGAAGCAACCTCTTTCTCCTGCCGCCGTTCCGGCGCAACCGGAGCAACCAGGACTCGAAGTACAGAACAGTCGCCGACCGGCTTGACACGGAGGGTATTAGGAAGGATCTCCGCGGGCAACGGCGTCTCAAGGAATCCCTTCCGGGCAATGAGCTCTCTCTCAATGCGCGCTCCGTCGAGAAAAAGGACGAGGGACTCAGTGGCCGCGTACGCCGGAACGGTGTACAGAAACAGAATGAAAGCACCAAGAAGTATCTTCATCTCTCCTCCCGTAAGTAGACGTTTTCACTCCCGTTACTCCGGCCCTCCCAGGTGAAGGATTATTTCCCATTCGCCCTCCGACACCGGTTGGATGGAGAGCCTGCTTCTGCGGACCAGTTCCATGCCGGATAGGGCCGAGTGCCCCTTTATCTCCTCAAGGGATACCTCGCGGAGAAACCGTCTGTCGAATCGCACGTCCACCATGAACCACGTGGGAGCGTTCGGAGCGCTGCGCGGATCGAAATGGTCGCTCTCCGGGTCGAACGCCGTCCAGTCGGGGTATCCGCCACGCACAACCTCGGCGATACCGACAACGGCGGGGCGGGGGATACTGCTGTGATAGAAGAGCACACCATCCCCCGGCTGCACCTCGTCCCGGAGAAAGTTGCGCGCCTGAAAATTCCGAACCCCGTCCCAATGTTCAGTGCGACCCGGTCGGTTCTCCAGGTCATCGAAAGAAAAGCAGGAGGGTTCTGTCTTGAAAAGCCAGTATCTTCGGGCACGCTTAATGATACACCTCCGGAATCCGGGAATACTGAATAAACTACCCTTTCAGGAAAGGAGATGGATAAACAGGCCGCTCCGGAGCTTCGGCTCGAACCAGGTTGATTTGGGCGGCATTATCTTGCCGGCATCGGCAAGGGCCATCAGTTCTTCCAGGGACGTGGGGTGGAGGGAAAAAGCGACCTGGAAGTCTCCGCTGTCGACAAGCCGCACCAGTTCGTCGTTACCGCGGCTGCCGCCCACAAAATGGATACGCTGGTCGGTACGCGGATTACGTACACCGAGGATCGGGCTCAGAAGCTGGTCCTGCAGGATGGAGACATCCAACCGGCCGACTGCGTCGGTCTCGTCCACGCAGGACGACTTTGCGGTAAGGGCGTACCATTTCCCTTTCATATACATTCCGAAATGATGGCGGATACTTGGGGCCACGGGCTCCGCAACGGGCGTAATATCGAACCGTTTCCCCACAAGATTGATGAATTCTGCGATGGTATGCCCGTTAAGGTCCCTGACTGCCCGATTGTATGCCATGACGTTCATCTCATGGTCGGGAAAAACCACGCTGAGAAAGAAATTGTACTCTTCCCGGCCGGTATGGCCGGGATTGGCGTTCTTCCGCAGGTCTCGGACCCTGCTCGCAGCAGCGCTGCGATGATGACCGTCGGCGACATACAGTGTTTCGATTGAGGCAAACTCACGGCTCAGGGTTTCAATGATCTCCCGATCGGCAACCTCCCAGACCGTATGGCTAATGGAATCGTCCGCGGTGAATTCATACATAGGCTCACACCTGGTGAGGCGATGTATCAGATCATTGATTGCCGGTCGATTCCGGTAGACATAAAAGACCGGCTCGTCATTGGCATCCAGGTAGTCGATATGCCGGACCCGGTCCTCTTCCTTGTCCGCACGGGTATGCTCGTGCTTTCTGATCACGCCCCCCTGATAGTCATCAACGCTGGCGCACGCAACAAGGCCGGTCTGAACAATGGCGCCCATCTTCTGCCGATAGACATAATACCTCTCCGCGTCATCCTGCACCAGGGTATTCTCCGCGATGAACCGGGCAAGATTCTCCCGTCCTTTTTGGTAGACGGACGGGTCATGGGGGTCCAACTCCAAAGGCAGGTCAATCTCGGGACGTGATATATGAAGAAAGCTGAGGGGGTTTCCCTCGGCCATTGCACACGCCTCTTCAACATTCATTACATCGTATGGCGGCGCGGCCACACGGTGCGCCAGATTCCGTGAAGGGCGTAGTGCCCTGAATGGTTGTATCAGTGCCATAAATTCCTTTCCACTACCGGTAAACTTTTCCTGCTAGAAATATCTTCGGGCGCCCACGTACCTTTTGGTGAAGCTGTTCTCCTGCAAAGAGGATATTTTAATCTCATCTCCCCGCCGGGGCGCGTGGACGAATCGGCTGTTTCCCACATAGATCCCCACGTGACTGATCTTCTGTTCCGAAGAACCGAAAAAAACCAGGTCACCGTCAGCGAGTTCCTCTCTGGCGACATCGCGGCCCACCTTGAACTGCTCGCCGGAGGTACGGGGGATGTTGACCCCGCAAAGGTTATAGACCGCCCGGACAAAGCCGCTGCAATCCATCCCTTCCACGACCGTGTTCCCGCCCCAGAGATACGGGATGCCGATGAATCGCTCCGCGGTCCGGGCCGCGATACTTCCCATGTCGTCCCGCGCCGAGCTGGTCGCCGGGGGATGCCGGCGCCGGGGAATATCCGGCCTGCGTGGCTCGGGAAGAGTTCCTTTCAACGGCGGCGCAATGAAATACGATTCTATACCCTGCTCGGCCGTCACCATTTTCGCCGTCCGCTGCGCAGCCTTGCGGGTGGGAAAATCGCCGAAGCGCACCGCGAACAGACCATTTTCCTTCTTGAAATAAAACGCCTCGATACCCTTTTCCTGGAGCCGACCGGTGAGACGTTCGGCATTTCCCACCTCTGAAAAAGCGCCGACCTGAATGGAGTATCCGAGCTTGGAGATGACGGCGCCGGGCGCGGTACAGCCGGTCCCGGCTACCGACAGGATAAGGAAAAGAGAGAGTACGCATATTTTCAGGGTCGTCATGGCGCGTCCTCCTGTACGTTCCTTCGTACACCCATGAGAAAGGCGATGATGAATTCTTCCAGTTCACCGTCAAGAACCGCATCGGTGTTGCCGGTCTCCACGCCGGTCCGCAGATCCTTCACCATGCGGTACGGATGAAGGACATAGGACCGGATCTGGCTCCCCCAGCCGATCTCCTTTTTCTCGCCCCCCAGTTCGGAGGCCCTTTCGGCGCGCTCCGCCAGCTCCTTTTCATAGAGTTTGGCGCGCAGGACCCTCATGGCTGTAGCTTTGTTCATGTGCTGGCTCCGCTCATTCTGGCAGGCGGCCACAATCCCGGTCGGTATGTGGGTAATCCGTACCGCCGAATCGGTGACATTGACGTGCTGTCCGCCGGCGCCGCTGGAGCGGTAGGTATCGATGCGCAGGTCGGAATCGGCAATGGTCACCTCGATATCATCGTCTATCTCGGGGAAAACGAATACCGATGCAAACGAGGTGTGGCGGCGGGCGTTATTGTCAAAGGGAGACACGCGCACCAGTCGATGGATGCCCGCCTCGGCCTTCAGATAGCCGTAGCTGTATTCCCCTTCCACGGTAAAGGTGACTCCCTTGATTCCCGTCTCGTCCCCTGGCTGGCAGTCGGTGGTGTCCGTCTTCCAGCCCCTCTTTTCACAGTAGCGAAGATACATGCGCTGCAGCATCTCGGCCCAATCCTGGGCCTCGGTGCCGCCTGCGCCGGATGTAATGGTAACGAAACAGGAATTCCTGTCATGGGGACCGGAAAGCATCTTTCGGAACTCGGCCTTGGCTACCCCGTCCTCGACCTGGTCGTTCAGCGTCCCTACCTCGGCCAGGGTGTCCTCGTCCTCGACCTCACTCCCCAGTTCGATGAGGATCTTGATGTCATCCAGCTGACGTCGCAGACGGTCCCAACCGTCAACGGTCTTTTCCAGGGCTGTCCGCTCCCGCAGCGCCTTCTGCGCCGCATCTCCGTCATCCCAGAACCCGGGTTGGGCGATACGCGCTTCCAGTTCCTGGATATCCTCCCTCTTCCGATCTATTTCAAAGAGACCCCCGAAGGGCGGTTATGCGCTCTTCCAGGTTCAAGACGCGGGCTATTTCTTCTCGGTACATTATAAACTCCTTTTCTGTTTCTGACTGGAACGCCCCCATCGAGCCGGAAGCTTCCGAAAACCCGACACGGCAACCAGTGCCGTGACAACGAGGCAAAGGATCGCAAACACGTCGCCGAACCGGGTGTAAATCGTGCCGGCCGTTCCTGCCCGCACTTCTCCGTTCAGAAACGCCTCTTCGAACAGGCCGGTCCTTTGGGTAATTCGCCCGTTTTCATCAATGATCGCCGTTATCCCGGTATTGGCGGCACGGAGCAGGGGAACCCGGTTCTCCACCGCTCGGAAAACCGCCATGGAAAGGTGCTGGTACGGGGCCGATGACCTGCCGTACCAGGCGTCGTTGGTAATATTCACGAGAACCCGCGCCCCGGAACGGACGTAGCTGCGCGATAATTCAGGAAAAATCCCTTCAAAACAGACCAGAACGCCTATCTTTCCCTTGCCCGTTTCGATAGGGGTAACGGCATCACCGGGAGAGAAGTCCCCCACCCCGACAACCAGTTTGTGAACGAAGGGAAGGAGCTTTGCCAGGGGAACGTACTCCCCGAAAGGCACCAGGTGCATCTTGTCGCTGCGTCCGAGGATCGCGCCGGTCGGCGAAACCAGATAGGCGCTGTTGAAGAATCTTCGCCGGCCGCTCCCGTCCTCATAGGCGGGACTGCCGAAGACGATGGGGCTTTTCACCTGGCCTGCGAGGTCCGTAACGCGCGAGGACGGTTGCCCGCCTTCCTGGAAAAAGAACGGCGCCGCGCTCTCCGGCCATACCACCAGGTCAACGCCTCCGGCCGCGGCCTGTCGGGTCAGCCGCTCATAGATGGTGAGTGTAGCTTCCAGAAATGCCGGGTCCCACTTTATCCCCTGATCGATATTACCCTGGATAAGGGAAACCTTCAACGGAGCGCCGATCGCCGTGCGACGCAGTCCGTAGAAACCGTACCCGAGGACGAACACAAGGAGAAGCAGAAAAGCGGCCGCGCTTTGAAAAGGGTATCCGGATTCTTCTTTTTTCGAGAACCCTTTCAGAAATAGATATCCTACCACGTTGGCCAGGGCGATAAGAAAACTGATCCCATAGACGCCGGTGATATCGGTGACCTGGATAAGCGGCAACAGTCGGTACTGGGAATAGCCGAGACTCGCCCAGGGAAACCCGGAGAGCAGAAAGGAACGGACATATTCCAGCCCTACCCAGAGGAACGGAAAGGAAATAACCGCCGGAATCCCCTTTTCCTCGCCACGGCGCATCAGAAAGAAGACGACCCCGAAAAAGGCCGCAAGGTACGTTACCAGGACAAGATACAGACAGATACTCACCGGCAGGGGAAGCTTTCCGTACGTGGTGACCACGATGTTGATCCAGTAGATAATCCCGCCAAAGGAGACCAGGCCTGTGACAAAACCCAGCTTTCCGGCTTTCCGTGCGCCCTTCCCCCCGCAGGCGAGGAAAAGGGGGACGAAGGCGATCCAGGCGAGAAACGACCAGCCCGCCTTTGGAAACGACAGTGCCAGCAGCACCCCGGAAACGGCGGCGAGAAGATAGTCACGGCGCGGCACCGACTGAAAGCCGGGCATCCTGAAGCGTGCATAGTCCACTAGCTTTCCGCCTCCGTTGCTTTGCCTTGCCGTGCGATCCTGACCCTGCGGATCTTGCGCTCATCCGCATCAAGGACGGTCAGGTGAATATCGTCCGTTTCAATCTCTTCACCGGAACGTGGAATCCTACCTGTCAGGTGGAAGATGAGCCCGCCGACGGTGTCGAACATTTCACGCTCCACCTCTATCCCGAAATATTGTTCCAGATCTTCGATGGAAAGCCGGGCATCCACGACAATCGTGCCGTCGGGCTGGGACAAAAGCCACTCCTCCTCTGAATCGTATTCATCCTGAATATCGCCGACAATCTGCTCCAGCAGATCCTCGATGGTCACAATTCCGGACGTGCCGCCGTACTCATCGATGACCACGGCCATATGGACCCTTTTCCGCTTGAATTCCTGAAGAAGCTCTTCGAGATTCTTCGTCTCAGGGATATAGTACGGCGCCCGCAGTATCTTCTTCAGGACAAAGGACGAGGTGTCCACTCCCCAGCATTTCAGGA
The DNA here is from genome assembly GCA_964432775.1 of uncultured Geobacter sp. Classification (GTDB taxonomy): domain Bacteria; phylum Desulfobacterota; class Desulfuromonadia; order Geobacterales; family Geobacteraceae; genus RPRC01. Next base: position 27,784 of record CAYSPF010000009.1, read on the forward strand.
GATCCTTTGCATAGAGGAGTCCGATTATATTGTCCACAGTGTCTTCGTAGACCGGAAGTCGGGAATGGCCGCAGCTGATAATCTTCGAGAGAACGTCCTGGATGGTATCGGTGCAATCGATGCAGGCCACATCGGTCCGGGGAACCATTATCTCCCGGACAACCGTCTCCCGGAGATGGAAGATGGACTGGATCATTTCATTCTCACGGGAGTTGATTAGCCCCTCTTCTTCGCCTGCCGTAATAATTTCGTGAAGCTCTTCCTCGGTTATCTTCCTGCGGCCGTGCACAAATCTACCAAGGATCTCCCACAAACCTGACTTCTTCCTGCTACCGGATCCCTCTTCCAATGCTTTCCATCCTCCGTTACATACATTGCTTCTTACCGTGGTCTCGACAATCCCGGCCCTCCGCGTGTCGAAACAGCCGGCAAGAGACGTTTTCGCCCTGTTACTACTTCAGATTGACAAAGACAAGGAGCACCGCCAGCGTGAGCAATGTACCCACCAGCGCCCCCAGAAGGACTTCGCGAAACGTATGAAGGCGCAGCACAATCCGGGAGTTGCTCACCATGATCGCCAACGCCAGGGTCAGGAGAGAACTGACGGGATCCTTGGTGGTCAACGAGACGACCGTCGCAATGGCAAAGGCCACGGCGGAATGCCCGCTGACACTGCCACCCTCCAGGGGAGTTCCTTTCCCGGCCAGGGCCTTCAGGATCACCACCAGAATCACCACACTCAGGATAGCGACGAGGGTCCCCATCTCCGTCGGTGTCCCGACCATTGTCAAAGCCTCCTTGAAAGGGGGAAAGATATAATGCGAGAGGATCAGGCACCCCATGACCGCGGCGCCGATGGCGGCAATCAGCACCGCTCCGGCGGCCACATCCTTGGCACGTTTGGCGAGGGGATGGTAGCCCGGAGAAACGATATCGACACAGAGCTCGACCGCTGTGTTCATCAGTTCCGCGAATAAAACAAAGGATACGGAGATCGCCAGCAGAATGAATTCCAGGCTGGAAACACGAAGAAACAGGACAGCGGCCAGGATACCCAGCGCAGCCAGAAAGTGATTGCGCATATGCTTCTGGTTCCTGGCCGCATACAGGATCCCTTCCAGGGCGTAGTTGATGGAATCCGTATAACGACTCTGCTTGGGAGGACGTTCCGGCGACGAGCTCACGGGAGCCATCTAGAGGAGGCCCTCACGCTTCAGAAGGGAGAAAAGCTTCCGTTGTGCCCGTTCCATCCTCCTTGCTTCGGCCTCGCCCGACCTCTCATGATCGTGGCCGGTTACGTGGAGGATGCCGTGAAGGAGAAGGAAGCCAAGCCGTTTGGCAAGGGGTATCCCTTCTTCCTCCGCCTCGCGTCGGGCGGTATCCGCCGAGATAACCACATCACCGAGCAGGTGGGGGTTCATCCCGGGAAAATCTCCTTCGCCCATGGAGAAGGAGAGAACATTGGTGGGCTTATCGATTCCGCGATAGTCCTTATTGAGACGGCGCATGGTCCTGTCGCCCACGAAGGTCACCGACAGCTCGCTATCGGTGTATCCCAAGGCGCTTAAGGTCCTCAGCGCCTGTTTTCTTATCCTCTTCGCCTCGATTGGATGTCGCCTTTGCCTGTTCCCGATCACTATCCTCAACGGGTCTCTTTCCTCCATACACCTTGAATGCCGGCTCCGGATAATCAATCCGGTGATGATATATCCCGGAGAGAATCCGATTGAAGCTCTTTGCGATATCATGCAGGTTCTTCAGGGTGAGCTCGCATTCCTCCAGCTGACCATCGATAAAGATGTTGTTTATGATTTTCTGCACCATTCCCTGGATGCGCGCCGGCGTCGGGTCCGTCAAGGTTTTCGAGGCGGCCTCAACGCAGTCGGCCAGCATGACGAGCCCTGCTTCACGGGTCTGGGGTTTGGGACCGGGATAGCGGAAATCCCGCTCATCCACATTTTTCGTATCCGAGTCGTCACTCCCCTTAGCCTTCTGGAAAAAGTAGCTGATAAGAGCGGTGCCGTGGTGCTGTCGAATGATATCGATAATCGGCAGCCCCAGTCGCTTCTCTTTCGCCAGTTCCACCCCCTCTTTCACATGGGAGATAAGGATAAGCGCGCTCATGCTCGGGGAGAGCTTGTCGTGACGGTTTTCACCGGACCCCATGTTCTCGATAAAGTAGAGGGGCTTGCGGATTTTGCCGATATCGTGGTAATAGGCCGCGACTCGCGCCATGAGCGGATTGGCATGAATTGCCTCCGCCGCCGCCTCGACCATGGTACCGACCAGAATGCTGTGATGGTAGGTGCCGGGCGCCCGAATCATCAGATCACGCAGTACGGGAGAATTGAGGCTTGCCAGTTCCAGCAGCTTGATGTCGGTCGTGTAGTGAAACAGGTTTTCGATGACGGGAACGGTTCCGGCGACGACGACGGCGTTGACCATCCCCCCTACCAGGGCAAAAATAATAATATAAAGCGATTGAGAGGTAAAGAGATTATCGGTAAGGACCTGGAATGGAACGACGAGCGCAAGATTGACCACGCTTACCTTCAGCCCGGCCGTGTAGATGGTGCCGCGGTATTGACATTGCCGGACACCGTGGGCGCCGATAATCCCTCCCAGCAGCGCATAGATGACCACGGTGAGGCTGTTGTTGAACATCATGCCCAGAAGGGGCGCGCTCACTGCGCAATAGACGAGAGCGACCTCGGAATTGAGAATGATCCTCACCAGCATGGCGCCGGCGGCGAAGGGAAACAGGTAGAAATAGTTGTCGGTGCCTATCAAGGGAAACAGGATTCCCATGGCGGTGGAAATGATATAGGAAATCTTGAGAAGCAGAAAAAACCCGACCGTTACCAGTGCCAGGAGCAGCACATCCTTGCTCGTCGGATCGAACTTTCGGATACTTTTTCTGGCGAAGCGGTAGGGAAAAGAAAACAGGACGAGAATCAACCCGAATACCCCTATTCCCATAAGGAACCTGTTTACCCCGCTGCCGACCTCGAAGATCTTGTTCAGCTTGAGGGCCTGCTCTTCGGAAATCCGCTCACCTTCACGGACTATCATCTCCCCCCGCTTGATCTGATAGACAACGGGACGAACCGAATTTCTGGCATCCCGCCGCTTTGCTTCAGTCGCGTTCGCGTTCGGAGTGAGATTTGGCCGTAATGCCTTTAACAACAAGGATTTGGCGCTGTCTGCGTAATTCCGGTCGGCAACGGGAAGGCGCATTGCATGGACCAGACCCGCGGCATCATTCAGGTCAATGACGGTTAATGTCGCGTCACCCGCACCAATCAGATTGCCGGTTTCACTTTCAAAGAGAAGCACTCCGCGTGTACGGTCCATGGAATATGCAGCCCTGTCGGCAACCACTTTGTTCTTGTAAACAGTTTCGGCCAGATGACCTATTTCCGCCAGAAGCGCCCGGAAATTACGGATCTTCAACAGCGAATCCATCTCCGCAGGTGAGACCTCGAAGCCAAGGACGCCGGATACGGAACCCCGTAAAGTCTCTTTATCAAACTCTCCCTTGCTCCGTGTATCGATAATCTGGGCAAAGGCGCGGGAGAAACGCTTTTTCAGCTCATCTGCCTTTGCGGGTTGAAAAACGTACACACTGGGCACCGCATTTTCCGCTTCGGAGCGAATCTTTTCCGTCTTAGCAGCGTCTTCCAGGAGGTAGCTCTGGGTTGCTTTGATATCAGTGGGCGCAATGTCGCCGGTTGTGTAGCGCATGGAGTGAAAATGCTGGTTGGGGATTATGAGGAAGGTGAGGAAAAGCGCGGTCAGCAGAAGCAAAACCGACTGGTTGAGCTTCTGGTTTCCTGCGTCGGAGAACCTGTCCTGGAGGGAACTGAACAGGCGTCTGCCGTGTGCGGCAAACCTGGTCGCCTTGTTTGTTTCGGTGCTACCTTTCGTGGTGTCTGGGGGCATACCCTGCTTCTGAAACCTCACCGGGTTACCGGGACGCTGAAAAATCTTTTTAACTATAATCTTTATCTTTTGGGCAGTCAATGGAAACCATTTCAACACCTCACGGCCGGAAGCGTGCGGCGGAATGGTTTTACTTCTGGGTAAAATATGATATAAGCTCAATCATTTTTCACAGGGGCAGAAGCCCCGGAGCAAAGGAGACGAGCATGGATACAATCGCTGATGTGTATGCACGGGAGATTCTTGATTCGCGCGGCAACCCGACACTGGAGGTGGAAGTGATCCTTGAGTCGGGCATAACGGGCAGGGCGGCGGTACCTTCCGGTGCATCCACGGGTGAGCGGGAAGCGCTGGAACTGAGGGATGGAGACGCCGGTCGCTATCTGGGGAAAGGCGTCCTAACGGCGGTTGACAACGTTAACTCCCGCATCGCTGATCAGATCATCGGCATGGACGCTACCGACCAGACCGGTATCGATGCCCGGATGATAGAGTTGGACGGCACCGAGTGCAAAAGCAGTCTCGGCGCCAACGCCATTCTGGGTGTTTCCCTCGCCGTTGCCAGGGCCGCGGCCGAGTCTCTCGGACTTCCCCTTTACCGGTATATCGGCGGCACGAACGCCAGGGAACTGCCGGTCCCGATGATGAATATCCTGAACGGCGGCGCCCACGCCGACAATAATGTGGATATTCAGGAATTCATGATCATGCCCGTCGGCGCAAAAACCTTTTCGACGGCCCTGCGCATGGGCGCCGAGATCTTCCACGCCCTGAAAAAAGTGCTGAAAAATAAGGGATACAATACCTCCGTCGGCGACGAAGGGGGGTTTGCGCCGAACCTGGGCTCCAACGAAGAGGCTCTCCAGGTCATCGTGGAGGCCATCGGCGCGGCCGGCTACAAGCCGGGAGACGACGTACTCCTGGCGTTGGATGTGGCGTCCTCCGAACTCTTCAAGGATGGGTACTATATGCTGCAGAACGAGAAGTCTCCGAAAAAGACTCCCGAGCAGCTGATCGATTTCTACGAGGACCTCGTTGCACGCTATCCGATTATCTCCATTGAGGACGGAATGGCGGAAAACGACTGGGATGGCTGGAAAGCGCTGACCGATCGTCTGGGAGGACGGGTTCAACTGGTTGGAGACGACCTGTTCGTCACGAATGCAAAGACCCTCCAGCAGGGGATAGACAGGGGGGTTGCAAACTCCATCCTGGTCAAACTGAACCAGATAGGCACCCTGAGCGAGACCCTGGACGCCATTGAGACCGCCAAGAGGGCCGGCTACACCGCCGTTGTTTCCCATCGCTCCGGCGAGACCGAGGACACGACGCTTGCCGACCTGGCGGTGGCTGTCAACGCCGGCCAGATAAAGACCGGGTCCCTTTGCCGGACCGACCGTGTCTGCAAGTACAACCAACTCCTCCGCATCGAGGACGAACTGGATACCACGGCCCGTTTCAAGGGGAAGGATGTTTTCTACAATCTGCGAAAGTAGCCGATTGCATCCATGCTTGAGCGGCTACCGCTTGATGTGCCGTACTGCAAGACTTCCGCGCAAAGGGGCACACCCGTCAGGGTGCGCCCCTTTGCGATCTGCGGTCGAAACAACCTTCACCGGAATCCTCAACGACATACCCCGAGCATTATCGTGAAATAATAAAAAATCGTTGCAATTGCCACAAATCTGCTCTATACATCCCAAATCCTCTCTAACAGCTATTTTCGCTCCCTTCCCCTACCGAGGGACATCCCCATGGATGACAAGTGGAATCGCCTTACCGCCTTCATCGGCGCACTCAATCCGCACTCCTACTCACACACCGGCATAATCCCGACCACGGATCCAAAGAACGGCTCACCATCGCCGGCATGTGAAGCCTGTCGGCGCCTCGACATAACCCAGGAACTGGCACGCATGGGGGACTGGGAATACGAGGTAGCAACAGGGAACATCACCTGGTCCCGACAAATCTTCAGCCTGCTCGGCAGCCCCCCCCGGTCGGGACAAATGTCCTTCGAGGAATATCTTTTCTTCTACTCACCCGATGATTCGGAGCGGCTGCAGAAAACCATGGAAAAGACCATCCGGGACAATGAGCGGTACGAAATCGAGGTTACGGCAACCTTTCTCAACGGCGAACATGCCCGGCATCGGTGCGTATTCGTTCCCATCACCGACCGGAACGGCGCCGTCATCCGGATCAACGGCTACCTGCAGGAACTCGCCTGCCTGAAAACCTTAATCGCTGCTGAGCCCGAACAGAAGCAGGAAGTACGGTGTATCGCGGTAACCACCAGTGACGTCGTCTTTCATGTTTCGTTGCGCGACAATGCGTTCAAGTTCATCAGCCCGGCGGTTCTCGCCGTAACTGGCCGAACTACCCGGGAGTGGTACCGGAACCCCCGACTGATCCGTGAAATTATGCATCCCGGTTGGCGCGGGAAATTCGACAGGGAATTCAAAAAGGTTCTCTGCGGAAAGGCCGAGGGAACCCATGTCTTCCCCATTCTCCACACTTCCGGGGAGACCCGCTGGATTCAGCTGCGTACGACAATACTTCGGTCACCTGACTCTGAACTGCTTGCCATAGAAGGGATTGCTTCGGACATCACGGACTGGAAACGACAGGAAGGGGAACGCAAGCGGCTCATCCGGCACCTGCGGAAGGCCCTGGCCGAGGTCAAGACTCTGAGCGGCCTGCTGCCGATTTGCAGTCACTGCAAGAAAGTTCGCGACGATCAGGGCTACTGGCAACAGATAGACGCATTCATCACGGAACACAGCGACCTGTTCTTCTCCCATGGACTGTGTCCCGAATGCCTTGCACAACACTACCCTGAATACGTCATCCGTCGCCCCTCGGGAAGCTGAGGGTGTTTATAACCCGAAAAAACGCTTCAATCTCTGTACATACTCCGCGCACTTCCGTACTTCTTCCATGGCCCGGTCGGCCTCCCGGAGACTCTGTTCGTTTGCAATCTCCCGGTGAGCGAGGATGGCGCCGAGGGCCTCCATGATCTCCGGCTTGCGCCTGATAAGCGGCTCGATAATTTCCCGTGAAAGTTCGGCGAGGATCACCTGGCTTTCGGCTGCAACCGTCGCCTTGCGGGGCTCTCCGGTCAACAGGGACATCTCGCCGAATACGCCTCCCTCGTCAAGCTCTCCCACCTTGATTTCGTTGACAAGGGCCTGAAGCCGTCCCTTCAAGACGAAAAACAGTGAATCACCACCGTCGTTCTGCCTAACCACGATCTCGCCGGGACCGAATACCCGGACTCGGGCCTTTTCCGCAAGCAGCCGCACCTCATCCGTATCAAGCATGGAAAACAGCTCCACCTTGCCGACCCCGGAAGCAACGACCTCGATGGGAAAAACGAAAGGAGGGGCGGACTGTGTCTCGATGACCTGCCGGTGGGGGAAGGGAAAGCTGAATCCTTCCCGGGTGACGGCGTACCAGGTCCGGGAAAAGACCCTGTCTCTGACTGCATCCCTGTCCGAATAGTCCGCGAGAAAAAACTTCAACTGGTAGTCGATGCTGCTCTCCGAGAAGGCTTGAAGTCTCACCAGGAGCGCCGGATCGGCCAGGATGGCTTTCTCCCCCGTCAGCACCCCCAGCAGGATCTCCTTCGCCCGCTCGGGAGGAAGGTCGTACCCGAGGGAAACGGTCAGATTCACCGCCACCTTGTTTTCATCCTCCCGGTTTCCGAAACTGGTGACAATGTTCTGGGTGAGGGTACTGTTCGGTACCAGCACCAGATTGTTGTCGAGACTCCGCAGCGTTGTGTAGCGGAATCCGACGTTGAGAACCTGGCCGAAGACATTCTTGTCAGGCACGGAAATCCAGGTTCTGAGTCGCAGCAACCGGTCGACCTGGATGGAAAAACCCGCGAGAATATTTCCCAGGGTACTCTGCATGGCAAATGCCACCGCCGCCGTAAGCACGGTAGTGGTAGTAACGATGGATGAGATCTCGATGCGGAATATCACCCGCAGGGATACGATGGCAAAAAACAGGTAGACCGCCACACTGAGAAGCTCGCGAACCAGAGAGGGGGCCTCTCTCCTGGAGCGGTGAAAGAGATAGATATCAACCAGGAGGTAAATTACCAGGTTAGCCAGGCAGAACAGAACGACCAAACCCTGGGTCGCGGAAAGAAGGGGACCATAGTGGGGGACGGCTTGCAGGTTTCCGTCCAGAAAGAGAAGCAGAAAACCGAACACGGCAATCTTGAGGGTAATCTTCACCCTTCCCGGAGGCGCCGTTTTCCGCGCCAGGCGGAAATAGAGCCATGTCCCGGCGAAAAACAGGAAAACGACCGACAACACGATAAAATTGTTCAGAAAAATAAAATTCAGGTCTTCCAGGGAAAAAAGAGTTATCCCCGGTGCGGCCGCTGCCGCAAGGCAACCGGGCACGTCGGGCCGCGACGCCCCGTGCCGGTGGACGCGGATCGCTGTCCGATGTTTTTCATTACGAATCACCACTCTTTCCTCCCGCTACCGGTTTCATCGACTCCGACACTGCACCCGTGAAGCGTTTTTCCGGACCGGCGCAACATCAGAACGTGGTCATCGCCACGAATCTCTCCGTCCTGGCCTTCTCCGTCAACGGGTCGACCGTACGGTTCTGCAGGTTGCTCCGGACAATCTCCAGCCTGTCGGAGGTAGCGGGGTGCGTCTTCAGTATTCCGCCCGAAGACCCTCGTCCCGCGGCGACCAGACGGATAAGAAAACTCTCCAGAGCCTTCGGATCGTACCCTGCCCCGGCAAGATACCCAAGGGCGGTACGGTCTGCGTCTTCTTCCTGGTTCCGGCCGTATCCGTTCACCACCAGTGTCTTGAAGACGTCGTCGATGGATCCTTCGAAGATTCCGGTAAGACGGGCCACATCAGACGACCCGTAGGTCTTTACCGTTTCCGTCCCGATAATGGTAAGGGCTTCGGTCCAGCGGGATTTGGAAATGGCCTCGATGCCGTCCCGATGGTTGATATGCGCCACTTCGTGGGCAAGGACCGCCGCCAGCTCATCCTCGGTGCGGGCTGCCCGCAGCATCCCCCGGGTTATCAGGATCGTCCCGCCGGGGCAGGCGAAGGCATTGACCTCGGCACTGTCAAGTATCGCGAAATGGTAGCCGCCGAAGGTATTCGGCTTTTCCGAATTGAGAGC
>CAYSPF010000010.1:0-36410 GCA_964432775.1 uncultured Geobacter sp.
GCGAAACGTCTTGTCAGGCTTCTCAGGGGGATTCCCGTCAAGGTCAACCTCATTCCTTTCAACGAATTTGAAGGTTGTGAATACCGGGGACCCAAGCAGGAGTCAATCGATTGTTTCCACCGCTATCTGTTGGACAAAAACTTAACTGTTATTACTCGTTCCAGCAGGGGCGCAGACATATCGGCTGCTTGCGGCCAGTTGCGCGCCAAGCTGGAAAAGATAACAGGGTAACGGGAGCAGGGATCTCCGGAAAGCTCATATCCGGGGAGTGCTCAGTGAAGAGAAAGAATCACCAGAGAGTCTGGTTCATTACAGATAAAACTTCCCTGAAGGGGATCAAGACCGGAGAATGAAGACAATGGAAGTACGAAACGAGGTAGTCGGGGTCATTGGTGGGAGCGGGCTGTACGAGATGGAAGGTCTTTCCGAGGTTGGGAGCGTTTCTCTGGAGACGCCCTTTGGCGCTCCTTCCGATGCCTTTATTACCGGCGTACTGGATGGAGTGAGGATGGTGTTTCTCCCCCGGCATGGGAGGGGGCACCGGCTGCTTCCTTCGGAAGTCAACTACCGAGCCAATGTCTATGGGATGAAAAAACTCGGAGTTACCCGCCTTATATCCGTATCGGCTGTGGGAAGCATGAAAGAAGAGATTAAGCCGGGACATATCGTGATACCGGATCAGTTTGTCGACCGCACTAACGCGTCACGGAACAATACTTTCTTTGGTAACGGGATTGTCGCCCACGTGCAGTTTGCCGACCCTGTCTGCGGAGAGTTGTCCGGAATTCTCGAAGAAGCCGCACGTAAGGCAGGCGCGCGGGTCCACCGGGGTGGCGCCTACATCTGCATGGAAGGCCCCGCCTTCTCGACGAGAGCGGAATCGCAGCTCTACCGGACCTTCGGCGTCTCCGTGATAGGAATGACGAACATTCCCGAGGCAAAATTGGCACGGGAAGCGGAGATCTGCTACGGGGTTATCGCTCTCGCGACAGACTATGATTGCTGGCATGAATCCCATGAAGACGTATCCATCGATGCGATCCTGACGATACTGCGGCAAAACGTCGCCATGGCGAAGTCGATAATCAGGAATGCTGTCGGCCAAATGCAAGGTGAAAGAAAATGCCCTTGCGCTGACGCTCTCCGATATGCAATTATCACCGACAGGGCGGTCATCCCCGAAAGAACGAAGCGGGATCTGGACGTCATTGCAGGAAAATACCTCGATTAGCATACTATTTTCAGGAGATTGGACGGATGGGTATTCTCGTAGTCGGTTCCGTGGCATTTGATTCGGTGGAAACCCCTTTCGGCAGAGTGGAGAACGTTCTCGGCGGCTCGGCAACCTATTTTTCAACCTCCGCCAGTTATTTCACCGATGTGAGTCTGGTTGCGGTAGTGGGGGACGATTTCCCCCAAGAGCATACCGACTTTCTCGAGTCGCGGAATATCGACCTGCGCGGATTGTCGAGAAATCCGGGCAAAACCTTTCACTGGAAGGGAAAGTACGGCTATGACCTGAATGAGGCGCAAACGCTGGAGACCAGGCTGAATGTTTTCGAGACGTTCAAACCCGTTATCCCTCCCGAGTATGCCGGAGCGGAATACCTCTTCCTGGCCAATATCGATCCCGACCTGCAGATGCAGGTGATGCGGCAGGTCAAAAGTCCGCGGGTGATAGCCAGTGATACCATGAACTTCTGGATATCATCGAAACCCGAATCTCTGAAGAAGGTCATCGGCATGGTTGATATCCTCATCATCAACGATGCCGAGGCGCGTCAACTCTCCCAGGATCCGAACCTGGTGAAATCGGCGAGGAAGATCCTGGCGCTGGGTGTCAAGACCCTTATCGTTAAGAGGGGTGAGTATGGCGTCCTGATGTTTACCGACTCGTCCATCTTCGCAGCCCCTGCCTATCCGCTGGAGAAGGTGTTTGACCCCACGGGCGCAGGGGATACGTTTGCCGGGGGGTTCATGGGGTATCTTGCAAATACCGGCAACGTGTCGGAAGCGGGAATACGCCAGGCGATCATTTTCGGCAGCGTTATGGCCTCGTTTACGGTAGAAGAGTTCAGCCTGAACCGGCTGAAGAACCTTACCTACCGGGAGATAGAAGACCGGTATCGCGGTTTCAAGTCAATGACGCACTTCGAAGATCTCCCGGAAACGGGGGAAGCTCACTGAACTCGATGAGATGGGAGCGATGTCGGCAATCAAAGAGGCGCTCGGGAAGGTGAACACCATGAGATTGCATTTCTTGACCCTGGCTTTCGTGACCGTTGCCGTCTGCTCCGGTTGCGCCGCCATGGATGCGTCTAAAAAGAAGGCTTCGTACCACTACCAGATGGGTCTTTCCTTTTTAGGTGAGGGTAATTACACCAGGGCGCTCATTGATTTTACGGAAGCGGAAAAACTCACTCCCGACGATCCACTCCTTCTGAATTACCTCGGTCAGGTCTATTACTTCAAAAAGAGGTACGACCTCGCGGAAACGAGATACCTCAGGGCAATCGCTATCCAGCCCACATTCTCCGAAGCTCGAAACAATCTTGGAGTAAACTACCTGGAGATGCAGCGATGGGACGCAGCCATCAGTCAACTAACGATAGTGAAAGACGACATTTTTTATCAGAATAATGACTCCGCGTGCATGAATCTGGCGCTTGCCTACTATGGAAAGGGAGATTACACGAGCGCACTGAACATTCTTCGCCCCGTTGTCAGCAGTAATCCAAGAAATCCGATAGCAAGAATGAATCTGGGAAGGGTGTACTTTGCGGACGATAAGGTAGGATTGGCAATAGCGGAATTCAAAAAGTCCATCGAGTTGAGCAGGGACTATGGGAGGGCCCATTACAATCTGGCCCTTGCCTATCTTAAGATGCAGGAAACAGCAGCGGCAAAGCTGGAGTTCAACGAGGTAATCCGTATTGATGGTGACGGTGAAATGGGACAACTCTCGAAAGAATATCTCGAGATGCTCAAGTGAGTGAGTGATGCCTGATACGGCTTCTTCCGAGAGGGTGGGACAAACCGCCGGGTCACTTTTACGGTCTGCTCGCGAGCTTAAGGGGCTCAGACTGGAAGATGTCGCCCGGGTAACACGGATTGCCAAAGGGTATCTCGCGGCCCTTGAAGAGAACAACTATACAAAGCTTCCCAGTGATGCCTATGCCAGGGGATTCCTTCGCGTCTATGCCCAGTATCTAGGAATCGATGAGCAGGATGTCCTGACTCTGTATCCACAGGCCTCTCCCCTTGTTATTCCGCTTGATGAACCAAAGGGATGCACGAGCGAATCCGTTGCCTCAGAGATATCGCTTGGCTCGAGAAAGAGATGGCTCTGGTATCTTGCTGCGATCTGCGCCCTCATCGTTGCGGGAACCCTGCTTTTTGGAGACAACGACAGTAAGCCTGAACGGAAAGCGGATATTCCCGTGTCGCTTCCGCCGGTGATGAACGTTGACAGTTCTTCCCTGCGGCCCCAGATTACTGCGGTACCGGAGGGGAACCCTCTCAAAAGCCCACGTCCTGAAGTAATCGAACCTCCACCAAGCCATTCCATTTCAACGGAAAGGGGCATCGTCCTGAAGATGAAGGCCCTTGAGGACGGCTTTCTTGTTGTAACCATAGATGATATGATTTCGCAGCAATACGACTTGAAGGCCGGAGACCTCATAGAATGGAAGGCTGAAAAGGTCTTTTCCCTTGATCTGGACAATGCCGGAGGAGTCGAGGCCGAGTTGAATGGGAAGATTCTCAAACCTTTCGGTGAGAGGGGAATGTCGGCTCATGTGGTATTGAAGGCTGATGCAGAAGGAGGCGGAACCGCACCCTGAGCGGTTTGATGATCTTGACAGTCGCCGGTGCTCTGGTAGACTTCACTTCCATGACCGCAAAGAGTTCCACAACCGAATGCCCGGCGAAAGCAAAGAGAATCCTTATTGTAGAAGATGAGGAAAATACCCGCTATGCCCTTGCCAGGCTTCTGGTTCGGGAGGGCTTTCATGTTGACAGCGTATCCAACGGCTGCGAAGCTCTCAGTTTTCTTCGCAAACAATCAGTTAATCTCATTGTTACGGATATCAAGATGCCCCAGATGGACGGGATAACGTTCCTGAGGGAGCTCAACAAGAATTTTCCAAAAAGCAATGTAATCATGATAACTGCTTACGGGGGGGTGGACTCGTATCTGGAGGCCATGAACCTGGGAGCTTTCGAGTACATTAACAAGCCGGTTCAGATTGAAGAGCTGAAGTTGGTCATGAATAAGATTCTTGAATCTGACGGCTCATAGATCGCCGACGGGGGAGCACACATGAAAGAGTTTTCCACTATCCTTTTTGCCACCGATTTCTCCGAGATTTCCGAATACGCATTTGAGTATGCGTACACACTGACAAGGAAGTATGGCAGCAGACTGATAATTATGCATGTCATCAACGAGCCCGTTGACCTGCGCGGCTTCTACGTGCCTCATATCTCTTTCGACTCGCTTGAGCAGGAGATTATTGATGCGGCTGAAAAAATGATGGTCAAATTCTGTGCAGGAAGGTTGCAGGATCTGCCGAAGCATGAAACCGTCATTGCTTCGGGAATCCCCTATGAAGAGATACTCAGGAAGGTGGATGATGAGGAAGTTTCTCTTGTGGTGCTGGGTACCCACGGGAGAGCAGGAATCGATCACCTTCTTTTCGGGAGCACGGCGGAACGGGTTGTTCGAAGAGCCCGTTGCCCTGTCATGACGGTGCGGCCTCCCGAGAAAAAGGAATAACGTGACGTTCAGTTTTATCGCGGACACAGGGAAAAGGCAGCTTTACGCTGCCTTTTCTGCATCAGCGCGCATACGGGGAATAGTTCAGACATGATGAATGATTCAATGAATAAACCGGGAACTGGTGGAAACTCATCCCGGGGAGGAAGGACCATTCTCATTGTTGACGATGAGAAGATAAATCTCGATCTGACGGCGAGAGTATTCCGCAACCGCGGTTTCAAGGTTCTTACCGCCGCGAACGCGCCGGAAGCCCTTGCCCTGGTGAAAGGGAACAATCCCGAAATTGTGGTTCTTGATTACATGATGCCGGAAATGAACGGGTTTTCCGCACTGAAAGAAATAAGGCAACGATTTCCAGCCACCTATGTCATTATCCTGACAGGTCGGGGAAGTGAACGGATTGCCGTGGAGCTCATGAAAGCCGGGGCTTCCGACTACATCGTGAAGCCTTTTCTGAACCAGGATCTGGTGGAAAGGGTTGAGAAGGTCCTGAAAGTAAGGGCGATAGAGATTCGCAACCGTGAACTCCTTGTGGAGCGGGATAGTCTCGTTCGGGAGATAGCGTCCTGGAACCGTGAGCTGGAAGAGCGCGTTCGGGAAAAAACCAATGAGCTGCAGAGAGTTCAGGGGGAGATCATTCAGGCGGAGAAGATGTCGACCCTCGGGTACCTTTCCGCCGGGATGGCCCACGAGATAAGAAATCCGCTCAATTCCATCGGACTGTATGTCCAACTTGTAAAAGGGAGCCCCGACGAGACGGAAAGGCTGGAATGCCTCGCAAAGATCGAGCAGGAAATCAAAAGAATCGACGGTATCCTGAGAAAACTGATGGACGCCGTAAAACGGCCCCGCTTTCATCTGCGGCAAGTTTCCATCAAGGAGGTTGTTGATTCCGCCATCGAATTGTTTACTTCCCGAATGGAGATGCACCGGGTCAGCCTGAAGCGGGAATACCTCAGGATACCGCCTCCCATCCAGGCGGACCCGACGGAGCTTGAGCAGATATTTACCAATCTTTTTGTCAATTCCATCGAAGAAATGACCGACGGAGGTGTTCTGGGGGTCGTGCTGGACCAGGATGAAAGCACCATTGTAATTCGAGTGTCGGATACGGGTAAGGGTATTCCGCAGGAAAATATTACCCGGGTTTTCGACCCCTTTTTCACCACGAAAAATTCCGGCACCGGTCTCGGTCTCTCGGTCGTTCTCCGGATCGTAAGGACCTACAACGGAAGGATAGAAGTGGAGAGCGAGGAGGGGAAAGGAACGGTTTTTACCGTGTTTCTTCCCGTTCCTGAAGCGGCGTCCAGCTAGGCGTTTCCCCTTCACTTTTATCCGGCGATAGTGTAGTATTGCGCAATTCTGAGGCCTTCACCCGAGGTTCCGATGGGAGTCCCCCGCGCAAAAATTCTCATTATCGATGATGATCCCCTGTTTTTAAAAACCCTTTCGGACTCCTTTCGGGATAATGCTTTTTCCGTGGTAACCGCCGACAACGGCGTGGCGGGGATACGAGTCTTTCTGGACGAGACCCCTGACGTGGTAATCGTTGATCTGGTCATGCCGAAACTGGGTGGAGTCAGCACCTGCCTCGAAATAACCCGACTGGGAGGAGATGTGGAACCCGTTCTCATCCTGCTCACTTCCATGTTCAGGGGGTTGCCCCACGAGCATGAGGCACCAGAGATGGGCGCGCGTGTCCATATTCCCAAATCAACGAAACCGCTGGATATCGTCATTATCGTCGAACAGTTGCTGGAACGCAGAAACTATTTCACCGCGAGCCGGTAAGGGTGCCACGTGCTTTTCCAACTACGCAACTTTGCCGTTGATTTCAGGGTCCGCGAGGAAGAGCTTCTCGAGCATCTGCATCGTCGTCTGCTTCTCGGAAGTGATGAAATCACCGATTGGCGAGTTGTTCGAAAGGGGCTTGACGCCCGGAAGAAATCGTCCATCCGGTATGTCTATACGATTGAGTTTTCCGTCAGGGATGAAGAGCGCTGTAGCGAACGATTCAGTCTCGACCCCGACATCATTCCAGTTGCAGTCGAGCCGCAGCGCTCTTTTCCACGACTTGCCGCCGACAGGAAAATCGTCATCGTGGGGATGGGGCCTGCGGGACTCTTCGCCGCAATACGCCTTTCCGCCTATGGATTGCGTCCGACGCTCATCGAGCGGGGACGACCTGTTGAGGAAAGGGTTCGGCATGTGGAGGCTTTCTGGAGGGGCGGAAGTCTGAATCCGGAAAGCAATGTTCAGTTCGGAGAGGGCGGCGCCGGTACCTTTTCCGACGGCAAGCTTACTACCCGGATCCGCGATGACAATCTCAGGTATGTCCTGGAAACCCTCGTTCATTTCGGTGCTCCGACTGAGATCCTTTTGCTG
The DNA here is from genome assembly GCA_964432775.1 of uncultured Geobacter sp. Lineage (GTDB taxonomy): Bacteria > Desulfobacterota > Desulfuromonadia > Geobacterales > Geobacteraceae > RPRC01. Next base: position 7,166 of record CAYSPF010000010.1, read on the forward strand.
GCAAAACCCCATATCGGCACGGACAGGTTGCGCCGGGTCGTTCGAGGAATGCGTCGCGAACTCCTTGTCCGCGGATGCGAAGTTCTGTTTTCGCGAAAGCTGACCGATTTTACCTTTCGAAACGATCGTGTGAACAGTGCTGTGCTTGACGGTCGAGAGGAAATTACCTGCGATTTTCTCGTGCTAGCGACGGGCCACAGTGCCCGTGATACGTACGAACTGCTCGTACGCCGCGGAATCCGTCTGGAACAGAAACCCTTCGCCGTCGGGGTGCGTGTGGAGCACCCCCAGGAGCTGATTAACCGTATCCAGTACGGTGTTCCTTTTCATCCCCACTTGCCGCAGGCAGAATATGCTCTGACTTTTGCCGACCCGGAAACAGGGCGTTCGGTCTACTCCTTCTGCATGTGCCCCGGAGGGGTCGTGATGGCTGCCGCATCCGAGGAGGGGTGTCTGGTCACCAACGGCATGAGCTCCTACCGGAGGGATACGCCGTATGCCAATAGCGCAATGGTCGTGGCGGTTGACGGCAGGGATTTCCCGGGAAACCATGCCCTGGCCGGCGTGGAATTCCAGAAAATCTGGGAGCAGAAGGCCTTTTCCGTCGGCGGCAGCACGTACCGGGCCCCGGCTCAGAATCTGCTGGATTTTGTTGAAGGGAACGGTTCGCGGGGAGTCTGTTCCAGTTATCGCCCCGGTGTCGTGGAGACCGACCTGACGCAGGTGCTTCCCCGTGAGGTCGGTCAGGCGCTGAAGGTGGGAATCAGGGGATTTGACCGAAAGATGCGCGGATTTCTTACGCAAGAGGCAACTCTTACCGGTGTCGAGACGAGGACGTCCTCCCCTGTTCGCGTCGTGCGGGGTGACGACCTTCAGTCGGTGAGTCTCAAAGGTCTTTTCCCTACCGGGGAAGGCGCAGGGTACGCTGGCGGAATCATGAGCGCGGCTATTGATGGAATACGGGTGGCCGACCGGATTGCCCGGGAATTATCCGAAAACACAAGGAGCAGTGAGTGACCAAGACATTTGTCAGCGATATCCGGGACAGAACACAGGTTGATTCTACTTTTCTCGTTAAGGAAAAGATTTCTGCCGTGGCAAGAAATGGAAAGCCGTATCTGACGCTTCACCTCATGGACAAAACCGGCGAGATTGAGGGAAGGGTCTGGGAGGATGTGGATACCATCGGAGCAGTGTTTGAAAAGGACGATTTCATCCGCATACGTGCCAAGGCCACCGTCTATCTGGGAAAGATGCAGTTGATTGTGTCTGATCTTTCGCGGGTGGCTGACGATCAGGTTTCTATCGCGGATTTTCTCCCGGAGGGGGATCGGGACGGAATCGAGATGCTTGCCGAGCTTTCCTCATTGGTTGAGACCTGTGCCGACGCCAATCTGGGACGTCTTCTGCATTCGTTTTTTGATGATGCCGCTTTCCTGGAGCTCTACCGGACGGCGCCCGCGGCCAAGGGGATGCACCACGTGTATCTCGGTGGACTTCTGGAACACTCCCTGGCGGTTGCGCGGCTCATTGACCGGATTATTCCCCTCTATCCTGAACTCAACCGGGATCTGCTTCTGACCGGGGCACTGCTCCATGATGTGGGCAAGGTGCGGGAGATGACCTATCTCCGTTCCTTTGACTACACGGATGAGGGGAAACTTGTGGGCCACATCACCATCGGGGTGGAGATGCTGCATGAAAAGATCTCGGCAATCGAAGGCTTCCCGGTGGAACTGGCGATGCTCCTTAAGCATATGATCCTATCCCATCATGGACAGTACGAATTCGGGTCGCCGAAACGTCCCAAGACCGTTGAGGCGACGGTCCTCAATTACCTGGACGATCTCGATTCTAAGATCAACGGTATCCGCACCCACATGCGGAAGGAGCCGGTGAGCCAGTCGAGATGGACGGCGTATCATCGGCTGTATGACCGATACTTTTTCAAGAACAATGGTCATGAAGAAGAGGTCGGTGGCCCACCTGAAAGTTCCCCGACGGTTGAGCGGCAGACAGATGGCGCCGCGGATACCAGGGAAAAGGAGAACGGCGGGTTCCGTCACACACCATTTGAAAAACTGAAGCAGAAAAATCTCGATCTCTTTTAAGTGAAAGGTGAAGCATGATTTTTGAGTCTGTTGTTGTCGGCGCCCTGATGGTTAATTGTTATGTGCTTGGATGCGAGAAAAGCCGGGAGGGTGTGGTTGTTGATCCCGGTGATGATACGGATCGTATTCTTGCCGAGGTCTCCCGTCATGGGCTGAAAATCATCGCCGTGATAAACACTCACGGTCACTTCGACCACACCGGGGGCAACCGGAGGATACTTGCAGAGACCGGCGCCGGGCTTCTCATCCATGAACTGGACGCTCCGATGCTGTTGCGGGCCGTTGATACGGCGGCCATGTTCGGCTTGACGGCTGAAAACTCACCGCCTCCATCGGGGTTCCTGAGGGAAGAAGAGAGCGTCGACTTCGGCGAGTACCGTTTGCGCGTGTTGCATACGCCAGGGCATACACTGGGAGGATGCTCACTCTACCTGGAACGGGAAGGACTGGTCATTACCGGAGATACCCTGTTCGCGGATTCGGTCGGCAGGACCGATTTCCCCGGAGGGTCGTCTGTCGCCCTGGGCAAGAGTATCCGGGAAAAGCTCTTGACCCTTCCCGATGAAACGGTCGTCTATCCGGGACACGGCCCCTCAACGACCATCGGCAGGGAGAGGAAATACAACCCGTACCTTGCTCCCGCGGGTGTCATCTAGGGAGAGGTGGAACATGAAAGGTAAAGTGATCATCCTTGGCGTAACCGGGGGTATTGCAGCTTACAAGGCGGCGGAACTTGTGCGACTACTCGTTACAGCAGGCGCCGATGTGCACGTAATCATGACCAGGGCGGCACAGCAGTTCGTCGCCCCGCTCACCTTTCAGACCCTCTCCAGGAACCCGGTCCATTCAGACCTTTTCAGTCTCATAGAGGAGCAGGAGATTGGCCATATCTCACTTGCCGAACGGGCGGATCTCTTTCTCGTCGCACCGGCGACCGCCAACTTCATCGGAAAACTGGCGTCGGGCATCGCCGACGATCTCCTGACCACAACGGTAATGGCAACGAAGGCCCCGGTGCTGATCGCACCGGCGATGAACACGGCCATGTATCGGAATCCCCTCTACCGGGAAAACGAGGAAAAACTGCGGCGCTGCGGCTACCATTTCGTTGAACCGGCAACCGGAATGCTTGCCTGCGGATGGGAAGGGGAGGGGAAACTTCAGGACCCGGCCATTATATTTGAAGTCGCGCTGACAGAACTTTCGCGGAAGGATCTCCGCGGAGAGAGGGTGCTTGTGACCGCGGGTCCTACCCGCGAGGAGTTGGATCCGATACGATTCTTCAGTAATTATTCATCCGGGAAAATGGGGTATGCCCTGGCTCGCGCCGCTCGTAGAAGGGGGGCGGAGGTAACCCTCGTGACCGGGCCGGTTTCTTTGGCTGCGCCGTGGGGAGTGAATACCGTCCGGGTTACATCTGCAGAAGAGATGCGTGAAGCCGCTCTGCGGGCATTTTCCTCCGCTACCGTTGTTATCAAGACGGCTGCCGTGGCCGATTACCGGCCTGCGGAGCGGTCATCGGAAAAGATTAAAAAGACTGATCCCACGCTCACCGTAAAATTGGTAAAGAACCAGGACATCCTTGCAGAACTGGGAAGGAACAAGGGTGAACGATTCCTGGTAGGCTTTGCGGCGGAGACCGGAGAATTGAAAGAGAACGCAGCAACAAAGCTAACGGAAAAGAACCTGGATCTGGTTGTCGCCAACGATGTTACGTGTGCGGGGGCGGGTTTCGCCGTGGACACAAATATTGTGAAGATCCTTTCCCGCGATGGGCACGTGGAGGATCTGCCGCTCATGGGCAAGGATGAACTCGCGGATGCGATTCTGGATCGGATCGTGAAATTGCGGAGTCAGAATCGGTGCGGGAAGAACGGATAGGGTTTCCGGTCCCGGTTTGTCGGGTGAATCTGCTGGAGCATGGCAGGGGCACAGATGGACTGGCGCAGTTTTGGTTTCAACTCATCAATTTGTCGGAATGCCTCTGCCCGCGTTATCTTGCCGCTTTTGTAGAGGATCCGAAAGTTCTTTCGAACAGCCTCAGCGGTTGCCAGCGCCCGCTCCCCGGTCGGGTCGGCAAGGAAATAGCGGGACCTTTCCCTGGCATTCAGGAAATCGAAAACCGCTTCCTCGGAGAGCGCGGTATATTCCAGGCGGTCGCTTTCCTCAAGCACATAGCGTGAAGAAGCTGAAACGGTAGTGATAACGCCCTGCCATTTTTTCATGCGGCTCAGGAGCAGAATTGAATTGAAGATCCGTTTGTTGGTGGCAAAAGAAAAGATGGTGTCCGAAAGCACCTTTCTCAACAGGGCGTCGTTCCCCTTGTAGTGCCCCAGGGACACCCGTTGTCCGACCTCCCATATTTCCTTGTCCACGGCGCTGTCAAAGCGCATCTCCCAGTAGGTGTGCTTCATGGTAAGCGTCGAGAAGCTCCGCATGATTTTGTAGGGCACAAAGAAATTGTGGGCGACCGTGTCCGCCGCAAGGTGGGACAGGTAGCCCAGTGCACACGCCTCCTGAGACCGGCTCGTTGCGTTGGCGAGAATTTTCAGACCGATGGGCCAGCGGTGACAGTGCTGCAGATAATGGGTGAATTTCTTGCCGATAGTAATGTCTGCCGCGATGCATCCATACAGGAAATCGAGGGGGAATTCTCCGATCAGGGCGGCAACGGCCGGTGAAAGCGCCCGAAGGTTGCCGAGGACTGTTGAACCGAGTTGCAGGTGAAAACCTGCTCCCCAGGCAAAGGCATTGTTTGGCAGGAAGAGAAGAAGCAGAAGAACCGTTGAAAAAATAACCATGTAGTACAGAATAGAGAATGTACCGTGGAATGTAAAGGGGTAACGCGTGTCCGATTCCGAACTTCAGTACCTCCTGTCTGCCCTGCGGGGATATCTCGTTGATTTGCGGGAAACCGGTGTGGATTCGCTGCCTGTCTCCAACGAAGTACGGGAAGCTGATGCTGTGCCGGAAACTCATGGAGAGGAAACCGCGAAAGGCACTCAAGTTGTCCGGCACGCAGACTCAGTTCCGGAGTCTCTGGAGGAAATCAGGCAGGAACTGGACGGCTGTCTTCGTTGTGCGCTGGGAGCCTCCAGGACCAAGCTGGTGTTCGGATCCGGAGACGAGAAAGCCCGGCTCGTTTTTGTCGGAGAGGCGCCCGGCCGCGAGGAGGACCTCGCTGGTGAGCCCTTTGTGGGCGAGGCGGGTCGTTTATTGACCAGGATCATCCAGGCCATGGGGTTCGAAAGAGACCAGATCTATATCTGCAATGTATTGAAATGCCGTCCTCCCGGCAACCGGGATCCTCTGCCTGCCGAGATTGATGTCTGCCGGTCGTTTCTCCTTCGACAGATGCGGGCAATCGAACCCGAGGTCATCGTGGCTCTCGGCACCTTTTCAGCGCAGACCCTTTTGCATACCCGCGATCCCATTTCCCGCCTGCGAGGGCGTTTCCATGACTATCACGGCATCCCTCTCATGCCCACCTTTCACCCGGCCTTTCTGCTGAGGAATCCGGCCATGAAACGTGAGGTCTGGGATGACATGCAGGCGGTCATGAAAAAGCTGGGATTGAAGCAGCCGCAGACCGGCTAGCCACCCGGCTTACCCGACTCCCAGAATGACATCGGACGCCTTGCAGACTGCGCATATTCGTTCCCCCTCGCGGAGGGAAAGACGCTGGGCGCTTTCGCAGGTGATTACTGCGCTGATGGTGTTGCCTCCGGAGAGTTCCAGGGTAACCTCCGTATTGACGGAGCCCTCCATCACCTTCATGATCCGCCCCTGGAGTATGTTGCTCGTGCTGAGTTTGCCGACCTCCAGATCTTTTCCCAGGAGTACCGAACTCGACTTGATGATTGCGTAGACGTCGGCGCCCTCCTGCAAATCGAGGCTCTCGACACTCTCGTTGGTTACTATCGACACGAGGGCGTCACCACCTCTCAGCGAGAGAACTACTTCAGAGTTGACCGCTCCCTTTTTCAATCTGGTGATGGTGCCGGAAAAGATGTTCCGCGCGCTTACTTTCATGGATATCCTCTTGATGAATTTATAGAGATCGTGGGCCGACCCGACGCGTTTCGTGATATTAGCCAGGAATTTCTCGTGTTCTTCCTCAATGACCCGGTACTTTTTAATCACCTCCCGTCCCTCATCGGTCAGGCGTGTTCCGCCGCCGGATTTCCCGCCCGCCATGCGGACGAAGAGTGGCTTGTCGGACAGGTTGTTAATTGCGTCCATCGTATCCCAGGCCGTCTTGTAACTGATGCCGACCGCCTTGGCCGCCTTGGTGATGGAACCATGCTCATCAATCATTTCCAGGAGCCTGATTCTGTCGCTGCCAAGAAATACCAAATCCGCCTTGCAGAGTGATACCGAGCCTGCAACTTCCATTTTCTGTTTGGGGGTTGTCATGTTTTTCTCTTCTCCTTTTCCTGCGGGATATCGTCCGGAATGGCGGATACATCGAATCTTTTTCTGAAAATCCCTACCTGTTCCCGAACTTCCACAGCGCTGCCCAGTTTCAAAATGCTATCGGCAAATATCTCGGCCTCACTTCGTGAGATGGAGCGCAGAGCCTGCTTAACGACGGGCAGTGAGGGCGCCGAGAGGCTGAACTCGGTGATGCCGAGACCGAGCAGGAGAATTGCGTTCAACGGGTCGGACGCCATTTCTCCACACAGGGAGATGCGCTTTCCGGCCTGTGCCGCACTGTCGGCAACCCGCTTGATGGAATGCAGCACTGCCGGATGGTAGGGATCGTAATACTGGTTAACCTTCGCATTATTGCGGTCGGCGGCAAGTGTGTACTGAATAAGATCATTGGTGCCGATGCTGAAAAAATCCACTTCGCGGATCAGGAAATCCGCTATCTGGACAGCCGCGGGGATCTCGATCATGATACCGAACTGGATGTTGTCCGCTACGGAATGGCCGGATCTCTCCACTTCCTCCCTGGTTTCAGCCAGAATCACCTTGATGCGCCGAATCTCTTCAAGTGAAGAAACAAGAGGAAACATGAGGCGCACGGTACCGTAGGGGGATGCCATGAGCACACCGGCCAACTGTTCGCGGAGGATGTCCTGTCGTTCCAGGGAAAGCCGTATGGAGCGCCATCCCATGAAGGGGTTCTCTTCTTTCGGGTGGGGGAAGTAGGACAGGCTTTTGTCGCCTCCGATATCAAGGGTGCGGATGGTGACCGGAAGGGGGGAGAACCCTTCGAGTATCTTGCGGAAGAGGCGGGCCAGTTCGTTCCTGTCCGGAAAGGAACTGCGGGCCATATAGGGAAATTCCGTGCGATAGAGCCCGACTCCTTCTGCTCCATGGGAGAGTGCAACCTTGATGTCGCTGAGAAGTGCGATGTTGGCGAGAAGATGCACCCTCGTCCCGTCCGTGGTGAGAGCCGGCAGGTCGCGGAGCCCTGCCAGTTCACGCTGTTTCCGGCTGAAATCGAGGTGGAGGCGCTCGTATTCACCCTTTACCTTTGCGTCAGGGTTGATGTAAACGCATCCCGTGTTACCGTCGACGATTACTTCGTCCCTGTGGGTGATCCCCCTGACTTCGTTCCACCCCGCGATTACCGTGGGTATCCCGAGGGATTTTGCCATGATGGATGCGTGGGAGTTAACGTCGCCACTCCCCGAGATGATCCCCAGGATTTTGTCATGGTCAAGGGATGCCAGATCGGAGGGGAGGATTTCTTTTGCGACCAGGATCCTTTTTTCGCGAAATCTAACGGTTGGGCGGTCATTTCCCGTGAGACAATCGATGATCCTGCGGCCGATATCCTTCATGTCGGCCGACCTCTCCCGAAGATAGGGATCCTCCATCCGGGAAAAGGCAACAACATAAGACTCGACCACATCTTCTACGGCACGAACCGCTCCGTAGTCACGGTCGATGCGGTCATGTATCTTTGCAGTGAATCCCCGGTCCTCAAGGATCATCAGGTGGGTATGAAAAATCGCGGCATCTTCCCGGGAAAGTGCCCGTGCTACGCGCTTTTCCAGATACAGAGTCTGAATCCTGGCCTTCTCCACGGCCAAAAGAAACCGCTTTTTTTCTTCCTGTCGCGAACCTACCTGTGGAAGCGTGAGCAGATTTGTCCCTGAGGAATGCTCAATAATGGAAACTCTACCCACCGAAAAACCCGGGGAAGCGGCGATGCCCCGTAGCATTCGCAGCTGAGTTCCCTTTTTTCCGGCGCGGGGCCGATCCGCTATTTCGTTTATTTCAACCGCCTTAATCTTCTGGAGTTCCCGCTCGAAAAAGGCGCGCTCCTCCTCTTTTTCCCTGATGGAGTCGAGTAGCTTAGCGTTGATGATGATACTGCTGATCTGATTGGAAATGGTGGTCAGTGTACTGATTTCCTTCGCCGTGAAGGATCGGGGTTCTTTCGTTTGAACGATGATAACACCGGCGGGACTCTTGTGTTCGAACAGGGGTAGACCGAGAAAGGAGTGAAAACGCTCTTCCTTTGTTTCACGAAAATATTTATAGCGAGGATGAGACGGAGCATCCTCGATGGCGACCACGCCCCTCTGCTCTACCACCAGGCCGGTGAGGCCTTCGGACGTGTTCATGTGGACTTTTCCCACCGAACTTCTCGAAAGCCCTTTGGTGGCAAAGAGAGTGAGTGTTTCCCCATCCTTCTCCAGGAGGTAGATGGAGCATACGTCCGAGCCTGTCCGCCGCGCAACCAGATTGACGATGTTTTGAAGGGTCTGCCGCAGGTCGTGGGAATGGAGAATCAGGTCGCTGATATCTTCCAGGGTTCGCAGGCCGAGGCTTTCAAAGCTGTCTTCCGTCATTTTCACTTTTCCCCGCCCGACAATTTCGTTGAAGTATACGGGATTCGAAATACAAAAAAAAGGCTTTTCAAATATATATCGGGAGAATAGGGTGATTTCTGGCAAAGGACACAAGTTTCTGCTATAGTCTGCCCCAATAACGAAACAAGCGGAGAGGAGGGGAGAATAGATGGCCGGTTTGTTTGAAGAAAACCTGCAAGCGGGTAGTACGTTTCTGGAAAATGGCGAGTATGCGAAGGCAGTTGAATGCTTTGCTCGATGTGTTGAGCAGAAACCGGAAAAACCGGAGGGACACTTCAGAATGGGTTCCGCCCTCGCAGAGCAGGGAAGGCTGGATGAAGCGCTTGCCGCCTATTCTGAAGGGCTTCGCTTCGAACCCGCCAATGCCGATGCATTGACCGCAGTCGGTGACCTGCACTTCGAGGCGGGGCGTTACGAAGATGCCCTTGCCGCATACCGCAAGGTTGTTGAAGTGACTCCGGATGATCCCGACGGTTATGTCAGTATCGGGCTGGTGTTCAATTGCATGGAGAAACCCGATGAAGCCATCAGTTCGTATACCAAGGCTCTCGAGATGGATCCGGGAAATGTCTTTGCCCTGAATGCCCTCGGAGACGCCTATTACGGGCTGGATCAGAGGGACAAGGCCATCGAGGCGTATCGGAAGGGGATAGAAGTCGACCCGGAGGACGGCGCTGCCCATTTTAACCTGGGAGAGTTGTACTATGACATGGATGAGCTTGCAGATGCGGAAGCTGAGTGTCTTGAGGCTATCCGCCTCGATCCTTCCTTCCCGTTGCCCTATCTCACCATGGGGAGCATCTGCCTGGATCAGGAGCGTGTGGCTGATGCCGTCCGCTATTTTGAACTGTACCTGCAGAAAGAGAAGTCACCGCGGGCGGAGGAAATGATCCGTGAGGTGAAGGCGGTTCTGGAGGGGCTGAAAGAAGAAACTGGACAGTGATAGGGCTTCCGGTCGTCTCTGATTGTGGATGGGGGCGCTGAAAGCGCGCCCCCCTTGTTTCTCCTCGGGCTCGGCAGGAAGGTTATCCCAGGAACCCCGCCAGGCGTGAACGCTGTTTCTCGAGCTTTACCTGCCCATCTTCAATGGCCTTAAGGATCTCTTTCTTCGAGTCGTGAGCCATATCCACCCCCTTATCGAGGATGTCTGCGGCCTTTTCGCCTACTGCGTCGACCATCTTGGAAATGCTGTCCGAAAAATCATCGACGACTTCCTCCGCTCTTCTTTTCGCCTTCCGGGCATACCGGGAAATGTCCTTTCGAGTGGCTTTTCCGGACTGGGGAGCAAACAGCAATGCAACGCCCGCTCCGATGATGCCCCCGGCGATGAGAAGTAGCGCCCCCGCCTTCACGGTTGTATTCCTGTCCGACATATGCACCTCCTGTTGAGTTCCGTTTGCCGTTAATTCTACCACCAAATAGTCTCTCGGTAAACCGGAGGTGGAAAGTATTCCTGTCTGTTGATAAACTTGTCTCTTTCCTTGTCGGGTCTTGGCCCGGTTCGTTTCTTTTCGAGGGTTGTTCATACTGAAATGCAGGGAAAGAAGAAATTGACAGGGGGATGGATTCCCGGTAAAAAGGTGCAAGGCAGCCGTCGGGAGAGGCTGGTGCGGAGCCGGCTGAAGTAAGTCGAAGAGAATGGGGTCTGTTAGCCCTGAGTATTTATGAGAACCGAGGGGGGTAGGCGCCGGGGAAGAATCGAGGTGCGTTTCGTTTGCCGTGCCCTCTACCGTGCCTTCCGAGCGGGTAATTCGATGATTTATGGTACCGGTATTGATATAGTTGACATATCGCGCTTCGAGCGATTCCTGGCGGAAGGGAAGGACGCGTTGTTTCAGCGGCTTTTTACGCAGCGGGAAATCGAATATTGCCGAAGCAGGAAGAGAAGCGCACAGCATTATGCACTTCGTTTTGCGGTTAAGGAGGCCTTTTTCAAGGCGAGCGGTCTTGGCCTGAGGGAGGGGATGTCCTGGAAGGATGTGGAAGTGATCAACAATGTTCTCGGAAAACCGGAACTTGAACTCCATGGCAGGGCTGCCGACATCTTCACGGAACTGGGGCTGAGGAAAAGTCACGCCTCTCTTTCCCACGACGGCGCCTACGGCGTTGCCATGGTGATTCTGGAGCTGTAGAGCATGAAAATCGTATCAGCTGAAACGATGCGTGTCGCCGAGCGAATGACGATGGACGAACGCGGGATTCCCGGTCGGGTGCTCATGGAGACGGCAGGACGCGCCTGCGCTGATGTGGTCTGCGCAGAGTGGGGCACGGCGAACGGCAAAAGAGCCGTGATTTTGGCCGGCAAGGGCAACAACGGAGGTGACGGATACGTCATTGCTCGTTATCTCCAGCGGCAAGGCTGGAACGTCGTGGTTGTTGTTCTCGCGGAACGGAAGGATATTACGGGCGATGCGCTGGATAATCTCGCGCTGCTGGATTATTCCATGGCCATGTTTTGCCCCGCCGGCGGGGATCTGCTTCACCATGCAGGGGTCTTTCGAGACGCCTCGATCATTGTTGATGCGCTGTTCGGCATCGGGCTTACCATGGAGGTTTCTGGTGTCCACGCCGAGGCCATCGGAATGATTAACTCTTCAGGAAGGCCTGTCCTGGCGGTTGATATCCCTTCGGGCATCGATGCATCGACAGGGCGCGTCCTGGGAGATGCGGTTCACGCGGATGTGACGGTGACGTTCGGCTTTGCCAAGGTGGGTCATGCCGTCTATCCCGGACGAGAGTATGCCGGAAAACTGAAAGTAGTTGATATCGGGATCCCCGACGAGATTGCGGCATCCATGGAGACTTATGAGTTCCTGGATGAAGAGAGCGTCCGGCCTCTCGTGAAGTCGCGGGGCAGGTGCGGACATAAGGGAAACTATGGCCATTGCCTCATTGTCGCCGGCGCTACAGGCAAAACGGGAGCTGCTTCCCTGGCGGCAAACAGCGCAGTCAGGACCGGTTCCGGCCTTGTTACCCTGGCCGTTCCAGCGAGTCTTAACCCTGTGCTCGAGGGTAAGACAACGGAGGCGATGACCCTTCCTCTCGATGATGCGGGAAAGGGGTTTTTACGGGTTGGTAACAGTGATGCAATCCTGCGCGCAATTCAGGGCAAAGACGCCATTGCAATCGGTCCCGGGATTTCACGGGAACCGGAGACCCTCGCGCTTGTGCGCCGGCTTATAAAGGATGTCTCCCTTCCCATGGTGGTGGATGCCGACGGTCTGAACGCAATTGCCGAAGACGTGGCTGTCCTGGACAAGAAAAGGACCTCCGCCCTGGTTCTTACACCTCACCCGGGAGAGATGTCCCGTCTCACAGGACTGTCCATCTCCGCGATTGAAGACGACAGGATTTCCGCGGCCAGGCGATTTGCGGTTCGTTACGGGGTATTCCTGGTGTTGAAGGGAGCAGGGACGGTTATCGCAACGCCCGAAGGAGAGATTGCCGTGAACGGAAGCGGCAATCCCGGCATGGGATCCGGTGGCATGGGCGACGTCCTGACCGGGATCATTGTTTCGCTGCTCGGTCAGAACTATCCTCCCGGAGAAGCATGCCGTCTTGGCGTATTCCTGCATGGTTTTGCTGCCGACCTTGTGGCGCAGGAGAAGGGCGAGATCGGGATTTCCGCGACGGACGTCCAGGAGAGGCTTCCCCTTGCATATCAGAGAATCCTTCATTCTCTTACTCGGGGTTGAAAAAACCGATACCAATGTGCACTCAAACCAGAAAGCTTGCTCGTACCGGGGCTTGCATGATGAAGTGTGAATCAAACAGCTTGTTCAGCAGGGAGAATAAAGATGCTTACAGCCAGAGATATCATGACAAAGGAAGTAGTTTCGGTAACGACAGAAACAACAATCCGCGAACTGGCCGAGATTATCACGGCTCACCGTATCGGGAGTGTTCCGGTGCTGGACTCGGAAGGAACGCTTCTCGGAATCGTGACCGAGTCGGACCTGATAGAACAGGACAAGAGTTTTCATATACCAACCGTCATTTCCCTGTTCGATTGGGTAATTTACCTCGAGAGCGAGAAAAAATTTGAAAAAGAACTGAAAAGGATGACGGCCGGAACGGTTGCGGATATCTTTACGCGAGAGGTTCTGACGGTCACACCGGAAACGCCGGTAAGCGAAATTGCCGACATTATGAGTGGCCGGAAAATTCATGCCGTTCCGGTAGTAGCAGAGGGAAAGCTTGTGGGGATCGTCTCCCGAATCGACCTCATCCGAAGCATGGTCAAGTAAAGGCGTGTCAGTCTTTATCAGCAACAGCGTTGAAAATACCGTTACTTTGGGGGAGCGGCTCGGAAAGCTGGCGCTGCCCGGTGATTTCATCGCTCTGACAGGCGATCTTGGTTCTGGAAAGACGCACTTTACCCAAGGTTTCGCACGGGGTGTGGGAGTTGCACCCGATGTTTGCGTATCTAGCCCTTCCTACACGCTGATGAACGAATATCCGGGCAGGATACCACTTTACCATTTTGACCTTTATCGCCTGGAGGGAGACGGGGACATCCGGGAACTTGGTTTCGAAGAGTATTTCTACGGACGGGGAGTTTGTGTGGTGGAATGGGCCGACAGGCTCTGTTCCGAGCTTCCTGCCGCGTACCTGAGGGTCGCTATAGACCGCAGCGGGGAGACCGTCCGCAGGATAGAGCTTATCCCCTGTGGAGGCCGCTACGAGAAGCTTGCACAGGAATTTGCCGCGGAAGCAAACACATAGTGTTTGCCCTGCTCGGTAATTCCTGGTTTAGACATCCCAAAACAGATAATGGATGCACTCAACTACATAGGATAGGGGACGGGAAATGGCTCTAGTTGTGCAAAAATACGGTGGCACCTCGGTTGGTAGCGTCGAGCGTATCCGAAATGTCGCCAAGCGTGTTGCTGCAAGATATGATGCAGGAAATCAACTTGTCGTGGTTCTTTCCGCGATGTCGGGAGAAACGAACAAGCTGGTTGCCCTCGCCAATGAGATATGTGAATTCCCCGACAGCCGTGAGTACGATGTGCTCGTGTCATCGGGTGAACAGGTAACGGTGGCGCTTCTTGCAATGTGTCTCAAATCGATGGGATACAAGGCCAAGTCATATCTTGGCCATCAGGTGCCCATCATTACCGATAGCGCCTACAGTAAGGCGCGCATTGATAAAATCAGTGACAAGAAATTACGGCATGATCTGGATGACGGGACTATCATCATCGCAGCCGGTTTTCAAGGCGTCGATAAAGAGGGGAATATATCGACCCTTGGTCGTGGAGGGTCCGATACCTCCGGTGTTGCCTTGGCGGCTGCTCTGAAGGCGGATGTGTGCGAGATTTTCACCGACGTGGACGGTGTGTATACGACGGATCCCAATATCTGTCAGGATGCGAGAAAAATTGAACGAATTTCCTACGACGAGATGCTTGAGCTTGCCAGTCTCGGCGCCAAGGTCCTGCAGATCCGTTCCGTACAGTTTGCAAAAAAATACAACGTGGACGTTCATGTCCGCTCAAGCTTTAACGATAATCCGGGCACCCTGGTTACCAAGGAGGATAAAGAAATGGAGTCGATTCTCGTCTCTGGAATTACCTATGCGAAAGATGAAACCAAAATCGCCGTCATGCGGGTACCTGACAGACCGGGGATTGCCGCCAGGCTGCTTTCACCACTCTCGGCCGCGAACATCTCCGTTGATATGATTGTGCAGAACGTCAGCGAAGACGGATACACCGACTTCACCTTTACTGTCAGTAAGTCCGATTTCAAGAAGGCTCTTATAATAACAAAGGAAGCTGCCGGGGAAATAAATGCCGGAGACGTCATTACTGATGAGAATATTTCTAAAATTTCCATGGTGGGCCTCGGCATGCGAAGCCACGCCGGCGTCGCGACGAAGATGTTTGAAACCCTTGCCAAAGAGGGCATCAATATCCAGATGATTTCCACATCCGAGATAAAGATATCGGTCGTTGTCGATGCCAAGTATACGGACTTGGCCGTCCGTGTCCTTCACGACGCATTCGGATTGTCCGGAAAGGATGTCAGGCCGGAATAACTACTATCTCAATGTAAAAGGTGATGCATGAGCCAGATAAAGCTCTATGATACAACGCTCCGTGATGGTACCCAGGCTGAGGATATCTCCCTTCTTGTCGAAGACAAGATCCGTATTGCCCATCGTCTGGACGAGATGGGCATTCACTATATCGAAGGTGGGTGGCCGGGGAGCAACCCGAAGGATGTGGCATTCTTTAAGGAAATCAGGAAAACAAAACTCGGCCACGCGAAAGTGACGGCATTCGGTTCCACCAGAAGGGCAAAGAGTACGCCGGACAAGGACCAGAATATCCGCACACTTATCCAGTCCGAGGCCGATGTGATCACTATCTTCGGCAAGACATGGGATTTTCAGGTTCACGAGGCGCTGCGCATCTCCCTCCAGGAAAACCTTGAGCTGATATTCGATTCACTGGAATACTTGAAGGGCCATGCGGGAGAGGTCTTCTACGATGCCGAACATTTTTTTGACGGTTTCAAGGCCAATCCTGAGTATGCCCTCAAAACTCTGAAGGCCGCGGAGGAGGCAAAGGTTGACGGTATCGTTCTCTGCGATACGAATGGCGGTACCATGCCTTTTGAAATTGCCGGTATTGTTGATCAAGTGCGGAGTTGTGTCAAAACACCGCTTGGAATCCACACACATAACGATTCTGAATGCGCAGTTGCCAATACCCTTACCGCTGTCGAACATGGCGTGGTTCATGTACAGGGGACAATTAATGGTTTCGGCGAACGATGCGGAAACGCGAATCTCTGCTCAATTATCCCCGCCCTTGTGCTTAAGATGAAAAGAGAGTGCATATCTGAAGAAAGGCTTACAAAGCTCTCGGAGTTATCGCGCTTCGTCTATGAACTCTGCAACCTGTCCCCGAACAAGCATCAGCCGTACGTCGGGAAATCTGCGTTCGCCCATAAGGGGGGTGTTCATGTCAGCGCGATTCAGCGACATCCTGAGACGTACGAACACATCAGGCCCGAGCGTGTGGGAAATGCCACCCGGGTGCTGGTCTCCGATCTTTCGGGACGGTCAAATATTTTGGCAAAGGCGGAAGAATTCCACATCAACTTGGACAGCAAAGACCCGGTGGCCATGGAAATCCTTGACAATATCAAGGAACTGGAGAATCGAGGCTACCAGTTTGAAGGCGCCGAGGCCTCGTTTGAGCTTCTCATGAAGAGGGCGCTCGGCACTCACCGGAAATTCTTTTCCGTGATGGGGTTCCGTGTCATTGATGAAAGACGGCATGAAGATCAGAAGCCTCTTTCTGAGGCTACCATCATGGTCAAGGTCGGCGGAAAAGTAGAACATACAGCCGCGGAGGGGAGCGGGCCGGTGAATGCCCTCGATAACGCTCTTCGAAAGGCTCTGGAGAAATTTTACCCAAAGCTGAAGGATGTTAAGCTGCACGATTACAAAGTACGGGTGCTTGCTGCCGGTCAGGGGACTGCGTCAGTCACCAGAGTCCTGATTGAGTCGGGTGACCGGGAGAGCCGGTGGGGTACGGTAGGTGTCTCAGACAACATTATCGAGGCTTCCTATCAGGCCCTCATAGACAGCATCGAATATAAACTGGACAAGGCAGAAGAGTCTGAGCCTGTCAGAAAGTGACCGAGCGTTTTCATCGGTTTGTTCTTTGTCTTGTTGCCGTTGCCTTGACGGTAGCGCTTTATACGAAAAGCCATGGTATCTCACGGATGGGAGATACCATGGCTTTTTTGCCTGAGGGGACTGCTCCGGCAGGAAGTATTACGATTCGAATGCGAGGGAGTATAGTGAATCCAGGAGTTTACCAATTTAATCATGGCGCGGAGCTAGAAACCGTCATGAAAATGACGCTTGCTGGTGTTCGCGCAAGCTCGCGAGAAAAATCACATGCTGATCATGAAATACAAACCGGTGATGTGGTTCAGATTACACAAAGCGATGGAAATCATATTGAAATCAATAAGGAAAAAATGGCGGTCAGAGAAAAAATCATACTCGGGCTTTCTCTGGATCTGAATCAGATGACTGCGGATGACTGGGAGAAGCTTCCTGGAATAGGACCGGTCACGGCTGAGAAGATTGTTGCTGATCGTCAAAAAAATGGCGGTTTTTGCTCTGTTAGCGATCTGAAGAGGGTCTCTGGTATTGGGGATGCAAAAATTAAACAACTGGATCACCTTTTTAAATAAAGCTTACTGTACTGATTTTGCGATGAAATTATCCTGTTTCCAAAACGAAGACAGAAGCTCGACGACAACCGAAGATATGTTTGGCATGCATGATGTAATTATCCCTGTACTTGGTTATCTTGATATTCTCAGTAGGGAGGGATCGATATGCAATGTCCAAAATGCAAAGGGCTTATGTTCTCAGAAAAGTATTTCGATTACGTTCGATCTTTTTACGCATGGAAATGCACCGGGTGCGGTGAGTTGCTGGATACCACTATTTTGTCGAATAGGGCCCGGAGGCATGATTTCTTTATTGGCTGAGACTCCACCTGGAGTCTCTCGAACAATGACTGCTTATACTCAGTGTTTAAACATCAGGTCTGATGAGGCGGTTGCCTGTGCATACGAGATAGTTGAGTCTGAGAAGCAATTCCTTTGAAGGCTAGTATGACAAGCATCCGCCGAATCTATTCTTGTAAGCCGGTTTACATCAGGTAGTAAAACGTACCCCATCCAGAATTACATTCATTACTTATCCTGCAACATTGTACTGCAATGAAAGGCCATCACAGTGCTGAAGTTCAGTCATTGCAGGCTTGTCCGCGTTGCTTCGTCTTTTTTCCCTCCCTGTCGTCCACGTCTTTGAAAGCGATACTGCTCACGCTTCACACGATTGAATAATGAGATTCCGCTTCAAGTAACTTTGCGGCGAAACCCACATCTCTGGTATACTATCCCGGACCGGAGAAACTAATGAAGATCCCTTGCTACCCTGAATCAAGAAGTATTCATTTGGACGACAAACGACTATTTGATGCTCTTTTCCGATCCGTGCAGCCACGTATATCGGAAGGCACCTTTGCGAATCTCTATCTCTTTCGCCACGCACATTCGTACCGGCTTACCAGACTCAAAGCCTCCTATGTCGTCCTCGGCAGGGGTTACGATGGTCGCGAGTTTTTTCTTCCTCCCTTGGGCGGGGATACGGGTGAGACGCTTTCCACCCTGTTGGAATACGGGATGGTACTCTACGGTTGTGACGAGCGATTTGTTGCAGACTTCCTGATGGGGAGGAAAAATATCGAAATCGTCGAGGACCGGGATGCCTTTGATTATCTCTATCTTCGGCAGAATCTTGCAGATCTCCCCGGCAACCAATACCACAAGAAAAAAAACCGGATTAATTATTTTTCTGCCCGGCATGAATTCACTGTCATGCCTTTTTTGCGTGAGCATCGTGAGGGAGCGCTCCGTCTTCTTGAGGAATGGTTCCGCGTCAGGTCGGAGGTTGAAAGCCCTTCCCTTCGCCCTGAGGTGGATGCTGCTGCTGAAGCGATTGAAATGGCGGACCGGCTTGGATTGGAAGGAGTGGTCATCCTCGTGGAAGGAACCATGCGGGCATTTGCTCTTGGGGAGAGGTTGAATGTCGATACGTCGGTTTGCCACTTCCTGAAGGCAGACCCGTTTCTTGATGGACTTTACCAGCTTGCGGATCGTGAATTCAACCGATGTTGTTTTACTGACTGTACATACGTGAATCGGGAACAGGATCTAGGGGAGCCGAACCTCCGCAAGTCAAAACTTTCCTATCATCCTTGTGAGCTTGTGAGGAAGTTTCGGGCATGGAAAGCGATTGCCTGCAATCGAGATCTTGCGGAATAAACGACTATTCTCCGATTATCTTGACGAGAACCCGCTTTTTTCTCCTGCCATCGAAATCACCGTAAAAGATCTGTTCCCATGGCCCTAAATCCAGGTCGTAGTCGGTTACTGCCACCACAACCTCACGGCCCATGATCGTTCTTTTCAAGTGAGCATCGGCATTATCCTCACACCCGTTGTGGTGGTATTGAGAATAGGGTTTTTCCGGCGCGATCATTTCCAGCCATTCTTCAAAATCCAGGTGCAAGCCGGGCTCATCATCGTTGATGAAGACGCTTGAGGTGATATGCATCGCGTTGCATAACAGAAGACCATCCCTGATTTCGCTCTCCACAACGCATTCCCGAATCTGCTGGGTGATGTTGATGAAATCCCTTCTCTTTGAGATCTCGAACCAGAGTTCCTTTCGATAGTGTTTCATGAAAAGTACCTCCTGTTGTTACTCCTTAATCGATGTATTTCTGGAAATAGAGTGTCCGTGAATCGAGCTCAAGGGCGGCCAGAGTCCCAAGTTCAGGTTTTGTGGAGTATACGCATCCGTTATCCAGAAGTATTCGCCCCGTGTGCAGACACCTTTTGATGGTTTCTCTCGTGACCGGGGTATGGCCTGAGATGACAGCTTTTCCGGCGATGCAATCCGCTTCCCCGTCGGAAGGACGACTCCAGAGCATTGCGTCCGTATCACTGAACGGATTTTCGGCATGGTAGTTCAATCCGGCATGGACAAGGATGCAGTCTTCCAATTCCAAGTAGTAAGGAAGACGTGAGAAAAACCTCCTGTATAGAAGGGGGATTTCGCAAGGGTCGTCTACACCGAAGCTTTCGAGGGTTGTTCGTCCACCGTTCAGTAACCAGACTCGAAGGTAATCAAGGTTTCCGCAAGCGCGCAGGAGCATATCGTCGTGATTTCCCCGCAGGGGATACAAGAGGTAGCCTGTCTGCTGAAGATGCATGATGGCGTCGACAACTTCCCTGCTTCGCGGTCCGCGATCGGTGTAATCACCGAGGAGGTAGAGAATATCGGTCGATTTCAGCCGTAGAACATCATGAAGCAGGGCTGCAAATGTTCGAGCGCAGCCATGGATGTCCGGAATGACGAACCGGCGACGAGACATCAGTGCAGTTCCAGAAGAACCATATTCGAAGACACTCCGTAACGGAACTTGTGAGCGAAATTGAATCCGGAACCACACTAGCTCAAATTTTATTCTTTGAAAAGAATGTAAACGGTAAACGGGTACCGCAAAGACAAAAAGTCGCTGAAGTGCTCTTGAAGTCGACGTTTTCCGCGCTACGGAGAAGGCGGTACATGCTGGGATTATGCCACTGCCGGGATTTCATGGCGCCGGTACTTCGCATGGTGTAACGCTTTGCGTCAACCGCCTCATAGGTTAGACGATATAGTAAAGGAAAAACGTTTCGGTATCAGTTTTGCCTTGACAAGCAAAATGTCTCGTGACAAGAAAATTAACTCGTGATCAATTGTCCCTGGGGATAAATCAGGCTACACGAAATAAACACTCACTTGAGGTTGCAATGAAGAAACTTGTTATTATTGTCGTTATCAGCGTATGCCTCATTGGCGGAGGCATCTATTTGCTGTTCGGAAAGAAGCAGAAATCTTCCTTTACAACCGGCCGCGTTGAACGCGGCGCCATCGTTGCTGCGGTCTCCTCCACCGGAACTCTCAACGCAGTCACCACTGTCCAGGTCGGGACCCAGGTGTCAGGTACCATTCAGAAGCTCTTTGTCGACTACAATTCTTTGGTAAAAAAAGGACAAATTATCGCGCAAATCGATCCTTCAATCTTCAATTCCCAGGTGGAGCAGAGTCAGGGCAACTATCAGAGTGCCGTAGCAAACTTGTCAAAGCTAAAAGCAGTAGCACTCGATGCCGGGAGGACTCTGGAGAGGAACAGGCAATTGCTGAAAGAAGGGATTGTATCCCAAGGGGATTTTGATGCCGCAGAAACCAAATACAAAGAAGCATCGGCTGCCGTCAAGGCGGCTGGGGGGAGTTTGCTCCAGACACGCGGCGCGTATCGGCAGACACAGACGAATCTCAACTATGCCACGATACGCTCTCCCGTTGATGGTACTGTGGTGTCGAGGAATGTGGATGTGGGTCAGACTGTTGCCGCATCCTTTCAGACCCCTACGCTTTTTACCATCGCCCAGGATTTGACCAAGATGCAGATAAACACCAGTGTCGATGAAGCCGATATCGGTAAAGTGAAGGAAGGTCAACCCGCAGTCTTTACCGTGGACGCCTATCCGGAGATGCAATTCAGAGGTGTGGTGTCCCAGGTCAGAATTGCGCCGATAATTACCCAGAATGTGGTAACCTACGACGTTGTCATTACTGTCGAAAACAAGGATTTGAGGCTCAAGCCGGGTATGACGGCCAATGTGAGCATCGAGGTGATGAGAAAAGACAATGTGCTGAAGATCCCCAGTGCTGCTTTACGCTTTAAACCCGTGAGCGACGGGGAGGAAACGGGACAGAAATCGCCGACGGGGAAGCGCAGGACAGGGGGTAATGCCGGACAGAAGGTCTTTGTGCTGAAAGACGGCAAACCCGTGCCGGTGAAAGTTAAGACCGGGGCCACGGACAACTCGCACGTGGAGCTTGTTCAGGGAGAGTTGCGCCCGGGCCAGGAGGTTATTATCGAACAGATTCTTCCAAAGAAGAAAGCGAGCCCCGCCGGCGGTGCGATGGGTCCGAGGTTCTGAATGGGAGAAATTATTGTCCGGGTAACAGATGTATCCAAGGTATACAGTCTGGGGGAACAGAGCGTTGAGGCCCTGAAAAGTGTTTCCCTGGATGTGGAAAAAGGAGATTTTGTCGCAATCATGGGCGCCTCGGGAAGCGGAAAGTCAACCTTCATGAACATCATCGGCTGCCTGGATCTCCCCACGTCCGGTAAATACTGGCTACAGGGAGAGAACGTCCGGGGCCTGTCCGCAAGCGCCCTGGCGGAGGTTCGCAACAAGAAGATAGGTTTCGTATTCCAGGGATTTAACCTGCTGGCAAGAACATCGGCGGTTGAAAATGTGGAGCTTCCGCTTATCTACGGAAGGGTTCCCTCGGCAATCAGAAGGGAAAAGGCGCTTGCCGCCCTGGCTCTGGTCGGCCTTGCAGATCGGGCGGAGCATACCAGCAAACAACTGTCGGGTGGACAGCAGCAGCGTGTTGCTATTGCTAGGGCGCTGGTAAACGAGCCTGCCATCGTTCTGGCGGACGAACCGACCGGAAACCTGGATTCGCTGACCAGTGTGGAAATCATGGCGATCTTTCAGAAACTGAACAAGCAGGGTAGTACCATCATCATGGTCACCCATGAGCCGGATATTGCCGTCTTTACCAAGAGGAATGTTGTCTTTCGGGACGGCCGCATCATTTCAGACACACCGGTCGCGAGCCAGGCGGATGCCGAACAGACGAGGGGGCGGATGTGATCGAGTTTCTGATGAGCCTCAAAATTGCGTTGCGGGCGCTCAGGACCAACAAGATGCGCTCGTTTCTTACCATGCTGGGCATCATAATAGGAATTGCCGCCGTTATCGCCATGGTCGCAATCGGTTCCGGAGCAAGCAAGATTATCTCCGACCAGATTGCCAGCGTCGGCAGCAATATCCTTCTTGTCTTGCCCGGATCGAGAACAAGCGGCGGCATGCGTCTCGGTCACGGCAGCACTCCAACCCTTACCTATGATGACGCAAAGGCAATCAAGGCGGAATGCCCGTCCGTGGCGCTCGCAGCCCCTGTTGTACGGGGAGGGGCGCCGGTAGTCTACGGCAACATGAACTGGTCCACATCGGTTATGGGAATAACTCCGGAGTATCTTGTGGCACGGGACTGGCGGGTTGTCGAAGGGAGGGGTTTTGCCCAGTCGGACGTGGACGGATCAGCCAAGAACTGCCTGATAGGCCGAACTGTTGCCGAGAACCTGTTCGGAGCCGAAGACCCCTTGGGAAAGATCGTGCGGGTCAAGAAACTTCCCTTTATTGTGGTCGGGGTTATGGACGGTAAGGGTCGATCTCCCCAGGGAGCTGACCAGGACGACATTGTCTTTGTTCCCCTGCGAACGGCCCAGCGAAAACTTTTCGGCAGCCAGTTTCCCAATTCCGTCGGATCAATCATGATTCAGGCAAACAGCGAACAGGACCTGAGCAGGGCTGAAGTGCAGGTAAACGCTCTCCTCACGCAGCGGCACAAAATAGGACCCGGTCGTGATGCCGATTTTTCCGTGCGAAACCTGACCGAGCTGTTGGATGTCGCGGAGCAATCATCAAAGGCAATGTCCCTGCTGCTTGGAGCGGTAGCATCCATTTCCCTGATTGTCGGTGGGATCGGCATTATGAATATCATGCTGGTTTCCGTCACCGAACGTACCAGGGAAATCGGGATACGCATGGCAATCGGAGCCAAGGAGCGGGATATACTGCTCCAGTTTCTTACCGAGGCGGTATTGCTGACTTTTATTGGCGGAATAATCGGTATGGCGCTGGGGGTCGGCGGCGCCAAGCTGGTTTCGGTGTTTTTTGACTGGCCAACGCTGATCTCATTCCAGGCAATTGCCATGGCTTTCGGGTTTTCCGGAGCGATCGGCATCTTTTTCGGCTTTTACCCGGCTCGTAAAGCCGCTTCCCTGAACCCCATCGAGGCTTTGCGCTACGAGTAACACTAGAGAAGGCCTTGAAACACAGCTTTTATTTTAGAAAGGATTTCCGATGTTTTCTAATCGTTTGTCGTTTTGGTTTCTTACGATTCCACTTGTGGCGCTTTGCGTGAACGTGTCCGGATATGCCCATGCCGAAGAGGACACTGTCAGCCTGACCTTGAAACAGGCCATCAGTATGGCGGTCGAAAAAAACCTGGAGGTCAGGGCGGAGCTCTACAACCCGGCAATGAGCGAGGCGGATATCAGAAAAAACCGCGGCATCTACGACCCTCTGCTAACCCTGTTTACCAATTATCAGCAATCCACCATCCAGCCCGCCAGTACCTTCCTGTCGGGCGCCAGTATCAGCAGGGAGAAGAATTTGCAGGCAAACGCGGGCATCAGCCAGCTCGTCCCCATCGGCGGGACCGTGGGCCTGTTTTTTGATAACCTCTGGAATCATAACAATTCAGACGCTTCCCGAGGCTTTCTGAACGAATACTGGCAGTCCGAACTGACGCTCAGCTATTCCCAGCCCCTTCTCAAGAACTTCGGCCGGGATGCAACCGAGTTGGGGATTGCCGTTGCGGTGAACAGCAAGGAGGCGTCACTGGACCAGTTCCGGAGTAAGCTTATCGACATCGTGACCAGAACAAGGACAGCGTATTTTACCCTGTACAGTCTCAAGGAAAACCTGTCGGCGAAAAAGACCGCACTTGCGCTCTCAAGGAAAATTCTTGATGAGACAAAGGGAAGGGTGCGGGCCGGGGTGCTCCCCGCCATGGAAATTCTGAATGCGGAGTTTGGTGTTTCCACTCGGGAGAAGGAGCTTATTGATGCGGAAAAGTCCCTGAGAGACCAGATGGACGTGATGCGTTTTCTCCTGCAGATAGCGGGGAATCCCGAGGTGAATCCAATTGATCCGCCAACGAAGAAAGAGTACCCGGTGGATGAAAGTGAGGCCATTGCGCGGGCTCTGGCAGTGCGGCCCGATCTGCTGGCCCAGAGAACGAATCTGCGGACTTCCGACCTGCAGACCCGTGTGGCACACAACCGCATGATGCCTGATTTGACGTTCAACACCAGCGCTGCACTGGCGGGTCTCGGGAAAGATTACGGGCGGGACCTGGACAAGGTCGGCTCCGCTGAATACCCGGTCTGGGCAGTTGGTCTGCAGCTCACCTACCCAATCGGCAACCGCGCTGCGAGAAACGATTTCATCAAGAGCAGGCTCAGCGCCGAACAGGCGCGGGTACAGGTAAAAAATCTCGAGGATACCATCAGGAACGAGGTGAAAATCGCCATCAGGGGGATTCGGGCGAATTATCTGCAACTGGATGTCGCTGATCGGGGATTAGCCTATGCCGAAGAACGGCTACGCGCCTATATCAAAAAGAATGAAGTGGGTCTTGCCACCACCAAGGAAGTAGTTGATGTGCAGAATGATCTGGTAGCGGCCAAGACAAACCAGATACGGGCACAGGCTGAATACACCATTGCAATCGGCCTGTTCTGGAAGGTTACCGGCGATCTGCTGGAGCGGGAAGGCATAACTCTGAACGGAAAGGAAGCAGATGCTCTCTATCACTCCGCCAGCAGATAACATAGTCACTCCGCTCTGTCGTCGAGTACCCGCCGGTTTGGCTGTAACCACAAGAGTCTGCGTTCTTGCCGTAACGATGCTCATTTTTCTCACGGCTTGTTCCGCGAAAAAGGAAGAGCCGAAATCGAAACCACCCGTTCCGGTTATGGCCGTAACCGCTCAGAAAAAGAGCGTTCCCGTGCAGATTCATGCCATCGGAAACGTTGAAGCATACGCCTCGGTATCCGTCAAGTCGCAGGTAAGCGGTCTTCTGGAGAAGGTTCATTTTCGTGAAGGGGAGGATGTCAGGAAGGGGCAGTTGTTGTTTGCCATTGACAGCCGTCCGTACGAAGCCGCGTTGCGGCAGGCGAAAGCCGCAGTAGCGCGGGATTCCGCCCAGGAGAAATATGCCCGTCGGCAGGCGAAGAGGTATGGAGAACTTCTGGGTGACGGCATCGTCACCCAGGATCAGTATGACCAGCTCACGGCCAACGCCGATGCCCTTGCCGAGTCGGTGCGGGCCGGCAGGGCTGCTGTTGACAATGCAACCGTCCAGCTCGGTTACTGCTCCATCCGTTCTCCCCTCGACGGCCGTACCGGAAACCTGATGGTGCAGCAAGGGAATCTGGTAAAGGCCAATGATACACAGGTGCTGGTAACTCTCAACCAGGTTACCCCGATCCATGTCACTTTTTCCGTGCCGGAAAAGGAGTTGACGGAAATCAGGAAATACATGACGGCCGGTACGGTAAAAATGGAGGCCGTTCTTCCCGATGGTTCCTCCTCGCCGGAACAGGGTACGCTGAGTTTTCTCGATAATGCCGTGGATGCCTCCACCGGAACAATCAAGATCAAGGGGACCTTCGCAAACCGCGAAAGACGCCTCTGGCCGGGTCAGTTCGTCTCGGTACTCCTCACTCTCACCACGATTCCGGATGCCGTGGTCGTGCCGTCCCAGGCTGTCCAGACAGGCCAGGCGGGATCCTATGTATTTGTCGTAAAGACCGACCGGAGCGTGGAGATGAGACCGATCACTGCCGGTGGTATCCATGGCGGCGAAACCATTATCGAAAAAGGTGTCAGACCCGGTGAGATGGTGGTGACCGACGGTCACCTGCAACTGGTGCCCGGCGCCAGGGTTTCCCTGAAGACTGAAGCCGTGAACGGAAAGGCCGGCCGCCGATGAATGGTACGGCGCTCTTCATCCGCCGCCCCATCATGACTACCCTGGTGATGGCCTCCATCCTCATCTTCGGTCTGTTTGCGTATCGGCTCCTTCCGGTAAATGACCTCCCGAATGTGGATTTTCCCACCATCCAGGTGTCGGCCAATCTTCCGGGGGCAAACCCCGATACCATGGCATCGGCGGTTGCAACCCCCCTGGAGAGGCAGTTTTCAACAATCGCCGGCATCGATTCCATGACATCCGCCAACGGGATCGGTTCCACACGTATAACCATCCAGTTCAACCTCTCCCGTGATATCGACGCCGCCGCGCAGGATGTCCAGGCCGCAATTTCCCGGACCTCGCGCCAGTTGCCCCAGAACATGCCGGCGCCCCCCTCCTTTCAGAAGGTGAATCCCGCTGATCAGCCGGTTATCTATCTTGCCCTGAGTTCGCAGACCCTGCCGCTCTATACGGTTAATGAATACGCAGACACCTTTGTCTCCCAGCGCATTTCCATGCTCAACGGCGTGGCCCAGGTACAGGTGTTCGGCGCCCAGAAGTATGCGGTACGTGCCCAACTTGATCCGAAAGCGCTGGCATCCCGTCGGATTGGCATCGACGAGGTATCCACCGCCCTGTCCAATGCCAACGTCAACCTGCCTACCGGTACCCTGGACGGCAGGCGCCAGGCCTTTACCATCCAGGCCACCGGGCAGCTTTACAACGCCGCTGCCTACCGGCCTCTGGTAGTCACCTACCGGAACGGCTCGCCTGTCCGCCTGGAGGAACTGGGGCGGGTTATTGACGGCGTGGAAAACGACAAGGTTGCCAGCTGGTTCAACAATACCCGCGCCGTTGTCCTTGCAGTGCAGCGCCAGCCCGGGACGAATACCATCGAGGTGGTGGACGGTATCAAACGGCTTCTGCCTGAATTCCGCTCACAGTTGCCCGCTTCGGTAGACCTCAACATCCTCTATGACCGTTCCGTATCCATCCGTGAGTCGGTGTCCGATGTCAAGTTCACCCTCGTTCTCACCATCTGCCTTGTAGTGCTCGTTATCTTCCTTTTCCTGCGCAATGTTTCCGCAACCGTCATCCCGAGCCTGGCGCTGCCGTTTTCCCTGATCGGCACCTTTGCGGCCATGTACCTGATGGGATTCAGTGTCAATAATATCTCTCTCATGGCACTGACTCTTTCGGTCGGTTTCGTGGTGGATGACGCCATTGTCATGCTGGAAAACATCGTGCGGCACATGGAGCAGGGTGAAGGGGTAATGGATGCTGCCCTGAAGGGTTCTCGGGAGATCGGATTCACCATTATCTCCATGACACTGTCGCTGGTGGCGGTGTTTATCCCGGTCCTTTTCATGGGCGGGATCATGGGGCGGTTGCTGCACGAATTCGCCGTCACCATCAGCATGGCGATCCTTATTTCCGGTTTCGTCTCCCTGACCCTGACTCCGATGCTCTGCAGCCGCTTTCTGCGGCCACCGGCGGCAGAGGGGCATGGACGTCTCTACCTGGTCATGGAACGTTTCTTCGCCGGTATGCTCCAAACCTACGACCGCACTCTACAGATTGTCATGCATCACCGACGCTTCACCATTGGATTTGTTGTCGTCCTGACCCTGGTAACGGCCTGGCTTTTTACCCGGATCCCCAAGGGATTCCTGCCGAGTGAAGACACCGGTCAGGTATTCGCCTTTACCGAGGCGGCCCCGGGTATTTCCTTTGAGGAAATGAGGGACAAGCAGCAGCGACTTGCGACGATCGTCGCCGGTAACCCCAATGTGGCCGCATTCATGTCGTCGGTCGGGTCCGGCGGCGCCAGCGGGGCCGTAAATTCCGGCCGCATGAATATTCGCCTCAAACCGCGGAAAGAAAGGCGCCTCTCCTCCGACGAGATAATCCGGGAACTCCGGCCCCGGGTTGCCTCGGTACCGGGAATCAGGATGTTTCTGCAGAATCCTCCCACCATCCGTATTGGTGGACGGTTGACCAAGAGCCAGTATCAGTATACCCTGCAGAGCCCGGATACAGCGGTTCTCTACGCCGGCGCCGCGGAACTGGAAACGAAGATGCGGGGCATCTCCCAGCTTCAGGACGTAACCAGCGACCTTCAGATGAATAATCCTCAAGTACATGTGAAGATAGACCGGGACAAGACGTCCGCACTCGGACTGTCGGCGCAGCAGATTGAGGATGCCCTCTACTATGCGTACGGCGCGCGGCAGGTGTCGACCATTTATGCGCCCAATAACCAGTTTCAGGTGATACTTGAGCTGGAGGATCAATACCAGACGGGTCCCACTTCTCTGGAGATGCTCTATATCCGTTCCACCGCAGATCAGCTCGTGCCGCTCAGCACGGTGGCGAGTATCTCGAGAAATTTGGGTCCTTTGACCGTAAACCACCAAGGGCAGCTGCCGTCAGTGACCATCTCTTTTGACCTGAAACCGGGGGTCGCTATCGGGGACGCTATCCCGCTGGTTGAGAATCAGGCACGGAAAACCCTGCCTCCGACCATCAGCACGAGTTTTCAGGGCGCTGCGCAGGCTTTCCAGTCTTCGCTTGAAGGACTCTGGGTCCTGCTCCTGGCGGCTATTCTGGTCATTTACATTGTGCTCGGAATACTCTACGAGAGTTTCATCCACCCGCTTACCATTCTTTCCGGCCTGCCGGCGGCCGGCTTCGGGGCTCTCGCTACCCTCATGATCTTCAACGAGGAACTTACCGTCTACGCATTCGTGGGGATCATCCTTCTGATAGGGATTGTCAAGAAGAACGCCATCATGATGATTGATTTCGCCCTGGAGGAGCAGCGAAAGGAAGCGAAATCCGCCATGGATGCAATCCACCGGGGTGCTCTCGTACGTTTTCGCCCGATTATGATGACCACCATGGCGGCCCTCATGGGAACTCTGCCAATCGCGCTCGGTTTTGGAGCCGGAGCCGAAGCACGACGTCCCCTGGGTCTTGCAGTGGTCGGGGGCCTTCTTGTCTCCCAGCTCCTTACCCTG
>CAYSPF010000011.1:0-10272 GCA_964432775.1 uncultured Geobacter sp.
CGGAGACATGATTGTAGTATGCAGCAAAGAGATTTGACCCTGCGGGAAGCGGAATATAGTCACGGTAGTACGCGGCCGGGGATACGTCAGGTCTGGCGAGCAGCAGGCCCATAACCGCGAAAAAAATAAGTTTTTTCATGGATATTCCTCCGTCATTTCATGGTAGTGCAACGAAACATACAGGAAGGTGAGTGCCGACTGCCCCAGGGCAGCGGCACTGTCCGCGAAGCGCTTCGGCATGGCGATCAGGTCGGATGCGCAGCCGGGCGGGTCACCCCGCCCGGCTCAGAATGTCACATCGCCTTCTTGTATATCTCAATCATGTCCTTCACGGTCGTGATCCGGGGGTTGGTGGGGGTACAGACTTCCTTCATGGCCCATTCGGCCATATTCGGAATATCCTCTTCCTTCATGCCCAGTTGCGCGAGACCCGAGGGGATGCCGATGTCGGCGGACAGGGTCCGGATTGCTTCGATACCCTTCAGGGCCGCTTCCCGCGGGGTCAGGCCGTAGATGTCCTCGCCCATGGCCTCGGCCACATCCGCGAACCTTTCCAGGCAGGCGTTCATGTTAAACTCGCAGACCAGCGGCAGGAAGATGGCATTGCAGACACCGTGCGGCAGGCCGATGAAACTGCCGGGCTGGTGAGCAAGGGAGTGGGCGATTCCCAGACCCGCACTGGAGAACGCCTCGCCGGCAAGGTATTCCGCATACGCCATGCCGGTGCGCGCCTCGATATTCTGCCCGTTTGCAACGGCCTTGCGCAGGTATTTATCAATCATCTTGATTGCCTGAAGGGCAAGGGCGTCGGCTTTCGGGTTGTGGCCCAGGGAAACATAGGCCTCCACCGCATGGGTGAGGGCATCCATGCCTGTTGCCGCTGTAAGGGCGGGGGGCATCCCGATCATCAGTTCCGGGTCGTTGATGGCAACGTTGGCCGACGCATTGATGCTCCATACGACCATTTTTACGTGATTTTCAGTATTGGTGATGACCGCCGCGGGGGTCATTTCGCTGCCGGTGCCGGCAGTGGTATTGATGGCGACAAAAGGCGGCATGGGTTTCTTCACCGTGTCGAATCCCTGGAAATCTTTGATTTTTCCGCCATTGGTGGCAACAATGCCGACACCCTTGCCGCAGTCATGGGAACTGCCGCCGCCGAGCGATACGATGGCGTCGCAACCGTTTTCCGTGTATGCCTTTAAGCCGTCAACCACATTCTTGTCGGTCGGGTTGGGCTCCGCACCGTCATAAATCACGGCCTGCAGGCCGGCATCCTCGATATACTTCTTAATCGTGTCGGCCACGCCGATCTTGGCAAGGCCCTTATCGGTAACGATCAGGGCCTTTTTTACTCCGTAAACTTTCAGATTGTCACCGACAGCTTTGGATGCTCCACAGCCAATCAGCGAAATGGGGGGCATGAGGAACCGGGCTACTGTTAATGGCATTGTCATCTTTGTTTTCCTCCTGATCGTTTTTTTACTTCAACTTCTTTGCTCACTGCTTCAGCAGTAATCATGCCGAGGTGCAATGGTAAATTATGATAGTATTTTCAATGTGTTGTGATCGTCAAAGGCAAGCCTGGGGTGTGCGGTGGGGAAAGGGAAAAGCCCGGAAACGTTGCAGGAGTCCCGCAGCCACTGCGTTACACTACGGTGTGAAATATGTCCCAGGTGTGAAGGACGGCACAAGGGTTCAAGCGGCTGGTTCGGTAGTCCGCTTCAACCTTTTGTTCAAGGCCGTACGGGAGATGCCCAGAAGGGACGCCGCGACTCCCTGGTTGCCCTTGGAACGCTTCAGCGCCTCGTCAATGAGCAGGGTTTCGGCCTCTTTCAGGGTGGGAAGGTGGTCCGGGAAGCGGAGCAGCGGGGTCGCCCCGTCGGCCGCAACTGAAGGGAGATGCGAAGATTCGGTGATGTGCTGGCGGATCACCTCGCGGAAAGTGGCAAGGGAGAGGACGCCCGAGACATGCCGGGCCACGGCGTCGAAAACCATCGCTTCCAGCTCACGGACATTGCCGGGGAAGGGATAAGCGGAAAGGAGTGTAATCAACTGGGGAGGGGGACTGGGGCGTCTTTTGCCGAGATTGTGCGACGCCTTGAAAAGAAAATGATCCACCAGCAGGGAGAGGTCCTCCGGTCGTTCCCTGAGCGGCGGGATGACAATCCGGTGGGAGCAAAGCCGGTAGTAGAGATCGTTGCGGAACGTTCCCTGCTGCACGGCCTCGCGCACATCCCGATTGGTGGAGGTGAGAATGCGGGCCGCGCTCTTCTTCGGGGTGTCGGAACCGATGGGGTAATATTCCTGCTCCTGGAGCAGGCGAAGAAGCTTCACCTGGGAGCTTGACGACAGGTCTCCGATCTCGTCCAGGAACAGGGTCCCGTCGGCGGCGGATTCGATGAGCCCCCGCCGCGTCTCCTCGGCCCCGGTGAACGCGCCCTTGCGGTGGCCGAACAGGGTATCGGTGAAGATGGTATCGTCCAGGCCGGCTACGTTCACCGGCACGAACCGTCCCGTCGCTCCGCTCAGCTGGTGGATGGCACGGGCGAACAGCTCTTTGCCGGTCCCTGTTTCGCCGGTAATCAGGACCGGTTGCCGGGAGGGCGCGATAACCTCGCAATACTGAAACAGTGCCTCCATCCTTTTGCTGGCGGTAATGATGGAGGTGAAGACGGCAGGCTGCTCGACCTTTCCGGTAAACAGGTGCTGTTCCAGCCGTTCCATCTGCTTCTTCAGGGTAAAGATCTCCAGTGCCTTGGTGACACTGGAGACGAACCGGGCATTTTCCACCGGCTTCACCAGGTAGTCGAAGGCCCCCATCCTCATGCAGTCAACCGCGGTTTCCAGCGCGTCTGCGGCGGTCATAACGATCACCGGGATGTGGGGATAATCCCGGCTCAGGACGGCGAGGAGCTCTTTCCCGGAAACATGCGGCATGTACAGATCCAGCACGACAACGCCCACCTCTTCCCCGGCAAGCAGCGCCGTTACCTCGCGGCTGTCGGAAACCGTCTTCACGTCCCTGATGGCCGCCCGGCGGAGCAGCACGGTCGACGAGAACAGGATCTGTTCCTCATCGTCGACCAGCAACACGGCAGGAGAACTACTGTTCGCTACGCTGTTCATGGGCATCCTCCAGTGGCCGGTAAAGTGGGATTCTCACAAAGACGCTTGTCCCCTTGCCGGGCTCCGACTCCACTTCTATCGTTCCCTGATGTTCCTTGATGATTGAGTAGCAGATGGAGAGACCGAGGCCGGTCCCTCCGCTGTCGAGTCGGGTGGTGAAGAAAGGGTCGAAGATGCGCTTCTGCACCTCCGGCGACATTCCGACCCCCTGGTCCCGGACCCTTATCACCGCATGCCTGGTCTGTCTGTCACGGGATACGGAGACATAGACCCCGCAGTCATTGGTCGGCAGGGACTGCAGGGCATTCATGGTGAGGTTGATTACCAGCTGCTCCAGTTGCTGAAAGCTTCCCCTGACCTGGAGATCCTCGGGCGCCGGTGAACAGTGAAAGTTGCTGGTGTAGTTTCTGAGCTGGTTCTGCAGAATGGTGAAGGCCTTTTCCAGCACCATGTTCACGGACACTTGCTGCTCAAGGGGTGATTTATCCTCCCGGGCGAACTCCCGCAGGCCGGTGAGAATGTCCCTGATTCGGTGCGACCCTTCGATGATTCCCGAAAGAAGCTTCGGCAGGATTTCCCGGGCCTCGCCAAAGGAGAACCCTCCGAGGGATGGCTCTCCCTGCTCCCTGGAGTGTTCGTCGAGAATCGGTTCGATATCTTTCCAGGCGTCATGCAGCATCTGTGCATTGGAGAGAATGAAGTTGACGGGATTGTTGATCTCATGGGCAATGCCGGAAGAAAGGGTCCCGAGGGCGGCCATCTTGTTGGTCTGCAGGAGCTTGGTCTGCATTCTCTTTGTTTCTTCCCGAATCCTGAGGCGTTCCGTGATGTCCCTGAAGGTGCAGTAGGCGTACGATACCCCTCCCGCCTTGATGAGCTTCGCCTTGAAGGAGGTGAGTATCCTGGCGTCGCGTTTGCTGAACGTTGCCAGCGGTTCAATCTGGATACGCCCGGAGTCGGTAATACCGCGCAGTGCCCGGCTGATCCTGTCCAGTTCCGGTTGCTGCAGGAAGAGGCCCGGCCCGTAACGGAAGAGCCTGTTCGGGGAAAAGCCGTAATGCCGTGCCAGTACCGGATTAACGTCGATGATCACGAGGGTCTCCGGACAGATGATCATGGCGGCGTCTTCCTGCTGCTCGAAGATCCTGCGGAAACGCTCCTCGCTCTCCCGCAGTTCCTCTTCGGCCCGCTTGCGCTCCGTGATGTCGCGCACCGCGGCAAGGGCGCGGGGGACACCCCCGAGCATGGTCTTCTTGATGCTCACCTCGACCCAGAAAACCTTACCGTCCTTTGCCTTGGCCATCCATTCGAAGAGCTGGCTTTTCCCGAGTCCCGCCTTGCGGATATAGGCGAGGGCAAACTCCTGGGTGTAGGGATGGAGCCCCGAGCTGAACGCCTCGATGTCCAGCAGCCGAGCCTCTTCCCGGGAGAACCCGTACATCTCGCTCAGCTTGGAATTGACGTCGATGATGGCCCCGCTCTCCGGGTCGAGCACGAAGATGGCGTCGTTCGCCGCGTTGAAGATGGCCCGGTAATTGGCCTCGGAAGCCTTGAGTTCATCCTCTGCCCGCTTGCGTTCGGTGATGTCTTCCAGCACGGCCATGGTACCGATGATGCTGCCGGCGGCATCCCGCAGGGGGGCAGAATAGCGGCTCACCGGAAGGGCGGAGCCGTCCTTCCGGGCGCGGATCACCGTGTCTCCGTAGAACGATTCACCCCGATTCAGACGCCGGAAGAGGTCGCGGAATTCCCGGTCCCGGTGGTCGGAAAACAGCGGGTAGACCTGGCCGATGATATCGCTCGCCTCCCAGCCGAACACCTTTTGGGCGGCGTGATTCCACAGTTTGACGATTCCCCCGTTGTCCATGGCGACGATTGGCAGGGGAGACGCCTCAATGATCGCCTGTAGCCGCTGGTTGGCTTCGCAGAGCTCCATCTCCGCCCGCTTGCGGTCGGAGATGTCGCGCACGTGCTCCGCCACCATGACGATGGCGCCCGATTCGTCGCGGATGGGAAAGGCGTTAACCTCAACATGGCCGACACGGGGTGTGTACTTCTCGGCAAGGACCGGTTTGCCGGTCCTGAAGACCTCCAGCACATGACAGGGCCTGCAGGGTTTGCCTCGGCCGGGGTGATAGGCGTCGTAGCAGTGCGGTTGCCCGGCGCGCAGTTCCTCGGGCACGTGCCCGTACCTGCCGTGCCAGTTGCTCTGCACAACGCGCAGTTTCCGATCCTGAACCGACAAGAGGTCGGGAATGGCCTCGAACACGTTGCGCAGCAGCTTCTGCGATGTATCCAGCTCCTCCCTGGTCCGCTCCAGCTCGGTCACGTCGGTGATCACGCCGACGATCCCCTGGTGAAACCCGTGCAGGTTGAGGATGCTCTTATTGACGAGAACGCTCAGGTACCTGCCGAACCTGTCCGTGTAGCTGGTCTGGAAGCTCTGGTGCAGGGAGGTGCAGCACAACAGCCGGCCGTCCATTTCATCCAGGAGGTCAGCCACTTGTTTCGGCAGGACATCATGGGAGCGACGTCCCTCCAGCTGATCGCCGGACATGTGCATGAAACTCTCAAATGCCCTGTTGAATACCCGGAACCGACCGGAGATGTCCTTGAAATAGATGGGACTGGGGACGGTGGCGATCATCCGGCCAAATACGTCGAACCATTCCCTCAGCGTTTCCGGCAAAACCCTGCGTCGCGCCCCGTTGTTTCTTCCCGGCCACTCCGTTCTCATCAGCGATTCCTTTCAGGATGGTAAAACAAAAGGAGCGATCCGGCTGATCGCTCCTTCTCTTTCGAAGAGAATAAACTCAATCCCTCTTCCAGTCCACCCGTACGAAGTTTTCCCCTTCGCTCCACTTGAAATGGAGATCTCCCTTGTGAGACCTGAAGATATCACGCCCCAGCTTCTGCGCCAACTTGTCCTCGGTGGTGGAGACGGTGAGTTCATTTCCCTCCTGCCGGATCTCCATAATCCGACCCAGAGGATTCTTGTTCCGGGACTTTTCTTCGATATTTTTGATAAGCTCCAGTATCTCCTCCTCATGTTTTTGCATGTACTCGCCGGAAAAGGTGACTATTCCACCGGGAACGTTATCCCGCATCCGCTGGCATGCGGGGCAGAGTATCGTACCTGCCGCGGGATCCGCCTTTACCTGTTCCAGTTCCACCGGGTCCATGATCCAGCGCTTCTGCCGGTAGACAATGCCGCATTTTTTGCACCAGCAAACCTCCATCCCCTCTTTCGGCAGGTACGCGTCGGTGCTGCGGGCCGCCATCTGTCCCTTTTCCTCCACTCCCCTCTTGTGGGAAAGTCGTGCCATGGTTGTCCTCCTTTCAGTGCCGATAGTGCCGTCTTCCTGTATTCAGTATAAACAATCGTCAGCGTTCCGCCACTGGAGGAATTATTTATCGCTCACGGTTCCCGCAGTACGGCCCTGGCCGGTGCGCCATTCCCTCCCGCGATGCGCAGCGGAAGGCAGATAAGCTCGAAGAGACCGGCGGAAACGATGGAAAGGTCCAGCCCCTCCAGGATAATGACGCCGTTTTCCAGGAGTGTCCGATGGACGCTCCCGTCGCCGCCGAATTTCTCGATGGAGAGATAGTCGATGCCTACCAGGCGGATGCCCGAGCGAACAAGGTAGCCGGCCCCTTCCACGCTCAGGGCAACGTACTCGGGGCGGAACCCGGGCTGATCCCAGAGCAGGGAATTGTCCGTTTTCAGCAGGAGACGCTCCTCCCCCCGGAGGGGAAGTCCTTCCAACTGCCGGACCCCGATCTCCGTTGCTCCACGAAGGTCCGCAACGAGAGCCCTGCCCATGAGGAGGGAAAGGGAGACCGCGTCCAGGGAAGCGCCGCCCGGCAGTTGGTGACTCGGCGCGTCCAAGTGGGTACCGGAATGGTCACCCAGGGAAAGGCGGGATACGTTGGCGCCGTCACCCCGTTCAAGCAACAGTGACGGCTCGATTGTTACGTCCGGATCCCCCGGATAGACCGGAAACCCGTTGCGGAGGGGGACTGAAATATCTACTATTCGCATGCAGTATTCTCCGTTTTAAGGTTAAAAAAATTTTAAACAAATACCGCTATTCATTAATATATCTTGACTTGACTCCGGTTGTGTCGATATATAGAAGAGAGTGTGGTATTCAGCATGCACGATGGAACATGGATGGGCAAGTCCGGATGAAGCAACCGAAAAACGACCACTACTGGATGGGGATGGCGCTCCGCGAGGCACGGAAGGCGGAAGCCCGGGGAGAGGTCCCCATCGGCGCGGTCATCGTGCGGGACGGCGCGGTGCTCGGCCGGGGATTTAATGTGCGGGAAGGAAGCGGTGACCCCACCTCCCACGCCGAGATGAGAGCCATCCGGGCCGCCGCCCGGAAAGCGGGGAACTGGCGGCTTCTCGGCGCTACCCTGTATGTTACCCTGGAGCCGTGCCCCATGTGCATGGGCGCGATCCTTCTCGCACGAGTGCAGAGGGTGGTGTTCGGTTGCCGGGATCCCAAGGCCGGCGCGGCCGGCTCTCTCTACGACCTTTCCGACGATCCGCGGCTCAATCACCGCGTTGAACTCACGACCGGCATCCGGGGAGAAGAGTGCTCCACCATTCTCAGCTCTTTTTTCTCCGGGCTTCGCAAGCGAAGAAAGTCCCTGCCTGAAGTCTGCCGATGAAGAGTGCCGGAGGGCGGGACATTTTTTTCTCAAGATATCCATTGCGAATGCCGAAGAATTCATTAGAATTAGAATCAGCGACAGTGTAGAGAGAGAAATCCCATGGAAGAAAAAAGTTTCACGGATTTATTCCTGGAAGGAATGGAGGCGCTCAACGCCGGACGGACGCATAGCGCGCTGTACTGTTTCGAGGAAGCTGCGAAACAGGATGAAAGTCCGGAAATCCTTTCCCATCTGGCGTTCTGCATCGCAAAGGAGCGGCAGGACTATCACCGCGCCATTTCCCTCTGTCGGTTGGCCGTCAGCGAGGACCCGGGGAGTTCGGTTCACTATCTGAACCTGGGCAGGATACTTCTGCTCGACGGCCGCAGGCAGGATGCCATCAGGGTCTTTCGGGACGGTCTTCTCCACGAAAACAACCCCACTATCAAGGATGAACTGAAAAACCTCGGAACCCGAAAATACCCCGTCATCTCCTCTCTTCCCCGGGAGCACCGCGTCAACAGGATACTCGGCAAACTCTTTACCCGGCTCAGGCTGCGATAAGCAGCTTTCCGAAGCATGGGGGCCGGTGATATGGTGGCATATACTGAATATCAGTCACCGTCCCCCTCTTGCCCTAGCCACAACTCCCCCTGGATATCCCGAACTCCCGGCAGACGGACAGGAACTCATCGCCCGGCGGCCCGGTAACGGTGCACAGCGTACCCCCTTCATCCTCGAACGCCATGGACCGGCAGTGGAGCATCATGCGCGGCGCCGCGACCCCTCCGTAGGTTGAGTCCCCCACTATGGGAAGTCCTGAATGCGTCAGGTGCACCCGGATCTGATGGGTCCTCCCCGTGAGGGGCCGGGCTTCCACCAGGGTCGCGCCCCCAGCCGCTGCAAGGACCCGGAATTCCGTTCGCGCCTCCTTCCCCGGCGTCGCTACACCATAGCGGGATGTGCCGACCTTGGCGATGGGCGCGTCGACGGTCCACTCCGCCGCCTCCGGCTCGCCCGTCACCAGCGCCAGGTAACGCTTCTCCATGAGCCCATCCTTCAGAAGAGCTGACAGGCGGGCAGCGGCCTGACGGTTTTTCGGGAACAGCATCACGCCGGAGGTGCCCCGGTCGAGGCGGTGGACAATCCGTACCGGTTCCTCTATCCCTTTCTCCTTCAAGTAGACCCCGACCGCATACTCAACCGTCCCCTTCAGCTGGTAGGGCGTCCGCTGGGAGTTGAAGCCGGCCGGTTTGCAGATTGCCACCAACTCTTTGTCTTCATGGAGAATATCCTCGCGGGTATAGACCAGATCCCGAAAGCGCTCCGGCTCCATGATGCCGAGGATCACCCCGTCTCCCTCCCTGAGCTGCCGCGACGCCACCCGCACCATGGTTTCGTTTACGGCGCACCCTCCCAGATCGATTATCCGGCGGATCCGGCTCTTTGACAGCGCCGGAAAGAGAAGGGCAACGGCTTCGTCCAGGCGCTTCCCCGCTTCCCCGGCAGTGACGATTCCTTTCAGTATCATGGTGTGCCTTTCATCGGTCGTTTTTTCCCCTGCGCTTTCACGCGACACATGGTATCCCTTCCCGGCGAAAGGTTCAAGATTCAAAAGTCGTGTGCGATTGCCGATTGACGTACCCCTGGCCGATGTATAAAATTCCATGTCAAGATAGACTGAATGCGCTGCGTAAGAAATGCGCCATGATTAAAATCATCGACGCGGCGAATGTCCGTTGACCACCGCAACTATACCTGCAACCCGGAAAGGTATCTCACGATGAAAAAAGCACTCGTCACCGGTATCACCGGCCAGGACGGCTCCTACCTGGCGGAACTTCTCCTGGAGAAGGGCTACGAGGTGCACGGCATCATCCGTCGCTCTTCCTCCTTCAATACCGGCAGGATAAACCACATCTACCAGGATCCCCATGAGTCGGGAGTCCGCATGTTTCTTCACTACGGCGACCTGAACGACGCCAGTTCCCTCAACAAGGTGCTGCGGGACGTTCGGCCCGATGAGATCTACAACCTGGGCGCCCAGAGCCATGTCAGGGTCTCCTTCGACGTCCCCGAATACACCGGCGAAGTGGACGCCCTCGGTGCGGTCAGGATCCTGGAGGGTATCCGCGAGACCGGCTTGAACACACGCTTCTACCAGGCATCATCCTCGGAGCTCTACGGCAAGGTCGTGGAAACACCCCAGCGGGAGACCACCCCTTTCTATCCCCGCTCCCCCTATGCCTGCGCCAAGGCCTATGCCTATTACATAACCGTCAACTACCGGGAGAGCTACGGCCTTTTCGCCTGTAACGGCATTCTTTTCAATCATGAATCCCCGCGGCGTGGCGAAACATTCGTTACGCGAAAGATTACCCGCGCCGCAGCCCGCATCCGACTCGGGCTGCAGTCGTGCCTCTACCTGGGCAACCTGGACGCCCGGCGCGACTGGGGATTCGCCGGAGACTACGTGGAGGC
>CAYSPF010000011.1:10372-30357 GCA_964432775.1 uncultured Geobacter sp.
GGGTGACGCGAACAAGGCCCGCACCCGGCTCGGGTGGGCGCCCAAGACCAACCTGGACGGGCTGGTGGCCATGATGACCGACACGGACCTGGCCTTGGCCGAGCGCGAAAAGAGGGCGAACGGGGGCTGACGGTCAGCCGCAAGAGGAGAGAAATCATAGTGACAGGAAAAATTTCCGTTATCGGCCTGGGCTGCGTTGGACTCCCCGTAGCGGTGGCCTTCGGCAAGGAGGGCTGAACCACGGGCTTTCACCTGAACGTGGGTTGTGAGAAAGGCAAGGAAAACTCTTCCGACACCTTCTCCGTGCGGGTCATGTTTCTGACACGCATAACGGTGGAATTGACATTTCACCCCCGGAAAACCCTACCAGCACGGGAAATCGGGGCGCGCTTGACAATTCAGTTGATTGAAATATTCTTATAAACTATATGGCGGAAATGAAAATATGAGAGTCGCCGGGAAAGAACACGCAGCTAAGTGACTGTTTATCAGGAATAATCAGTTTTTCGGCGCGTGTTGGAAGTCAAGTCTATGGTTGCGGGAAAGGTATCCGGTATTATTTGTGCATACTTATGATGCTTTTCGGTATTTCTTGTTGTGTAAATTGTTATCCGATACGTTCGGTTCGGTAAGGAGTGGTTGTGAAGCTTATCAGGTGTATTCTGGCAAAACGTTTCTGGATGATACTGCTCTTCAAGGCTGCGCTCATCGCTCTCTCCTTTCTGCTCGCATTTCTGCTCTGTTTCGACCTTCACACCGTGCACGCGGACTGGGCCCTCTTCGAGGGACTTATCCTTCCGGTGTTGCTTATTAAGCTGGCAGTCTTCTGGGCGATGGGTCTCAACCACGGCTGGTGGCGCTATGTCTCCATTCCCGATGTATTCAATCTTTTCCTGGCGAATCTCGCAGCTTCATCCATTGTTTTTTTCTACGTGGCGATCGGCCCCGGCCTGACCGGTGTGCCACGTTCGCTTTTCCTCCTTGACGTGATGGTCTGTTTTCTGATCGGCTGCGGCATCCGCATCCTCACCCGGGCGTGGCGGGAGAATTATTTTCCCATGGGCGACGCCTCGCACGACTGCGGGAAGCGGGTCCTGATCGTGGGCGCGGGCTATGCCGGCCAGATGATCGTCAAGGAAATGCGGGTTAACCTGTCGTTGAATATATCCATTATCGGCTTTATCGACGACGATCCGGCCAAGCTGAACGAGCGCTTCCAGGGTTTCCCGGTGCTGGGATGCCAGACGGATCTGGCAGACATATGCCGGGAATATGACATCGAAGAAGTCATTATTGCCATCCCGTCCGCCACCGGCAGGCAGCTGCGGTGCATCATCGATTCCTGCCGGAATGCGCGTGTCACATTCAAGACCCTGCCCGGTGTTGGGGAACTGATAGACGGCAGGGTGACGGTGCAGCAGATCAAGGACGTGGCCCTGGAGGATCTCCTGGGCCGGGAACCGGTCACTCTCGACGAGGAGGCTATCCGGTCGTACCTGAAGGGGAAACGGATCCTTGTTACCGGCGCTGCCGGCAGTATCGGCAGCGAGATCTGCCGCCAGATCGCCCCGTTCCAGCCGGAACGGATCATCCTCTTCGACAAGGCTGAAACTCCCATGTTCTTCCTGGAGCGGGAGTTGCGGCAGCGATTTCCCGACCTCCCCCTGTCGCCGGTCATCGGCGACATCCGTCACCGGACCCACACTACCTCCGTGTTCGACGAGTACCGGCCCGAGGTGGTCTTTCACGCCGCTGCGTACAAGCATGTCCCCATGATGGAGGCAAACCCGGACGCCGCGGCCAACAACAATGTACGTGGCACCAAGATCCTGGCGGACGCGGCACATTCCTTCGGGGTGCATCGCTTTGTCATGATTTCCACGGACAAGGCGGTGAATCCCACCAACGTGATGGGCGCCTCCAAGCGCGCGGCCGAACTCTACGTACAGAGCCTTGCGGGATTCAGCACGACAAGTTTCGTGACCGTGCGGTTCGGCAACGTGCTGGGGAGCAACGGCAGTGTAATCCCCATCTTCCGTGAGCAGATCAAGAAGGGCGGTCCGGTGACGGTAACCGATCCCGAGGTGATCCGCTATTTCATGACCATCCCCGAGGCTTCCCAACTGGTCCTCCAGGCGGGGAGCATGGGCAAAGGAGGCGAGATTTTTCTGCTGGACATGGGCGAGCCGGTCAAGATTGTGACATTGGCGGAAGAGATGATTCGCCTCTCGGGATTCCGCCCCTACGAGGATATCGACATCGTTTTCACCGGGCTGCGCCCCGGCGAGAAGCTCTTCGAGGAACTCCTCCTCTCCGGCGAGGGGATACAGCCCACCGCCCATGAAAAGATCATGGTTGCCCGTGCTGAAATG
The DNA here is from genome assembly GCA_964432775.1 of uncultured Geobacter sp. Classification (GTDB taxonomy): domain Bacteria; phylum Desulfobacterota; class Desulfuromonadia; order Geobacterales; family Geobacteraceae; genus RPRC01. The sequence continues at coordinate 12,745 of CAYSPF010000011.1, forward strand.
CACGATTGGAAGTCCCTGAATGCCATGATAGAAGATCTGTACAAGGTAACCCAGATGCTCGACACCCGGCAAATACTCAATACACTCCGCGAGATCGTGCCGGAATTCCGCAGTCGCCGAAAACGGACGGAGCGGCCCGTGCAGGCCTCCAGCGGGAAGACCCGCGTCGGGGGTAGCGTTTCCGGCGCCTCCCGTGCCACACTCCTCGGTGAAACAGGGTTTCGTCTGATACATGGTCGTGATCACACGAAGACGGCTCCGGATTCGTAGGGTCTCCCGCGTTGCTCCTCTGTACCCCTTACATCCTTGTTTCCCCCGGCATCCTGCTCCCCTGCCGTGTGCCGCGCCGCTGCAGTTCGTAGTCTATTGCATTCAGCACCTCGAACTTCCCGAGTGACCAGAGGGGCGCCACCAGATGATCATGTCCTCCGTCGCCCGTGAGACGCTGAATTGAGACCTCCGGCCGGAGTCTCTCCAGAAAATCGCAGACCAGCCCCACGTATTCGTCCCTGTCCAGTACCGAAACCTCTCCCCGCCCGTACATCTCAGCAAGCGGCGTGTCCTTCATCACGTGGAGAAGATGGATCTTCACCCCATCGATCCCCATCCCGTTCAGCACCGCCGCCGTACCCAGCATCTCCTCCCGGGTTTCGCCCGGGAGACCCAGGATAATGTGGGCGCAGACCCGGATACCCGCACCCTTGCACGTCCGTACCCCCGACTCGAAAGCGGCGAAATCATGTCCCCTGCGCAACAGCTCCAGTGTCCGGTCCAGGGGGGACTGGAGTCCCAGCTCCAGCCAGAAATAGGTTTTCCGCGCATAGCCGGACAGCAGGTCTATGGTTTCCGGCGGGAGGCAATCGGGGCGCGTCCCGACAATGAGACCCACCACGCCTTCCACCGCAAGTGCCTCGTCATAGAGACGTCGAAGGATTTCCGGCGGGGCGTATGTGTTTGAATAAGCCTGGAAATAGGCGAGGAACCGTTTCGCCTTGTATTTCCGGATCATGACCTCCTTGCCCGCCTCGATCTGTTCCGAGATGGAGGCGCCCGGCAGGATGCCGTGAGCGCCGGACCCCTTGCCGCCGCAGTAGATGCAGCCGCCGCTCCCGACAGTCCCGTCACGGTTGGGGCAGGAGAAACCGGCGTCCACCGAGATGCGGTGCACCCGGCAGCCGAAGACCCGCTTCAGCTCCTCGGAAAATGTGGTGTAACGTTTTTCCACGGCGGCAACCTTGTACGACGTGAGACGCAAGACCCGGCGCCACTCCGATCCGGCACCTTACGCATAAAAAATAAAATAAATTAATGGTAATGTAAAAAGAAGTCTGATAGAAAAAAGGCGGAAAGTGGCCTCGCCGAAGGCCTGCTGGTCCAGCTTCCCCCATGCGCATGAGGGACGGAGAGGTTCTCCGGGTCGGCTCTACCGTTGACCAGTCCCATTCACAAGCTCGTGCATGGCCCGGAGGAAGGTTTCGATGTCGTCTTCCGAGGTGAACCAGCCGGGGCTGACCCGGACGGTTCCCATGGGGAAGGCGCCGATGGTGCGATGGGCATCGGGTGCGCAGTGCAGGCCGACCCTCACATCGATGCCGTACTCCCGGTCCAGGGTGAAACCGATGAAGGAAGGATCTATTCCCTGTGCCGTGAAGGAGACGACCCCGCCCCGCTCATGCCCCGGAAGGGGCCCATACAGGGTGACCCCCGGTATCCTCGCGAGCCCGTCCATCAACCGGGCGACCAGGGCGCCTTCCTTTGCGCGGATGACCTCGATTCCGGTGCTGCGGATGAACTCCACCCCCGCCTTCAGTCCGGCGATTCCGGGAAGATTAGGGGTGCCGCTTTCGTAGCGGTCCGGCATACCGGCGGGCTGCTCTTCATCCGACGAATGGCTTCCGGTCCCGCCGACCTGCAGCGGAGCCGGATCGAAACCTTCGGCAATGTAGAGAAAACCGGTTCCCTGGGGCCCCAGCAGCGCTTTGTGGCCGGAGCCGGCAAGGAGGCCGATACCCATCTCGTGCACGTCGATGGGAAGGAGCCCGGCGCTCTGGGCCGCGTCAACCAGCAAGGGAACTCCCGCCTTCCCGGCAATCAAGCCGATCTCGCCGATGGGTTGGATGGTTCCGGTGACGTTGGAGCAGTGGGACAGGACAATGAGACGGGTATCGGCCCGGAGCGCGGCTGCAACGTCGTGGGGATTCACGAAGCCGCGCCGGTCGCATGGTATCCGGGTTACCTCAACCCCTCTCGCCTCGGCAAGGTGGAGCGGGCGGACTACTGAATTGTGTTCCATGGAGGTGGTTATCGCATGCCCGCCGGAGCGCAGCAGTCCGTTAATCGACAGGTTCAGACCCTCCGTGGCGCTGCTGGTGAAAACGATACGGGAGGAGTCCTTGATTGCGAAGAGACCGGAGAGGGCCTCCCTGGCCTCGAAAAGGAGGCGAGACGCCTCCAGTCCCCGGCGATAGCCGCCACGGCCCGGGCTCGCTCCTATCTCCCGGAGTGCGTGATCAACCGCCCGGTACACCGAGTCCGGCTTGGGGTGGGAGGTGGCGGCGTTATCGAGATACATGGACATTGAATCTTCCTTCCTGATGGCATGAAGCGTATAGTTCAGCGTGTTCAGAACCGGCTGCGCAGGGCGAAATGGAACACCACGTCGGGGGATGCGTCCAGAACCACATCCTCAGAGACTCCCACATCGAGGAAGGTGTCCCGGGTGAAGCCGATGGTCCCCCCCGTGGTGAGCTGCACCGAGCCGCCGTTCACCTGCACCAGGTCGCTCCCGTTGTAGAAGGAGGTGTGACCGTCGGCCTGGATCTTGATGGCGAGCCATTCCAGCGGACTCCAGCCGACGCCCAGGGAGCCGAACCCCACCAGGTTGCGCTGCTGATCCCGAATCACGTCTCCATCGGTCATCACCATTCCGCCGCCCGCGGCATAGAGGGTCAGGTTTCCGAGGGGGAGCCGGTAGTCGTCGCCGGCGGTGACCCAGAGGGCGAAATCGGTGCTTCCGCTGCCGAACAGACGGTGACTGTTGCCGGTGGGGAACTTGATGCTCCCGTGGAGCGCCACCTGACGGGGATTCTCCCGACCGTCGTCGTAGAGCCTCCAGGCGCCGGAGAGGCGGATATCGCCGATGCCGGTGGAACCGTCATTCACCAGGACTTTGCTGTCGCCTGCACGGGTATACTCATACAAGAGCCGGTCCTCGGGGTAGGATTTGCGTTTCCCCTGGTTGAAGCCGAAAAAATCATGAAAACCCTCGATGAAGCCATCCAGGAAACCTCCGCTGTTTGTCAGCAGGGGTATGGTGAGCCCAATCTCGAATCCGGGGGCAATCCCGTAGCGTGCCGCGAGGGCAAAGCGGTAGGTCTCACCATCCAGCATGACTCTCTCACCCGCAGCGGAGTCCAACGTGAAGTTGTTGGACGCGTCGAGGGACAGGGTCCCCTCGATCCTCCCGGCCGGGAGGACGGACGCCGCGCCGATGGCCGGGAGTCCGAAGATGCGTATCAACGGGCTCTGGTTGGCGGTCTGGAAGGGAAGGATCTCCATGGCGAAAATGGTTGGTGAAAGGGCCGCAAGCAGGGTGGCGGTCGCGCAGGCGATGGCTGCGGCGCGGCCCCATCCGCACGGTGCCCGGCGGTGGAAAACGACGGAGGAGAGAAAACCGCGTATGCCCATGATTCCGATGCCTCCCTGGATGATAAAGATTCGGCTCTCCGTGGGGGAGGTCTCTCCCCCTCAAGCGAAAAGCACCAGAAAATCCATAAAACAAATACCGGTCAATTGCAAGTCGATAGTTTCCCGTTACACTTGTGATGCGGCGCCGAGGCCCTCCGTGACCGGCCGCCGCCACGCGTTTTCCGGGGGCTGCATCCTTCCGGAAGGGATCGGCATGACCCATCAACCCGTCACATCCTCTCGTCCGTTTTCGCCGGCGCCGCATGCAGCTGCCGTCGCTCTCCTTGTGCTTCTTTTCCTTGTCCCCTGCGTCAATGCCGGGACGCTCTACCCCCATCTCTGGGGCGGATTCGCCACCTCCCTCGCCGGGCGCTCGCCGCAGCAGCGCGGCAATGCGGCCCGTGCCGCCCTTGACCTGGACGGCGTCATCATCCCGTCGGGTGGGATTTTCAGCTTTAACGAACGGGTGGGAGCGCGGGATTCCCTGAAGGGATACGTCCCGGCCCCCATCATCAACGACCGGGGAGGGCTGAGCGATACCCCGGGCGGCGGCATCTGCCAACTGGCCACGACAATTTACAATGCCGCCCTGGAAGCGGGACTGGAGATTGTCGAACGTCACCCCCACTCGCGGTCCGTGGGCTACGTCCCGCCCGGCAGGGACGCCACCATCCTAACCTGGCGCAAGGATCTGAAACTGCGCAATCCCCACCGGGTCCCCCTGACCCTGAAGGTGACGATGGGAGAGGAACGCCTGACAGTGGGCTTCTGGTCGGTGGAGGCGCGGCCGTTCCGCGTGACGATCCTTTCCGACATCCTGCCCGTGGAGCCTGAGGCAGTGGTTTCCGGCGCGGGAGATCGTCCGGGCTTCCTTGTCCAGCCCGGAGGCAGAGGATACTCGGTGATTACCCGGCGTTCCGTGGTGCGGAACGGGGCGGCGACGGAGGAGATCCTGTCCCGTGATTTCTACCCGCCTCCCAGCAGAATCCTTGCCGGTGAAGGGCCGTGAGAGAGGTGATGATGTTCATGGTTGCGGCACGGGTTCTCCTGCTGCTTGCCGCTTTCTCCCTGATCCGCGCCTTTCCCGCCGCAGCCGCTGACGGTCTCCCGGTTGTGGCGCCGTCCCGGTCAGGTACGTTCTCCCTGGATGATCTCCGTTCCGATCCGAGCAAGCAGGAGGAGCTGACGCGGTATGCCAAGGGGCTATTTCTGGCCCGGCTCGGCTTCGGCGCGGGCGTTGCTCCTCCCCCGTGGACCGCGGGTATCCAGCGTGCCTGCTTTGTCACCTTTTTCTCCGGCAAACGGGTGATTGCCTGTTCCGGAGGGTTCCTGCCCCGCACCCCCGATCTGGGCAGGGAGATCGAGGCGAATGTACGACAGGCGCTCCACTTGGACCCGCGGGCGTTGCGCATCGACCGGAAGACCGCACGAGAAGCCCGCGTTCTCATTACCTTTCCGGGCGAACCCCGTCCCGTAGGGGCCTACCATGCCATAGATCCCGCCCGCGAAGGGCTGTTCGTGGAAAACGACCGCTTCGGCGTGGCCATCGTCCCGGGCGAGGCGAAGACCGCTTCCTGGGCGTTCCGGGAGGCGCTGCGGCGGCTCGGCGAGAAGGACGCGGAGTCGGTGCGGATCTTCGCCTTTGATGCATGGGGGGTCACATCCGGAGGAGTGCGGTAGACCTGCCAGGTTTTGAAAACCTGGCAGGTCTGATGTGAAACGAATGAAATTGTTGGAAGATATTAAAGGAGGGCTTGCCGTGAGACAGTTTCTTGTTGCTCTGTTCGTTCTGGTTGCGACCGCTCTGGTCGTCTCTGCCGCGCCGATCTCGGCGGCGGAAAGCAAAGAAAAGGGAACCGTGGAAGGTACCGTCCTGTCGACAGAAACCAACCAGCCCGTTTCCGGTGTCTCCCTTGAATTCCGGCGACGCCACCCCAAGAAGCCTGCCGTGACGCTCCGGCGAGCCACCGATGCGGCCGGGAAATTCACGGCCTCTCTCCCTCCCGGGACCTATAACTGCCTGATTTGGAAGGATGGTTTCGGCGCCCGTAGCGAGAGCGTAGAGGTCAAGGCAGGCGAGACGGCCCAGTTGCCGGTGCCCCTCAACCGGGAGGCGCTCATTTCGGGACGGATAATCGATTCCGGCGGCAAACCGCTGGCGGGGCTTGCCGTTTCCTTCGGCAAAAGGGAAACCGCCGTAACGGACGCCGCGGGCCGCTTTACCGTCGCCGCCCTGGATGTGGGGTGGTATGAACTGGGCGTCAATTCCGCTCCATGGGTCGTGGAAAAACAGGTCTCCCTGTCCGTTGCGGCGGGTGAGAAAAAGGAGGTGGGCACGGTCACACTGCGCCGGGCGGGCAGCGTGACCGTGCTCCTGACTGCCGCTGACAGGCGCGCGGCCCGGTATCTTTCCGGGATCGAGGTGAACCTGTCCGGCGCCTCCGTGTACCGTTACGGGAAAACCAACGCCAGGGGAACCATAGCGTTCGCGAAACTTCCCCCCGGCTCCTATACCCTTGAGTCGTCCGACGAGCGGCTGACCGAGTCCAAGACGACCGTGGAGGTGACGGAAGGGAAAAGCGCCTCTGTGCGCCTGCCCGCGGCCCTGCGTCCTCCGTCCATCTCTATGGATGATTCCGGCCGGGTGATCCTGCCGGACAAGGCTATCCCCGTGAGCCTGCGCGGACTGTGGGTGGACCGCGCCAGGCTTGCGGTCTATGCCGTTGATGAGGCACGGCTGATGGACGGGACCATCGACCCGGATAAGCCGGAAAGCATCCCGGCAAGCGCCCTGAAACTGGTCAGGGAACAGAACGTGCCTCTGCAGAAGGCGCGGATGACCGTGTACCGGAACGCTTCCCTGAAGCTGTCGCCGCTTCCGCCCGGCCTCTACCTGCTGGAGGCCGTTGGAGCCGGCGCCAAGGGACGTGCGACGTTTCTCGTCACACGGTTTGCCCTGGTGGCGAAGGCATCCCGCGCCGGCGCTCTCCTCTTTGCCGCTGACCTGCTGGACGGCCGCGCGCGGCAAGGGGCCGAGATCCGGGTGGTTTCCGTTGCCGCGGTTCCATCGCCGTCCGATTTCCTCGGAAAGACCGACGCCTCGGGGCTCCTTTCCCTCGCGGACCGCTCCGGGAAAGTCAGGGTGATCGGCCGCTCGGACGGTAACCTGGCGATTCTGAATCTTGCCCGGGAAGAGACGGCAGCGGCCGGTGTCCCGCTGAAAGGGTACCTCTACACGGAGCGTCCCGCCTACCGGCCCGGCCAGACCGTCTATTTCAAGGGGGTGCTCCGCAAAACGGTGGGTGAGGGATACGCCCTGCCCAAGGCAGGCAAGGTGCGGGTTGTTGCCGTGGACAGCGGCGACCAGACCCTTTTCGAAAAAGAGTTTCAACTATCCTCCACAGGCGCCATCAACGGCGAGTTCGCCCTTCCCGGTCAGCCTCCCCTGGGCGATTACACGCTGAAGGCGGAGACGGAGGGGCATGAGTGGCAGACAACCTTCAAGGTCCTGGAATACCGTAAACCCGAGTTCGAAGTCAGCGCCTCCGTGCCCGGGAAATTCTACGTGGGAGGCGATCCCGTCCCGGTCGCGGTCACGGCCCGTTACTACTTCGGCGCTCCGGTGGCGGACGCCAAGATCAGCTACCGCATCTACTCCCGGCCCTACTACCATTTCGAAGATGACGGGGGACCGGGCGACGACGGGGATGAGGAGGATTCATCCTCCTACGGCTACGCGGATCTTCTCGGTGAAGGCGAGGCAGTGACCGACGCAGCCGGCAAGGCGATTCTCTCCATCACGACCCAGACAAACGAATCCGCCCGCGCCTATTCCGTTGAGGTGGATGTGACCGACACCGCTGGCAGGGAGGTGTCCTCCACGGCCGGATTCACGGTTACACCGTCCCTTATCGCACTCTCCGTCCGGTCCCTTTCCTACCTCGCGTCGCCGGGACGCCCCGTTGACATGAAGGCGACGGCCGCGACCTGGGACGGGAAACCGCTCCGGGCGAACCTCGATGTCACGGTGGAAGAGCAGGTGTACGACAAGAAAACCCAAATCTCTTCCTTCCGCAAGCTCGACGAGACGCGCGTCACCACGGACGAGACCGGCCGGGCCGTGTTCAGCCGGGTCTTTCCGCGGCCCGGCTACTGGCGGGTGACAGCGACCACCCTGGACGAGCGGGGGCTGAAGGCCACAGCACAGGGATGGATCTGGGTCTGGAAGGAAGGATTCGCCTGGGACAGCTCCTACCGGGAGCTGAGTGTCGAGTTTGACAAGAAAAGCTACCGTCCCGGCGACACTGCCCGGCTCATCGTGAAGAGCCCGGCGCCGGGGGCATCCCTCCTCCTTACGGTGGAAGGGCGGGAGATATACTCGCGGCAGGTGGTGCAGCTCAGCGGTTCCGTACAGGTGGTGGAACTGCCGGTTACCGGGGAACACGCGCCCTACGTCTTCGTATCGGCGGTAGTGATTGACGGCGGCCGCTTCTATTCCCGGACCAAGACCCTTCGCGTCGATTCCAGGCCGGACCAGCTGGAGCTGAAAGTCGCCGCTGAAAAGCCGGTCTATGCGCCGGGCGACACGGTGCGCCTCTCCGTAACGGCAGCCGGGAGCGACGGTGCGCCGAGGGAGGCGGAACTGTCGCTGGCGGTGGTGGACGAGGCCCTGTATGCGGTGGCGCCGGAGCGTCGGGAGGACATCTACAAATTTTTCCGCGGCACGAGGGAACACCTGGTCACCACCCTCAACTCCTTTCCGCGGGTCTACCTGGGCGGAGCGCCCAAGGCCGCGGCCGCCTCCTTGGCGGAAAAGGAGCTGCGCGGGATAAAGGTGCGCAAGGTCTTCAAGGACACCGCCTTCTGGATGCCGGTCCTGCGAACCGGTTCGGACGGCCGGGGCAGTGCGGAGTTCAGCCTGCCGGACAACCTCACCACCTGGCGCGCCACGGCGGTGGGCCACGACGACCGGAGCGAATTCGGCACCGGGCGCGGTTCGTTTATCGCCCGGCTCGATGTGATGGCCCGGCTGCAGCCCCCCCGTTTCTTCACGTCCGGGGATCAACTCCTGGTGCCGGGCGTCATCACCAACATGACCGACGCTGAACGGCAGGTGAGCGGTATTTTCGAGGTCGAGGGGATCTCCCTGGTGGGAGAGAGCCGTTTCAGCGGGATGGTTGCCCCCGGCGGCACCCTGCGACGGGATATGGCGGTGAAGGCGGAAGCGCCGGGCGAGGCGCTGCTGCGGATGCGCGCACTGGCAGGGGATCGGGGGGACGCCATGGAACTGACGTTGCCGGTGTTTCCCCGGGGCATGAAGCGGGTCTCCCAGGGAAATATCGTGCTGCGGGACGGTGCGGGGGAAACCTCGGTCGCCTTCCCGCTGGAGGCCATGGGGGAACAGGCGTCCCTGTCCGTGAAGGTTTCTCCGACCCTTGCCGCCAGCCTCAACGAAAGCCTCGCGGAACTCATCGATTTCCCCTACGGCTGCGTGGAACAGACCATGTCCCGTTTCCTTCCGGCGGTCCAGGTGAAGCAGCTCCTCGGTTCGGATCGTTTCTCCCTGGCGCCGGAGATTGCCGGCAAGCTGGAGCGGGTCCTTGACGAGGGGTTGAGGCGGCTCTATGACTTCCAGCATGAGGACGGCGGCTGGGGGTGGTGGAAGGAGGACGCCACCGACGCGCAGATGACCGCCCATGTGGTGTACGGACTGGCCATGGCCCGCAAGGCTGGGGTTCCGGTGCGTGACGGCTCCTTTGACAAGGGATTGCAGGCCCTTTCCGGGCGCCTGGACACGGCTGGCGGCGATGACCTCCCGGCCCTGTACCGTGCCTATACCCTTGCGGGAAAGATCAGCGAGGGAGTCGAGAAGCGCGTCGAGGCAGGATGGAACCGATTGCCTGCATCCGGGCGGGTGCAGTATGTGGAGGCTCTCCTGAACGCCGGGCGGAACGAACGGGCGAAACGCCTGCTGGACGGGGTGAAGAAGCAGGTGAAGCACGAGGGCTCAGCCGCGTACCTCAAGGACGACGATGCCGATTCCTGGTGGTATTCCTGGCGCTGGTCGGGCTCGGCGGTGGAGACCACGGCCATGCTCCTGGAAAACCAGCTCGCCCTTGATCCGAAGGACCCGCTGGCCTCGCAGTTGGCCGAGTTCCTGGTGAGGAAGCGCTCGGGCCGCTGGTGGAACACGACCCGCGGCACCGCAACGGTGGTCACGGCGCTTGCCCGATATACGGCGGCAACCGGCGAGATGGACGCCTCCTACACGGCGCGCCTCTCCCTCAACGGCAGGGAGCTGGAGCGCTACGTGGTGGAAAAGGGCCGTCTGGCCCGGGGTAAGGCTACACTCCCGGTTCCCGCCGCAGGGCTGAGCAGGGGCGAAAACCGCATCAACCTCGTGAAGGAGGGGAGCGGCGGCGCCCTCTATCTCTCGGCGAACCTGGACTACTTCGTTCCTCCCGAACGGGCATCCTCGTCGCCGGGGCTTTCCGTTGAGAGAAGGATGTACCGCCTTGTGCCGCGCCGGGACGGGAGCGAGTGGCGCATGGAGTACCTGCCGCTCAAGGCGGGAGAGGCGCTTGCCCCGGGTGACGAGATAGAGGTGCGGCTCACCGTGGACAATCGCGAGGATATGAACTTCGTTATTATCGAGGACCGGCTTCCGTCCGGTTTCGAGGTCCGCGAGACCAAGAACGACACTCGTTTTTCCGGCTACTCCCGGTACTGGGACTGGTATGCCCACCAGGAGCGTCACGACGAACGCATGTCCTTCTTCCTGGACCTCCTTCCGTCGGGGCGCCACGAGTTCCGCTATGTGGTCTACCCGGAACTGGAAGGGAACGTGCTGGCACTCCCGGCCTCGGTCTGGCCCATGTATGTACCGTCGATCCGCGCGGAGAGCGCTCCCTGGCAGGTGCGGGTGAAAAAGCCGGGCGAAGGGCGCTAGGCAAAAGGCAAAAGGGTAACCGTCGTGAAGAACGCAATCGAAGAATTCTGCAGCTACCTGGGGGTGGAGCGTAACGTTTCACCCCATACCCTCAAGGCCTACCGCACAGACCTGGAGATGTTCCGCGAGTTCATCGGCAAGGAACAGGGGGAAGCCGCCTCCGTGGACGGGGTGACCCATCTCCTGATCCGCCGCTACCTGGCTTCCCTTGCCAGGGACAGCAGGAAGAGCACCATGGGGCGAAAGCTGGCGGCGATCCGCTCTTTTTTCAAGTACCTGGTGCGGGAGGGAAAGGCCCGCAAGAACCCGGCCGAACTGGTGAACACGCCGAAGAAGGAGAAACGGGTGCCGTTTCACCTGAACATCGACGAGGTGACGACACTCGTCACCGCGCCGGGCGGGAGCGCGCTTCTGGCGCTGCGGGATCGGGCCATTCTGGAGACCCTCTACTCCAGCGGGATCCGGGTGGGTGAACTGACCGGATTGGACGTGGGCGGGGTGGATCTGGAGGAGGGGCTGGTACGGGTCCTCGGCAAGGGGGGGAAGGAGCGGATTGTTCCCCTCGGCAGCCATGCCCGCGCCGCGCTTGCGGATTATTTGTCGGCAAGAAACGGGCCGCGCCACGACGCGCCGCTTTTTCTCAACGCGCGGGGAGGGCGCCTTACCAGCCGGAGCGTGGCCCGCATCGTGGATAGGTACATGCTGAAGATAGCCGCCATGAAGAAGGTGTCTCCCCATACTCTCCGCCACACCTTCGCCACCCACCTCCTGGAAGGGGGCGCGGATCTGCGGGCCATCCAGGAACTGCTCGGGCACGCGTCCCTCTCCACCACCCAGAAATACACCCACGTGAGCATCGACCGCCTGATGGAGGTCTACGACAAGGCCCATCCCAAGGCGCGGAAAAAGGAGACGCCGTAATCTCCCGTGCCGCAAACTCGGGCATTCAACACAAAAAAAGGGGATGGAACCGCGAGGTACCATCCCCTTTTTATCCGGAAAACGGAAGAATTACTTCGCCATGGTCTTGGCCAGTTCCAGGGCAACTTCCTTGTACGGGTTGGCGTACAGGATGATCAGGCAGATGACCAGAACGTAGATGGCGAGGGACTCGATCATGGCGAGACCGATCATCATGGTGGTCAGAAGCTTGCCGTACACGCCCGGGTTGCGGGACGTGCCGTCGAGGGCGCCCTTGATGGCGTGACCCATGCCGATACCGGGGCCGACGACCCCGAGGCCCATGCCGATACCTGCCGCGAGAATACAGATGGTGATGAATAACATCGCTGCTACCTCCTCTTTGTTGTTATCTCCTAAACAGTATAGGAACGTGGAAACCGTTGAATTCTAATGGGCCTCTTCCAGAGAGCCCTGGATATAGATGGTCGACAGAAGCATGAAGACGAAGGTCTGGAGAAACGCCACCAGCACGCCCATGAGCATCATGGGGAGAGGCACCAGGAACGGGACCAGGCCGAAGAAGATGAGAAGGATCAACTCGTGGCCGTTCATGTTGCCGAAGAGACGGAAGGAGAGTGAAAGGGGGCGGCTCAGGTGCCCGATGAGCTCCACGGGCAGCATGATCGGCGCCAGCCACCAGACCGGTCCGAGGAAATGCCGGACGTATTTGAAGCCGTGATTCCAGACTCCCACCACGTGGGTGGAGAGGAATACGATAACGGCGCAGGCGGCGGTAGTGTTCAGGTTTGCCGTGGGAGGAAAGAAACCGGGTATCAGGCCGAGGAGATTCGAGGCCAGGATGAAGAAGGCCAGCGTGGCGATGAGCGGGAAAAAGGGCTTGCCTTTCTCACCCATATTGTCGGCCACCACCTTCTCGATACCTCCGACGCAGACCTCCATGAAATTCTGGAGCTTGCCGGGTACCGTGGTAATTCTCGACTTGAGGATGAGAGACAGGACGACAAGGATCGCCATCACCAGCCAGGCATGGACGATGGCGTCGACGCCCGCTTCATTGGTGAGCGGCTTCGCGCCCTCCGTGAGCGGCGACAGGAGATCCCGGAAGAACTGGAGAAAGAGATACGGATGGACCATGGTGCTAACCTCCGTTGAGGGTTGCCATATAGACGGTAACGGCAATGATGGTGATCACCAGGACGGAAAGCCCGAGGATCAGGCCGAATATGCTGACTTTTACGTACAGTATCAGGAGCGAAACCAGTACCGCGATGATAGCCAGGCGGAGAAGGTAGCGCAGTTGGGCGTATCTGACCGCCTGCCGTGCCGGAAGACGCATGGCCCGCTGCAGGATGCTGTAAAGCCAGTGGCTGTTTGCGATTGCCACGAGCCCTCCCGCCACCACCCCTGCCGCAAAGGACCGGGAAACGAGAAAAAGGCCCGCCACGGCGAGGATCAGCAGCAGCAGCGAACTGCCGATGGTCAGCACGGTGAAGATATTATTTTCGTCTATCTTCACCCGACTCACTGTTCCTGATTTCTTTTCCGATGATAACGAAAATATTGCGGAATCCCGCAATGATGCCGATGAAGAGGAAGATGAAGAAGAAGACGTGCTTTGTGCCGAACCACTCGTCCAGCTTGAGCCCGACGAAGATCCCTATGGCGATGGCCAGCACGACCGCTATTCCCATGCTGGAGACGACGCCGAGGGTCCTCAGGAGTTTTTTCTTTTCCTCATCCATGAAACCCTACCCTTATACCACAGCAAAACTAAAAAATACAACGGTAATTTTCATGATACTAAAATTTGGAATGCTTCCCGTGCCGCGCTAATCGTCCGTTCGATATCCTCGTCCGTGTGGGCCAGGGAGACGAAGGCGGTTTCGAACTGGGAAGGAGCAAGGTAGATCCCCCGTTCCAGCATGGCGCGGAAGTATTTCCCGAAGGCTGCGGTGTCGCACCGTGAGGCGGTTGTCCAGTCGTGCACATCCCCGTCGCTGAAAAAGGCGCAGAACATACTCCCGACCCGCGCCGCGCGGATGGGGCAGCCGGCATCCGCGGCTGCCCGGGCGATGCCGGCTGCAAGCCGGGCGCTCTTCCTCTCCAATTTATCATAGAATCCCTCTTCCCGCAGCAGGGAGAGTGTCGCCAGCCCGGCGGACATGGCCAGGGGATTGCCGGAGAGGGTGCCGGCCTGGTAGACTCCGCCCGACGGGGAGAGGAGCTCCATGATCTCCCGCCTGCCGCCGAAGGCGCCCACCGGCAGGCCGCCGCCGATGATCTTGCCCAGGGTGGTCAGGTCGGGAGTAACGCCGTAGAGCTGTTGTGCCCCGCCGTAGGCGACCCGGAAGCCGGTCATCACCTCGTCGAAAATCAGGAGAATCCCCTCCCGGTCGCAGAGGGTCCGCAGCCCTTCCAGGAATCCCGGCTTTGGCGGTACGGTTCCCATGTTGCCGGCTATGGGTTCGATAATGACGCAGGCAATGGCGCCGCGGTTTTCTTCCGCAAGGGCCTGCACCGAATCCAGGTCGTTGAATTCGGCGATAAGGGTATGCCGGGCGAAATCAGCCGGGACCCCGGGAGAGTCGGGCACGCCGAAGGTAGCGGCCCCGGACCCGGCCTTCACCAGCAGCGAGTCGGCATGGCCGTGGTAGCAGCCGGAGAACTTGATGATCCCGTCCCGGCCGGTGGCGGCCCGGGCCAGCCGGATGGCGCTCATGGTGGCCTCGGTGCCGGAACTTACCATCCGCACCATTTCCATGGACGGTACCGCATTAATGACCGTTTCCGCAAGCTCCACCTCCAGCGCGGTGGGGGCGCCGAAGCTGCTTCCCTTGTGCAGGGCCGCAGTAACGGCCTCGACGACCCGCGGGTGGCGGTGTCCGACGATCATCGGTCCCCAGGAGCCCACGTAGTCGATATATTCATTGTCGTCAACGTCGTACAGCTTCGATCCCGCAGCACGGTCGATGAACAGGGGATCGCCGCCCACGGATCGGAAGGCGCGCACCGGGCTGTTCACCCCGCCGGGGATCACTCTTCGGGCTTTTTCAAACAATAGGGATGAACGGTCATGTTTCATGGTGCGTTCCTTGTGAAGGGTTCGGGCGGGAACGATCAGTCGGCAGCGAATTCATCCGCGTACCGGACATAATTGCGGGCCGACCTCCGGACCTTTTCCAGTTCTTCAGGGGTGAGATCGCGCTTGTAGCGGGCAGGGGCGCCCAGCCAGAGGGTGCGGGGAGGGATTACGGTTCCCTCGGTGACGAGGGAGCGGGCGCCGACCAGGGCCTCTTCTCCCACAACGGCCCTGTCCATGACCACGGCCTGCATGCCGACAAAGGCGCCGTTTTCGATGGTGCAGCCGTGGAGGGTGACGCTGTGGGCGATGGTGACGTTGTCGCCGATGATGAGGGGCGCGCCGGGGTCCGCGGCATCCTTTTTGTGGGTGACATGGAGCATGGAGAGGTCCTGGATGTTGGTCCCGCTCCCGATGCGGATGGAGTTCACGTCGCCGCGCACCACGGTGTTGTACCAGACGCTGCTCCGGGCGCCGATTTCCACGTCGCCGATGATGACGGCCGTTTCGGCGATAAACGCCTCGGGGTCGATCCTCGGCAGTATTCCCTTGAATGGGCGGACCATGTCGCTCCTCAGTCCCTGGGGACCGCCAGCATCCGGTCCAGAGCCCGCTTCGCCGGTATCCTGATGTCCTCCGGCACGCGCACCTCGGGGGTCATGGTGGTAAGGGAGGCAAGGATATCTTCCAGGGAGATGAGCTTCATGTTTGGACAGATGAGAGCCGGAGAGGCGAGAATGAACTCCTTGTCCGGGTTCTCCTTTTTCAGCCGGTAGAGGATGCCCGCTTCGGTGCCGATGATGAAGCGTTTCGCCGGGCTGGTGCGGCAGTACTCGTACATGCCGCTGGTGGAGCAGGCATGGTCGGCCAGCGCGGTGACATCCGGGTGGCACTCGGGATGGCAGATGAAAAGGGCGTCAGGATATTCCGCCTTGAGACGCGCGGCTTCCTCGGGCCGCAGCCTTTCGTGGGTCGGGCAGAAACCGTCCCAGAAGTGAAAGGTCTTCGGCGACGTCTTTGCCACGAAGCGGCCCAGGTTGCGGTCGGGAGCGAAGATTATCTCGTTATCGGGAAGGGAGTTGACGACACGACCCGCATTTGCCGAGGTGCAGCAGATGTCCGAGTGGGCCTTGACCGCGGCGGTGGAATTCACATAGGTGACCACCGGCACGCCCGGAAGGCGCGACTTCAGTTCCAGCAGTCCCTCGACCGTTATCATATCAGCCATGGGGCACCCGGCGTCCAGGCGCGGCAGCAGCACCGTCTTGTCCGGTGAAAGGATGGAGGCTGATTCGGCCATGAAATGGACTCCGCAGAAGACGATGACATCCGCGTCGGTCCGGGCCGCTTCCATGGAGAGGGCCAGCGAATCGCCGGTGATGTCGGCAATCTCCTGCACCTCGTCCCGCATGTAATTGTGCGCAAGCAGAACGGCATTCCGTTTTTTCAGGAGATCCTTTATTTGTCCCTTGATATCTTCTTGATACATACCGTGTCTTTTCCCCGTGACGCCGTTTCGAAAACCGGCGGAAATGGATGATAAACTGCCCGGATAGTAGCTCAATGTTCCGTGCCGTGTCAAATTCTTTGCACTTCCGCGGTACGTGACGAGGTTCTCCGGAAAGCCCCGACGTATCCTGACCTTTCTTGACTCTCAGGGGCAAAACCTCTATTATTCCAGCAGGCGCGGATTTGCGGAGAATACGGACGCCGCGTCGCGGGCACCGGGTGTATCCAGCCCTCCCCGTACTTCCTGTTGAAACAGCGAGGTCTTGTATGCTCGGCTATGGCATGCCTGAATTGATAATCATCCTGGTGCTGGCGCTCGTCGTGTTCGGCCCCCAGAAGCTTCCCGAGCTGGCCCGCACCCTGGGCAAGGCGCTTGCCGAGCTCAAGCGGACCGCGAATGATTTCAAGCGGAGCATCGAGGAAGAAGCCGAAAGAACGAGGGAAGTTGAAAATAAGGACAATGGAGAAGGAGTATCCACCGAGGAAGCCGGGGTCGGGAAGGTTGACCCGGCGGGAAAGCAGGGGGAAAAAATCGTCTGACAACGCAGGGTGTCGGGATCAGAAAAGGCGGATTTCTCCGCCTTTTCCATTTCAATGGGAGTTCCCTCCTATTTGATTTCCGCCAGCAGTCCCCTGGCCTTTTTTGCCTCCTCGGAACGCGGGTAGTCTTCCTGGACCTTTTTCAATACGTAGCGGGCGCTCTTCATGTCACCCAGGTTTTTGAAGGAGAGCGCCTGCTTCAGGAGCGCCGCAGGCGCCTTTTCCTTCTTCGGATACAGCTTGATGACCTCCTGGAATGCCAGGATTGCCTGTTCGTACTTCTTCTCGCTGTAATAGGTCTCGCCGACCCAGTAGCGGGCATTGGGTGTCAGGTCATGCTTCGGGTAGCGCTCCGCGAACAGGGTGAAGGCGTCCCGTGCCTTCTGCATGTCGCCGGCCTTGAAGGACGTCAGCCCTCCCTGGTAGATCCCTTCCGGCGTCGCTTCCGCTTCTTTTGTCCCGGCCTCGACTCCCTTCAGGGTGTCCAGCTTCTTCTCCAGTTTTGTGAGTCTATCCTCCAGGGCGACCAGCCGTCTCTCCGTTTCATCCTTTGAGAACGCCTTCTCGTCGGCGCGTTTCTGAACGAGGATCTTCAGATCATCTATCCTGCCGGACATTTCCTGCATATCGACCCGGACGGATTCCTGGGACACCTGCAGATCAGCCGTTCCCTTGCGCACGACATCAATTTCCTTCCGAAAGCCGCCCAACGTATGCTGGACTTCCTCGGCGGCTGTTTTCCGGATGCTTGCCATATCCTTTTCCAGTTGAGCAAGACGTCTTCGCGCATCGTAGGAGTCCCGCTCCACAGACCGCAGGTCTCCACGACTGGCGCAGCCTGCCGCTCCCAGCAGGACAAGGAACAGGATCACAGTGTATAGGGTCCGCATATCTTTTTCATCTCCTCATCAGGAAGTTTCCCTGC
>CAYSPF010000011.1:30457-34340 GCA_964432775.1 uncultured Geobacter sp.
TCACCCAGTGCCAGGTTGTATTCGTCAGAGCCCCGTTCGTCGCAGTGCCCTTCGAGACGGACCTTCTCGGCGGCGTTTTTCTTCATCCACTGGAAATTTTTGTCCAGGGCGTCGCGGGCATCCTGCCGGAGAACGTAGGAGTCGAAGTCAAAATACAGGGTCTCGAAAATTTTCTGTGACTCCGCAGAGGTGTCCTTGAAGGATTCCTCCTTTACCACGGTATCCTTGGCGACCGGGACTGTCTCCGGAGTGGTCGGGGTGGTGTCTACGGCTACCGTCTCTTTTTGTGTCAGAGTTTCATCTTCCTTCACCATTTCCTTTTTTGCGCAACCTCCGGTCACGAAGGCGGCACAGCAGAGCATCAGCATCATCCCGACAAGTCTTTTCTTCATTTTTTCCTCCTTTTTTCTTTACGTCGAAGGAGCATCCAGTCCCGGCTTTTCACCGACGGGGCGGCGCTCGCATCAGGCTAGATTATACATAAGTGAAGGCTCATGGCAAGCCTTCTCTTGTTACCAGCGGGGAGACCAGACCGGGTGGAATTCGGCGCCTCCGCCTCGCGAAACCCGGGTTTGACCGGTACCGTCAGCCCGCATGACATAGATGTCCTGGCTGCCGCCCCGGTTCGAACTGAAGGTGATGAACCGCCCGTCCGGTGACCAGCGGGGGTGCTCGTTGCTCCCCTCGGTGGTGAGTTGGACGTCGTCGTTGCCGTCCGGTGTGATGGAATGGATCTGGAACCCGCCCTGTTGTCGGCAGTAGAGGATCCTGTCCCCCTTGGGAGACCAGCTCGGGCTCACGTTATAGGCGCCGCTCGTGGTAAGACGGTACTGGTTTGAGCCATCCGCGTTCATGACGAAGATCTGGGGCTTGCCGAGACGGTCGGAAAGGAAGGCTATCCGGGAACCATCGGGCGACCAGGCGGGTGAGGTGTCAATGGCGCCGTTGCGGGTGAGCCGGTTCATCTGTTTCCCGTCCTTGCTGATGGTGTAGATCTCCGCATTGCCGTCCTTGCTGAGCGCAAGGGCGATCCTTCCGCCGTCGGGAGACCATGCTCCGGTGATATTGATCCCCGGGTGTGATGAAATGCGCGCTTCCGCGGTGCTGAACAGGTCCCTGCGGTAGAGATCCGGATTGCCTCTCTTGTAGGAGGTGTAGACGATTTCCTTGCCGCTCGGGGAAAAATCCGGGTTCAGATTGATGGCGCCGTTGGCGGTGATGCGCTGCACGTTGTGGCCGTCGTAGTCCATGAGGTAGATTTCCTTGTTCCCGGACCTCCGGGAGACAAAGGCGATCTTGCCGGTAAACGGACCTCTCTCGCGGGTCAGGAAAAGGAGGATGTCGTCGGAGAAGGTATGGGCCATCCTGCGGGCATCCTTGCGCTTTCCGGAATAGCGCTTGGCCAGCATCTGGTTGCCGTTTGCCACATCATACAGCCGAAGTTCGAGGACAGCATTGTCACCGGTTACCAGATAGGAGGATTTGATGAGCAGCTCAACGCCGGCGCTCCGCCAAAGCGCCATGTCGAATTCTCCGGGCCGGATACTGCCCGTCCCTCTGGCAGGGGAAGAATCCAGAACAGTAAAACGGCCGGAAAGGGTCATGTCGAAGCGCAGTGCATCCACCACATTCCTGGATAGTTCGGCAATCTCGCCCCCTGACTGGCTGATGGGCGGCGCCACTGCCAGGGAAATCTTTCTATCCGGTGAGGCGGTTACCTCCAAGTAGCCCGGCTGCGCAAGCAGACTGTTTGGCAACAACAGGATGAACATCGTTATCAGGAAAACCTTTTTCATTTTTTTCCCACCCCTTCGGGTTTGAATATGAAACCCTGCTGGAATTCTCCGCGGCCGGGTGGCGGCGGGAAGTTTTCCGCGGCCCGGTCAACGGCCCGTTTTACGGAATCCTCGAATACCTTGTCTCCCGAACTGCGGTCGATGCGATACCCTGTTACCTTGCCGTTTCGATCGATGGTTAGACGAAGCACCACGACGGGGTTCCGGTCGCGGAATGAAATGGTCCGGGCAAAGGCATCGCGAAGCCGTGACTGGATGTAGCTGCCGTAGTCGCTTCCTGCTTCCGTCCCCGTTCCCCCGGGCATTCCCGCCCGGCCCGACCCCTGGCCGACCTTTTTCCGCAGAGCATCGATGGCCGCCTCGGTTTGCCGGCCCTCGACCGTTCTTTCCAGCCGGGAGAGCCGTTTCTGAAATTCACTGTCGGTTTCCGGGGATAACGTCTTATTCGTCTTTTTCTGCGTAGGAGCGGGCGTCGGGAGCTTTTTCGGCACCACGGAGGGGGCGCTCATCTTTTCCCGTGCAGGGGCCGGAGCCGCGGGAGCCGCATCTTCGCCGCGAGCCGAGGGAGAACCGGCCCGAGGGTTCGCCACCGGAAGGTTCACGAGGTCCACATAGTAGACCGGGGCTGCATTCGGTCGGATCGTTTGAAAGGAAGCGATGAAAGTGATTGCGGCAAGAAAGGCCGCGTGCAGGAGGAGGGAACAGGTCAGCGCCGAGCCCAGCCCAGAATCTTTCGTCAGGCGGCGTCTCATTTCCCGTGGGGAGGCTCCGTCATCATTCCGAGGCGCTCAATTCCCGCCCCCTTGATCTCAGCCATTGTCTTCACGACCTCGCCGTAGGGGACGTCCTTGTCAGCCTTCAGGTACACTTCCTTCTTTTCCCGTGTTTCGAAGAGCGCCGTGAGACGCGCGGTCAGGTCGGCATGGGACGTTTCAGTGGAATTGATGAAGAGCCGTCCCGCCGTGTCGAGGGAGACCACTACGGTGTCCTGGTCGGTGGAGAGCGATTTCGCCTGGGTCTTGGGCAGGTTTACCTGCACCCCCTGCTGCATCATGGGGGCGGTCACCATGAAGATGACGAGTAGCACCAGCATCACGTCCACGAGCGGGGTGACGTTGATCTGGGACATGGCGCTGTCACGGCCGTTCCGGTTGCCGATTTCCATGGTCTCCCCCTATTTACCGGCGAAGTTTCTCTGCACGATGTTCAGATATTCCGTGGAGAAGCTGTCCATCTCGGCGATAAGCACCTTGATCTTGTGCTGGAAATGATTGTAGCCCATGACCGCCGGGATGGCGGCAACGAGCCCGACCGCCGTGGCGATGAGGGCCTCGGCGATGCCGGGGGCAACTACGGCGAGGGAAGCGGAGCCGGTTTCGCCGATCCCCTTGAAGGCGGTCATGATCCCCCAGACGGTCCCGAACAACCCGATAAAGGGGGCGGTGGCGCCGGTGGTGGCAAGGAACGTCAGGTATTTTTCCAGGCGGGTGATCTGCGAGGTGGTCGCCCTGCGCAGCGCCCGGGAAATATTTTCTATCCCGCCCAGTTCCGTGCTGATGATACTCGGGTCTTCCTTTTCCTCCCCCTTCTCCATGAGCTTTTTCAGTTCGTTGAATCCTTCATTGAAGAGCACGGCAAGGGGGGAATCTTCAAACCTGTCCAGTTGGGCGTTGATGGCGTCGAACCGCTTCACCTTCCAGAAGAATTCCAGGAAGCGTTCCGATTGGCTGTTGGCGCGGTACACCTGACGGAATTTATAGAAAATGATGCCGAGGGAGATAACGGAAAAAAGACAGAGGATAACCAGGACCACTTGAACGACCAGGCCGGTCACGGCGAAAATGTGCACGAAGCGTACCTCCGAATGACTAGGTAAAAACACAAGTAAAATAAGCCGGTATCCCTGCCAAGTCAACACGATTTTTCCGGCGCGGCTCCCTGTCGGGCTGATGATTCGGCACTACGGTCGTCTTTGACTTGGACATTCGTCCATCGGCTACGGTACACTTGATGTTGCCATGGATATATCCCTTTACCTTCATTACCCCTTCTGTCTCCGTAAATGCCTCTACTGTTCCTTCAATTCC
>CAYSPF010000012.1:0-1995 GCA_964432775.1 uncultured Geobacter sp.
CAGCGGGAACATCGGGGGCCTCGGCGCCGGCGGCTTTCTGCTCAAGACCGGCGCCGGAACCCAGATCCTCGCGGCTGATCAGAGCTACACCGGCGTCACCAAAATCAATGGGGGGACCCTCGTTCTGCAGGGAACAACCCTGTCTCCAGCCATGGATATCTCCACCGGAGCACTGCTGGCCCTCGACACTACGGCGGGAAACAGGGAATTCAACGCCATCCTGACCGGCAGCGGCGCAGTGGAAAAACGGGGCGACAATACGCTCACCTATACCGGCACGAGCGAAAACTTTACCGGCGCCGCGGATGTAACCCGGGGAGCACTCTTCATCCAGGGCACCCTTGCCGCATCCACTATTACCGTGCGTTCCGGTGCGACGCTAGGCGGGAGCGGCGCCATTCGAGGAACAATAATCAATGCCGGCGGTACTGTCAGCCCCGGAAGCTCTCCCGGCACCCTGACCGTTACCGGTAACTTCACGCAGCAGACAGACGGCGCCCTTGCCATGGAGGTGACCCCCGATGCCATGGATCACCTGGAAGTGGGAGGAAGCGCGGCGCTCGACGGCGCACTCTCCGTTGATATCACCGGCAAACAGACCATCGGAAAGTATTCGCTGCTTCACGCGGCAAACGGTGTGTCCGGCGCCTTTGCCACTACCACCATCGATGCCCACGACAGCAAGCAGAAGTTTTCCATCATCTACGATAGCAACGACGTCTGGCTGAAGATCCTCGCCGGGAGGCTCTATGCCGCTCTGGGTCTTAGCTGGAACGGTGTGGCGGTAGGCCAGGTGCTCGACGGCGAAGACAGCAACCTCGACACCCCCTTGCGGCCCGTCCTCGACCTCCTTGACGCCATGGAAGACACAGCGGTTCCCGCGGCCATGAGACAAATGCAGCCGGAATTGTACAGCGGGCTGTCGGAAACCGGCCTCTCGCTCCAGCGGGTCTTCTTCGAAACCGCTAAAAACCGCCTCCACTCCGTCCGGAGCGGAAACGGTTCACCCTACAGCGCCCAGTATTCCCTCTACGCAGCCAACTCCGGTTCCGCCTCCGATGCCGCGGCCGCGGAGGGCGGCCCCGCCGTATACATGATCCCCCTGGGGTTCTTCGAAACCTACAAAGACACCGGGGACCGTACCGGCTTCAGCACCAAGGCGGCGGGCCTGGCCGCCGGAGCCGGCTTTGCCTCCGGGCATGATTTCGCCGTGGGCGGTCAGCTCGGCTATGCCCACGCCTTCATGGATTACGATGATCCTGCAGGCTCCAGCGCCAACGCCGACTACCTGCTCGGCGGTGTCTATGGTTCCCTGCACGGGAGCGCCTGGTATCTGGACGGCATCCTGCAAACCGGCGTCGCCTGGAACAGGATGAACCGGAGAGTCCTCTTCAGCGACATCAATGCAAGCGCCGATTCCAGCTTCACCTCATTTCTCTTTGGCGCATCTCTCAACAGCGGCTACGACTATCGGGTAGATAACTATACGTTCGGTCCCGTTGTGAACCTGGACTATGCGCTGGAAGACAACGGATCCGCCGAGGAGAGCGGCGCCGGGATCCTGAACCTCGTCGTCAGGGGGAATACGGCCCAGTCACTGAAGACCGGCATCGGGTTCCGGGCATCCGCGGGATTCCAATCAGGAGATTCAGGCGAGATAGTGCCTGAAATCGCGCTCAAGTGGGGCCACGAATTCCTGGACGGCAGCCGCCGGATAACGGCAGAACTCTCCGGAGCGCCCCTTGCGCCGCTCACGGTTCGCACCGGGGATCCGTCACGTGATTCCATGCTGATGACGGCCGTGCTCTCCTACGTCATGAAGAAACGGATGCGACTCTACGGCTGTTACGCGGGGGAACTGCTGGCTCCCGATCGTCAATCCCACACCGTGGCGCTTGGATTCAGGATGGAGTTGTAGGAAGAAAAATGACGAAAAGGAAAAGGTCATCTGACGAGAAAAGGGAAAAGAAGGAACGCCAACGGGAGTACATGACT
>CAYSPF010000012.1:2095-31423 GCA_964432775.1 uncultured Geobacter sp.
ATGGCAATGGTGACAAGGGACTTCGCCGCGCCAGACGGCGAGCGGCATCCAGCCCATTGCTCATGTCCGCAAGCTCCCGGTCATGGCGGCTGCCGAGCAGCAGTTGCGCGGTGACGGCGCCGACAAAAGCCAGGAACATGTCCCACTGGGTATCCCATGGATCTCCCTGGGTGCCGAGGAAGGCATCCGCCGCTTCCCCTCCCAGGAGCGCCGCCCACCATTCGACAAACTCGTAAAAGGCGCTGAAGGCAAGACAGACGCAGGTGACCAGAAAGAAGAGCCATTTCCCCGGACGCAGCGGCGATTTTCTCAGGAGCACCTCCCGGGCGACGATGGCCGGGACGAACCCCTGGGCAAAGTGTCCAATGCGGTCGTAATGGTTCCGTGAAAAGTCCAGAAGGTCCTGCACCCAGAATCCGAGAGGGACCCGCGCATAGGTATAATGCCCGCCGAGCATGAGGATCAGGGTGTGGATGAAAATCAGCCGGTAGGCAAGCGGCGTCAGGGGGAAGCGCTTGCCGGTGGCTGCCAGGATGGGCACGACAATCAGGACCGGCGCAACTTCCATCCACCAGGTCGCCCGGTCGTACGGCGCAATGCCGGAGAGCACCAGGAAAACGGCGCCCAGCAGCAGCAGAATGATTTTTTCAAGCCTTGACATATTCGTTTCCAATCCTCCCCTCACGGTATTCTCCCGTTGACGGCAGCTACCCGGGACCCAGCGTAAGAAAACAGACGGCCGCCAATCCTCATTCCTGACTTTGTCGACGATCCGCGATAAGGCGGCAAAGCAGCGCCACAGACGATCCGACACTCGGTGAAAAAACGTCAAGGGGCTACGGAATGAACCGTAACCCCTTGCTTTAATGGCGCGCCCGGAGGGATTCGAACCCCCGGCCAATGGCTTCGAAGGCCATTGCTCTATCCAGCTGAGCTACGAGCGCGAAGGATGAGTTTTCGGGAAACATGAGACGGGAAGAGCCGCACTCAACGGCAGTCCACGGGCATCCGGGAGGTGTCCTTCCGCTGATATCCGGTGACCACTGTAGCCCAAGTCCGGAAGATAAATCAAGCCTCTTTTCCCAACCACCTTTCCCTGTTGCATGTTTACGCAGTTTTTTCTTGTCGGGCTGCTGCAATCTGTTTATCCTGTTCCTATGCTTATCGAAATGCATGCACACTCCAAGGAACACTCCCGCTGCAGCAGCGTCCCGGTAGTGGAACTCGTGAAACAGGTTCTCGCCAAGGGGCTTCAGGGGATAGTGCTTACCGACCATCACCACCTGTGGGATGAGGACGAACTGCTCGCCGTGCGCCGCGCAGCCGCCGTTCCCGACCATTTCCTGATCCTGACCGGGCAGGAGGTCACGACCTGTGGTCATGGAGACATTCTCGTGTACGGCGCGGACACGTCACTTGAGCGTGGAGTTTCCCTTGACGAGATCCGGGAGCGTTTTCCCGCTGCCGCACTGGTGTGGGCACATCCGTACCGGCACGGCAAACAGCCGAATGATGCCGCACTTCTTCGTCCCGCCCTGGACGGGGTGGAAATCTTCAGCTCGAACCATACCGTGCTGGAGAACAGCAGGGCGCTCCGGGACTGGCACCGCCTCCGCTTTACCGCCATCGGCGGCACCGATACCCACGGACCCGGCTACGCCGGACTCTACCCTACCCAGTTCGACCATCCGGCAGAGACCGTTTCCGAGCTTGCCCTTGAGATTCGGCAGGGGCGCTGTCGTCCTTTCCTGAAGGAAATTCCCCGCTCCGGCGCGAACAGTCGGGTAACCGAGGTTACTATCGGGACAAAGGGGTTGGATGAAAACCGCGAGCGCATCATCATCAAGACCCTTACGAACCGGCAAAAATGGACGTCGGCGGATAGGGCCTTTCACATTATGGAAGCAATCTCCCGGCATGGTTTCGAACGGGGCCCGTACCGGGTACCCCTCCCCATTGACCAGGACCATGAATCCATGACTCTCATCGAACAGGGCGTGCGGGGAAAGACCCTGTTCGACAAGCTGCTGACCGCCTCGCGCGAAGACGGCCGGATGTATGTTTGCATGGCGGCCCGATGGCTGGCACGCCTTCATTCCTGCCGCCTCCGCATTACTTCCGACGGTGAATTCGCGGCACGGGAAGCCGTGCGCCTGAAAAAATACCTGGAACGCTTTACCTCCATCGCCCATCCCCATGCCCGACGGGCGGAGGAAATCATGACCGCCGTCAATGCCGAGGAGATACGGCGCTATGGGGGAAGTGCCGTGACACTTGTCCAGGGGCACGGTGACTTTCATCCGAAGAATGTCCTTATCGGACAGGATAGTCAGGACAACCGGCGCACCCTGTTTGTGGCGGCCATCGATTTTGAAAGCTCGCTCTGCCTTCCGCCGGCCTTCGACGTGGGATGCTTCCTGGCCCAGTTCCGCAACCAGCTGTTCCCCCACGGCGAGATCCTGCGCGATATTCCGGAGGAAGAATTCCTCGATGCCTATCGGGAGGCGTCGAAAGGGCTCGACGATGATTTTCCCATCCAGGTGGAACTGTTCCGCGCCCGCACCAACCTAGGAATCGCGGCCTATCTCATTAAACTTGGCCTCGGGGACAGCGAAAACCTCTGGCGGGTGCTCGTGGAGGCGGAGCAGGCATTAAGCATGGTGTGACACGGTTCTTCCCTGCGGCATTTTCCCGCTGGCGGCCCCCTGTTTTCCCGCTATAATAAACAGGCAATGAACTCAATAACCAAGGAGGTCGCAGTCCATGATCAGCAAGAAGATGGTCCAGTCCCTGAACAAGCAGATCAACAACGAAATCTACTCCGCTTACCTTTACCTGTCCATGTCGTCCTATACCACCCACATCGGCCTGAAGGGCGCTGCGAACTGGTTCATGGTGCAGTACCAGGAAGAAATGGTCCACGCCATGAAGATGTATGACTATCTGAACAGCCTGGGTGAGCATGCCCAACTGGCGGCCATTGCCGCGCCGCCGACCGAATTCGGCACGCTCCTTTCCATGTTCGAACAGACACTGAAACACGAGCAGTTCATCACCAAGTGCATCAACGACCTGATGGATCTGGCGGTCAAGGAGAAAGACCACGCCTCTCAGATATTCCTCCAGTGGTACGTTACCGAGCAGATCGAGGAAGAGGGGAACGATAACGATATCATCGCCCAACTGAAACTGGTGGGCGACAGCGCACAGGGTCTGATGATGATTGACAGGGACCTGGCGACGCGAGTTTTCACCCCGCCGGCCACCGCGGCGCAATAGCTCACCAGACTTCGGCGGAAAAGGACACCATCATGAAAGTCAGGCTCTGTGACAAGAACAAAGGTAAATCAAAAGTTGCCGATCGATTGACCGAGAAGATGCCCGACCTGGATGTAAAGGTGAAAAAGTGCATCGACATCTGCGATGAATGTTCCAAGGACAGGATTGCCCGGGTTGACGGCAAGAAGGTCGTGGCCAAGGATGCAGATGAACTGTACGAAAAGATCGTCAAGGTTGTGAAAAAGAAGTGACTGATACTGTCAGGGGGGGGTCCTGGAACGAGCCTCCCCTGACGCGCCTTTCCGCACGCCCTCCTCTCCCGCTGAATGCTACCCTGACAAAAACCACCGCACGACGCGTCGCACACTACGGTTGCGATATCCGCTGCCGCGCCCCGGTCCCCGGGGAAACAACTTTCACACCTCATGCTGCACGTCTCCTTCTGATAATTGACAATATTTATCGGGTATGTTATTCGGTATTTACTGCATTTCTTACAATGGATGTTGTCAACAAAAGGGGTAGCCCATGTTCAAAAGAATACGGGAAGACATCAAGGCGGTGTTTGAGAGAGACCCGGCGGCACGCAGTATCCTGGAAGTCATCTGCTGCTATCCGGGGCTCCACGCAGTCTGGCTTCAGAAGATTTCCCACTGGTTCTGGATCCACCGCCTCTATTTCATCGGCAGATTTATTTCCCATATCGCCCGGTTTCTCACCGGGATCGAGATCCATCCGGGCGCCGTCATCGGCAGGCGGGTATTCATCGACCACGGCATGGGGGTGGTAATCGGCGAGACGGCGGAAATCAAGGACGACGTGACCCTCTACCACGGGGTAACCCTCGGCGGTGTCAGCCTGGAGAAAGTAAAGCGTCACCCCACAGTGGAGGAGAACGTTGTCATCGGTTCCGGCGCCAAGGTGCTCGGGCCGTTCACCGTGGGAAAGGGGAGCAAGATAGGCTCCAACTCGGTTGTCGTCAAGGAGGTGCCGCCCAATGCCACGGTGGTCGGCGTTCCGGGTCGGATGGTGATGACCGGGGACAAGCCCGTCGAGAAAGCCGACCTGGAGCATGGGAAAATGCCGGACCCGGAAGCAAAGGCCATCGCATGCATGTTCGACCAGATCCGGGATCTGGAAAAGAAATACGCTGAGCTGGCCAAGGACCACGAGGCCCTGAAGCAGCGGCTGGATCGCTGAGATGACGGGTTCGAACGCGGTAAAAACAGGGCGGGTGGCTGTCGCCATGAGCGGCGGTGTGGATTCCTCGGTCGCCGCAGCACTCCTCAGGGAACAGGGGCACGAGGTGTTCGGCATTACCATGCGTGTCTGGAATCCCTCGCCGCTTCCCGCTGAACAGGAAGGGGCTTCCTGCACAGGCGACTCTTCCGACCATGTGGCCGATGCCCGGCGCGTCGCCGATCAGCTGGGTATTCCGCTCTTCGTGGTCGATTTTCAGGAGGAGTTCCGGCGTCTGGTGATTGACGATTTCGTCGGCGAATATTATCATGGCCGCACTCCTAACCCCTGCGTCCGCTGCAACCGGACCGTCAAATTCGGCCTGCTGCTGGACAAGGCCCGTGAACTGGGCGCGGAGTACCTGGCAACCGGCCACTACGCGCGGATCGAACAGGGTGATGACGGTTTTTTCCATCTGCTGAAGGGAGACGACCCGCGCAAGGATCAATCCTATTTCCTGTTTGCCCTCACCCAGGAGCAGATCTCCCGCTCCCTGTTCCCCCTCGGCGGCCTGACGAAGCCGGAGGTTCGCGCCATTGCCTCACGTATCGGCCTCCGCGTCGCGGAAAAGGGGGAGAGCCAGGAAATCTGCTTTATCCCCGATGACGACTATGTCCGTTTCCTTGAGGCGGAAAAAGGGACAGGTCTCCTCTCCGGCGACATCGTTGACAGTCGGGGCTCAGTTCTTGGAAGCCACTGCGGCACCTACCGCTACACCGTGGGACAGCGCCGGGGGCTGGGGATTGCCTGGCGGGAGCCGCTCTATGTCCTCGGGGTTGATGCGGAACGGCGGCAAGTCGTGGTCGGATCAAAGGAGGAGCTGTACCGGGACGGATTGACGGCAGTCCGGATGAACTGGTTCATGCCGACACCGGCAACGGAGTTCGACGCCTCCTGCAAGATTCGCTACCGCCACCAGCCGGTGGCCTGCCGCGTCCTGCCGTTGCCCGGCAACCGCGTGGAAGTCCGGTTCCTGGAGAGGGAGAAGTCGGTGACACCGGGCCAGGCGGTGGTTTTCTACGACAACGACCGGGTCGTGGGCGGCGGTTGGATAGAAGAAGGCTTATGAAGAGAGTCTCCATCGCAACCCTCGGGTGCAAGACCAACCAGTTCGAATCGGCGGCCATGTGCGAGGCGCTCGGCAGGGAAGGTTTCCGGCTCGTCCCCTTCGGGGAGGAAGCTGATATCTATGTAATCAATACCTGCACGGTCACGGCGCGGACCGACGCGGAATCCCGCCGCCTGATTCGACGGGCGCTGCGGCGGAATCCCACTGCCAGGGTCGTGGTAACCGGCTGCTACGCCCAGATCGCCGCCGAGGAGATCCGCGAAATACCCGGCGTGTCCCTGGTCATCGGCAACAGCGAAAAAAGGGAACTGGTCGAACTGCTGCGGGAAGCGGGGGAAAAGCAGCTGGTACGGGTGGCCGACATCTCCCGCGAACGGGAGGCCGAACCCCTGCTCCTGGAGACTTTTGCCGAGCACACGAGGGCCTTCCTCCAAGTGCAGAACGGCTGCGACTCCTGGTGCTCCTACTGCATCGTCCCCCACGTGCGGGGACGGAGTCGCAGCGTTCATCCGGAGCAGGCGCTGGAGGGGATCCGCACCTTTGCCGGCCGGGGCTTCCGCGAGGTGGTGCTCACCGGCATCCACCTGGGCGCGTTCGGCCTTGACCTTACGCCCCCATCCAGCCTGTTCGACCTCGTCTTTCAGGCCGAACGTGAACGAATCGTCCCCCGCCTGCGGCTCGGCTCCATCGAGCCGACCGAGATCCCGGATCCCCTCATCCAGCTCCTGGCGAAAGCAGAAACCCTCTGCCCCCACCTCCACATCCCCCTGCAGAGCGGTGATGATAGGATACTCTCCGCCATGAACCGCCCCTATACCACCGCCTTTTTCCGGGAGGTAGTGGAAAAGCTGACAACGGCCGTCCCTTCAATCTTTCTCGGCACCGATATCATCGCCGGCTTCCCCGGCGAGACGGACGAAGCATTCGAACGGGGCTACCGCTTTCTGGAGGCCCTCCCCCTCGCCGCCTTCCACGTCTTTCCCTTCTCCCCGCGCGAAAAAACCCCGGCGGCGACCATGCCGGGACGGGTGCCAGCCAAGGTGATCAAGGAGCGGGCAGAGACGCTGCGCACACTGTCCATGGAAAAGAAGAAACGCTTTTTCGAGGGGTTTCTCGGAAAGGAGCTGGATGTGCTTCTGCTGGATGAGGAGAAAGACGGCGAGTTGAGGGGGCTGTCGAGAAACTATATACCCGTGTCGATACCGGGCGGGACGGGGCAGGTCAACTCCGAGGTCAGGGTGAGAGTGACGGAGGTGGAGAAGGACTTCGTGCGGGGAAGCCTTGTGAAATAGGGGGCGCGTGTAGTGCCCCCCTTATCGCACGCACCTGAAAGACAGGCTTCCGCGCCATTGGCAGCGATTGTAGACGCGGAAATGCACTGCCCCCGCTTTAGAGCGGTTTATTTCCTGCATTGAAACGAACGAGTTCCTCGACAATCTTTCCTTTCTTGGTATACAGCACACCTTTCACATAATTCTTCACATCCGGGCTATACCACAGTTCGTTGATTCGTGCACCTAAGTCACTTCTGCCCAGTATGTAATAAGCATCGAATTCACCTGCCGGTACCTTTACCTTTCCATATCCCATAACCTCGTAGCGGGCTGAAAGGTCCATGCTCTCCCTGGAACGGCGCATTTCGCCCGAAGCATTCCACCGTTTACCCACATACAGGGGGAAGTCGAACCGGTGAAAGGCGGATTCGTAGTCTGAATCGACAATACCTCTTCCAAAGAGCGCCACAAGACCCAATGACTGGTCGTAGAAAGCCTCCTTCCCGTCAGCCCTGATAACGCGGTAACCCGCAACATTATGGAATATTTCGCTCTTCTGCACGGTGAGACGGCTGCTTCCTCCGCTGCTCACCGTGTACTCCCAAAAATATCCGGCAAGCCACACCGGCCGAACTGCCTGCATACCGGTCGCGTCAAGATCGATTTCGAACTTTGGCGAATCTTTCGCTTCAAGCTCCTCCAGCGGAACCATGCCCAGAACCCCCTGATTGTGGACGCAGGCTTCGAATTTCGAGTCGGCCTTTTGCGCCCCAATCCATCCCAATCCAAATGCGGTGCAGACGGTCTGTTGCCAAGTATCCGGATTGACCATCACCTGACGTGGATTGGCGCACCCGCAGAAATTTGCCACACAACACACCATCAGAAAAACAAAGATATGAAAACGTTGCATCATTACCCTCCTGTACCGAAATCCGCACCTCATTCCACCCGACACACGTCTCACGGAATACCACGATAGTGTACCGTGAAATATCGAACTGAAAAGGCGCGGAGTTACGCTCTGGTCCACCATATACCATCATCGTCCCGGACAGGCAATCAGCCGGGATAAACCATTTCACCGACCGGCATGGCCGGACCATCGCCCTGCTCCCTGCGCAGTCGCCCATCGAGCAGATGTCTCGGATGGACATTGGACAGGGCCTTGAGGAGACTTCTCTTCACATGGGGATTTTCCTTTTCCAGGGATGTGAGGAGCGCCTTCATCTTCTTGCGCTGCAGATCAGCGACCCCGCACACCGGGCAGCGGCAGCAGACAACGGGATACTCTTTCATGGCGGCGTACGTAATAATGTCCCGCTCCTCCACGTACACCAGGGGGCGGATAACCGTGGTTTCTCCGTTGTCGGCCAGCATCGTGGCCGCCATCGCCTTCAGGGAACCGACAAAGAACTGGTTCAGGAGCAGCGTCTCGATAAAGTCGTCCAGGTGGTGGCCGAGGGCCAGCTTGTTGCATTTGAAGCGCTGGGCAAGGGTATAGAGCGCTCCTCTTTTCAACCGGGCGCAGATGGAGCAGAAGGAGGAGCCGGGCCGCCGCTTCTCTTTGATGATGTCGAAGTGGTCGGTCTTTTCCATGTGATAGGCGAAGCCGTGCCGGGCAAGATGCTCTTCGATGATGTCGGCACGATAACCGGGATAGCCTGAATCGATGTTGATTGCCAGGATCTCGTAGCGGATGGGCGCCCTCTTCCGCAGGGCCTCCAGCAGGTGCAGAAGGGTGTAGGAATCCTTCCCCCCGGAAACCGCCACGGCAATACGGTCCCCCTCCTCAATCAGGCCGAAATCACCGATGGCCCTGCCGACAGCGTTTTTTATCCTCTTGTACAGCTTTTCTTCAGGTGACGACACGGAAACCTCGATAGTCAATTTTATTGCAGGGTAGCGGAAACGGACGAATGAAGTCAAGGTCGAGAGCGATACGAAGTGACGACAAGAACGTCCCTTGCCCGGAACCTGCGCCTCTGGTATGGTGAACGTGAATCTAGGAAAAGGTCAGACAATCCATGCCGCATACCCGTAACAGCATCATCGAGGTCGCCATCCCGCTCCCGCTGGACCGCACCTTCCACTACAGCGTCCCTGAATCGCTGCGACCGTCCGTCCGACAGGGAGTCCGGGTCTTCGTCCCCTTCGGCCGGAGAAAGCTGACCGGCTACGTGATGGGCCCCGCCGCGTCCCCTGCCGGGGAGCTGAAGGACATCATCGAAATCCTGGACACCGATCCTCTCTTCACCCCCCGGGAACTGGCCTTCTATCGCTGGATTTCCTCCTATTACCTTGCCCCCCTGGGAGAGGTAATCAAGACCTCCCTTCCGGCGGGCATCAATATCGAGAGCCGCCGCGGGTCGGCTGAAGTCGACGGAATCACCGGGGATCACATCAGGGGCGGAAGGACCATACGGCGGGAGAGATTCTTCCGGGCAACGGACCATGCGGCCGAAACTGCATCGGTCCGCGGCACAGGCGCACGAATTCTCCTGTTTCTGCTGGAGAATGGAGAGGTCTCCCGCTCCCGTCTCGCCGCGCTCTTCCCCAACCTTTCCGGGCCGTTGAAGAGGCTCCTGGAACTGGATCTCCTCTCCGTAGAAGAGCGCGAGGTCTACCGGGACCCGTTTGCCGAGGAGGTATTCGAGCAGGCGCCTCCGCTTGCTCTGAACGAATGCCAGTCAGTTGCCTTCGAGCGTATCGCCGCGGCCGTCTCCACCGGGGAATTTTCCCCTTTTCTCCTGCACGGCGTGACGGGGAGCGGCAAGACCGAGGTCTACCTCCATGCCATCGCCCAAGCCCTGGAGCAGGGGAAGACCGCCCTGGTGCTCACTCCGGAGATCGCCCTCACCCCCCAGCTCGTGAAAAGGTTCCGCTGCCGCTTTTCCCAAGGCATAGCAGTTCTTCACAGCGGCCTCTCCGCCGGTGAACGCTATGATGAGTGGCGACGCATCCGGCGGGGTGAGGTCTCCATCGTGATCGGCGCACGCTCCGCCATCTTCGCCCCCTTGGAGAATATGGGCATTATCGTGGTGGATGAAGAGCACGAGGCATCCTACAAACAGTCCGAGGGAGTGACGTACAATGCCCGGGACCTGGCCCTGGTGCGGGGAAAGATGGAGAAAGCGGCGGTAGTGCTCGGTTCGGCCACTCCCCTTATTACCACCTTTCACGCGGCACGCCAGGGTAAGCTGCACTACCTCCGGCTCCCCGAAAGGGTGCGCGGCCTGTCCCTGCCGGAGACCCGCATTATCGATGCGCGACGGCTGAAGAGCACCACCTTCTCTCCGGAACTGGCTGCGGCACTCGGCGAAAACCTGGAAAACGGCGGACAGTCCCTGCTGTTCCTCAACCGCCGGGGATTTGCGACCTTCCTCGTCTGCCGCGACTGCGGCCACGTGTTCCGCTGCCCCAACTGCTCCGTCACCCTCACCTACCACCGGTCGAAACAGCGTCACTTCTGCCACTACTGCGACTTCTCCCTCCCGGCCCCGTCCGTCTGTCCCGGCTGCAACGGAACAGATATCGGTCTCCTGGGAAAGGGTACCGAGCGGGTGGAGGACGAGGTTCGGGAACTGCTCCCCGAAGCGCGGGTCGCCCGTATGGACAGCGACACAACCGCCGGCCGGGGCGGCCATGCCCGCATCCTGAAACGGCTGGAGGAGGGAAGCATCGATGTTCTTATCGGCACGCAGATGATCGCCAAGGGGCATGACTATCCCGGAGTAACGCTGGTGGGGGTGGTCTCCGCGGACGCGACCCTCAACCTCCCCGACTTCCGGAGCGTGGAACGCACCTTCCAACTGGTGAGCCAGGTCATGGGCCGGGCGGGACGGGGCGATACACCGGGAAAGGTCCTGATCCAGGGGATGGACCCCGACCACTACGCGCTTGTCAGGGCCGCGGCCCATGACTACGAGGGTTTTTACGCCGACGAGATACCTTCTCGGGAGGACGCGGGGTATCCCCCTTTTTCCCGCTTGGCGATGGTGAGCTTTTCCTGCACGGCCGAACAGCCGGTTGAACATGCGGCCAATGAGGCTGCGCGCATGTTACGCGAACTGCGCCGGGTCATGAATGCAAGAATTGAGATCCTCGGCCCGGCCCCGGCCCCCCTGGCAAAGGTCAGGGGCCGGTTCCGCTGGCAAATTCTGCTGAAATCAGCGAACCGCACGGACATGAAAAAGGTGCTGGTAGCATTCCGGTCGCAATGGAATCCGTCGCGTATCATCCGGACGAATGTTGACATAGACCCCGTCGACACCCTGTAACCATGCCGCTTTCTCCCTTCACTCCGCCCCTCCTGATTCGCCGGAAATCGCCCCTGTATTGCTTACGCACATTCCTGGATCCGACATTCCTTGACTAACACTCAATTGAAGAGAGAATGTAGAGTATGCAGTTGTACAAAAGGCATGAATACGTACTGTCACGCGAATTCATCGCGCGAAAGGAAAAACGGCAATGTACAGAAAAGAGACGATAGAAGAGGGGCAAAGACCTTCTCAGCCCAAGTCAATGCACTGGGAGCTCGCAAAAAGGGAGATGACCGGGGAAGAGGTGCAGAAGATCAGGGATATGAACTGGGAGTGGTACTACAACTGCTTTCTCTACAAGGATGAACCGATTGCAATCGCATGCAAGATCTGCGGCGCTATAAACGTCTTCCAACCAGGCGAAATGAAGAAGAAGTGCGGCGCGTGCGGCATTGAAAGCCGGCGCTGCGAGGTGGACGAAGACGAAAAGTGACGGAATCAGCTTGTATGGACGCCACGGGGATGGAAGCAGGCAAATGATGCCTCCGTCCAACGCCGAAACCGGCAATTGTAGCAGGACCTGAGGTCGTCGGCGACAATCTCCTCCTCAACATCTTCATGAAACACCGCGCACCGTTCGGCCACCTGCGCCGCGCCGGGCCAGTCATTCTTTCCCGCACGATACTCACGTGCGCCACCAGCGGAAACGCTCCACATTCGCAACTCCTTACTTACCATTTTCACGTAGCAACCGCCTTCACGACAGCCGTAAGATTGTAGCCGAGGCGCGCGATATAATCAATAATATATATCGCATGCCTGGACTTCATAAGTATTTTTCTATAGTCTCTCCGACATTTTCTTCATTGAGAACTCTCCGAATCCGTAGCCGAATGAAGATACTGCCTTGCCCTTTTGAAATATATTTGTTTATATAGCGCAATAAATTTTCAACTCGCGAAACAGCCGGCCACGGCCCCTGCTGAGTGGGCTATCCTTCCACAAGGAGAAATAAATGCTACGGAAAGAATTACTGTTTGCGGCGTTCTGCGTACTGTTCATCGCCGGCTTGCCGAACCTCGCCCGAGCCGCCTACCACCATATGGGCGAATCGGACGCGCCGAAGGTCCAGAAGGTCTACCCCGGCGCGGCGGGCACGAAACTGGATACCTGCACACTCTGCCACAGCGGAGGAACGGACAGTATCAGGGGGAAAAATACAACCTTCGGAAGTTGCCAGTGGTGTCACTACCGCTACGGCTATGATGGAAAGGGCGACAAAAACGCTACGCTGAACACCTACGGTCGGGAATACCGCGCCGCTGGACGGAGCATGGCCGCGCTTAAGTCGATTGAAGGCCGGGATTCCGATGGTGACGGATACTCCAACATCGATGAGATCCGTTCGATTCGCTATCCGGGGGACGCGAAGGACGACCCCTCGAAAGCGGTAGCACCCTTCCGCATCTTTACCAGGGAGCAGCTCCGCTCCATGCCGAGACATTCCCAGTTTCTGCTGATGAATGCATCGAAAGACGGTGACTACTACGCCGAGTACTCGGGAGTGATCATGGAGTATCTCCTGGCCAGGGCGGGAATCGCCCCCTCGGCGAGAAAAATAACCGTCTACTCCCCGGACGGGTATTCCCAGGGGCATCCCATCGAGGCGGACAATTCCGGCGACCCGTACGTGAACGGAGCCTATCCGGCCGCTCCCTACTACTATGCCCTGGAAGCCGACAAGGCAAAGACCTCGTACGGCTGGTGCGACTACAGTTCACCCGGTAATGCCGGCCGCAAGAACGGCGACCCCATCAGCACCCGAAACGGCCTCCGGCTCCTCCTGGCCCTGCGGATCGAAGGCAGGGATCTTGCCCCGGGTACGTTGGGACCCGGCAACAGGCTGGCAAAGAACAGCGAGGGCCCGTACCGCGTAATTGCTCCGCAAAAAATCGTCTCCCCACCGGACCAGCCTTCGAACAGCCCGAACCGGGGAAAGATCTGGCCCTATGATTTCAATCTGGACCACAACGCCGGAACCTCTACAAAATGCGCAACCATCATCAAGGTGGAACCTTTGCCGGCCGGAACAACCGACATCGACATCATGGAAGCCGGCTGGGGGTACATCGACCAGGGAAAAGTGATCATCTACGGAAACCTGCAGGGTCCGCGGCCCGTTTCCCCGGAAAACCATGCAGTCGACGTTTCGCGGAATCCGACGGTTTTTTCCTGGGAAAAGAGTCCGGGTGTGAAAGCGGAGGATATCGTACGCTACAGACTTGACTATACCAGCCAGGATCCTTCACGGGGACACTGGAAATCGGTAGTGATATCGAAGGAAACTGCTAGCGGTGCGCGAGGCGGCTTGCCCGGGGCCGGGGTCGCCTTTTTCGGCGTCTGTGGTCTTGTTGCTTTGGCGAGAGGGAAAAGCGCACGGCGGCTTGCGTCTTTCCTGTTGATCGGGGCACTGGCCACGGCTGCCCTTGCATCCTACGGAAGCGCCACGGGAGCGTCCGGGGGCGGTTTGAAAGCAGCTATCGCGCACAGCGAGTCCATCGCCCTGAACCCTGACACCACCTATTGGTGGCGGGTAACGGATGTTGACGGAAACGGCGGCAGCGCCACGAGCGAAATTTTCAACTTCAGAACGGGAAAATAGCGGAAGGGAAGCAGCAGAGAGCGAAAATCCGACGTTACAAGGAGAAAAGGCCGGGGTCATCGAAGGAACCCGGCCTTTTCTCGCTCCCGACTGGATGCCGACGCGTCACCTTCCCTGCATCGGTGAGGAAAGCGAGACTTCGAAGGTTCGACCGTTGGATGAAAAACGGACGCCGTTCGGCATTATTTCTTTAATTTTGGCCCCGCCAACCATATTCCCTTCCGAGAACAGGAGACCGTTAACCACCGCCCTGCGGGAGGAACGCTGTTCCTGCCAGGCAATCCCCGAAACCATCAGACCACTTCCCGCTGATGTCCCCCCCTGATAGGAGTCGCCGCCACGGTCGCCGACAGGCGGCGGTGATGTCCTTACGGGAGTCTCGGTCCGCGGCGCGCGAAACGCGACCGGCTGAGGAGGAGGTTCGGTTCGGGGAGCAAGAGGCGCTACGTCGCGGACCGGAGGCGCCTCCTGTATCCTTGGAGTGGGGGGTAGCGGTGCGCTTTCCGCAGGTATCGGCGTCCGATTCCCTGCACTTACTTCCACGGGGGCACTCTCCGTCTCGCGCACGACTCCCCGCTGGCGCCACAGGAGAGTTACCGCCACGGCCAGGATCAGCAGCATGAACCCCAGACCGACGACTATCGCGCTCATCGGCACCGTCCGCTTTGCCGTGCGCGATACGCGATGGTTCCCCCTGAGTATTTCATCGGAAATATTCACATTTCCGCTTCTGCGTGCGGCCTTCTCCTGCTCCAGCTTCTTCAGCGCATCCAGTATGAAACTCATCCCGTTACGATTCCCCTTTCTTCACGAGTCTGGGAGATGCGGACATTCCTCCGGCGCGATACAGGAGAAGCAGCGTCTGGTTGCCCACCATTCCGTCGGCCTCTATGCCGTTTGCCTCCTGAAAGCGCCGCACCGCAGCGACGGCGGCGTCATCGAACACATCGTTCACGGGACCCCGATAGATTCGGGCGTCCCGCAGCAGTTTCTTGAGTGATCGAATGGACTCACCGCTGGTTCCTGACTTGGCAACTCGGGGTATGTTCAGAATATTCTTCCACGGCAGATAGCTGCGCCCCGACCAGTTGCTCTCCAGCTCACTGCTGCTGACGGAGTCTCTGCCCTGCGGCAGCGGCGAGACAATCAGTCTACCGCCTTCCGTTCCCAGGAGTGCCAGGTACCGCTTTCCTCCTCCCGGCAGGGTCATTTCCAGGATGGCAGGGTAGTCCATACGGAGCAGAGCGCCGA
This sequence comes from uncultured Geobacter sp., assembly GCA_964432775.1. GTDB lineage: Bacteria > Desulfobacterota > Desulfuromonadia > Geobacterales > Geobacteraceae > RPRC01. Next base: position 17,135 of record CAYSPF010000012.1, read on the forward strand.
GATTTCCCGTGAAACGTGATAGACGGAGCCCGCTCCGCGCGGCGAGATCTTCCAGATTTACCGTGACGGCATCCTTTGCCACGGTGAGCGGAGGGGCGCCCCATGCCCGCGCCAGTGCGTTGAAAGCGGCAACCGCGCTCTCCCCTTCCGTTTGTTTCGCCAGAGCTTCCCGCATCCCATGGGGTGTTGCGGCTTCGCTCCCGGGCGCGGCTCGACTTCCCGTGCGGGAAGCCCCCCCGGGGGCGGCCTTCCCGCCGATTCCGGGCAAACCGCGCACCAGGACGAAGAGTCCGAAAAGAGCCAGCATCGCCACGGCCGCCATTCCCGCGAGTCTGACAATTTTCCGGGCCAGGGGAGAAGCTTCTTCCTTCTTCACATCCGCGATTGCGGCGGCCGTCATGGGGGCCGTTATCTCGCGGGTACCCTTCGTATAGGCCACCAGAAGCACCCGATCGCATACCACATTGATAAGCCGGGGAAGCCCCCCCGAGTGGCGGAATATCTGCTTCAGCGCGCCGGGTGTGAAGATGCCGAGCCTCTGTCCTGCGGCCACCTCAAGTCGGTGCTCGATATATTCCACGGTATCTTCATAATCCATCGGGCACAGGTGATAGCGGACCATTATCCGCTGGCTCAATTGCCGGAGCTCCGACCGTCGCAGTTTTTCGCGCAGCTCGGGCTGGCCCACCAGCACAATCTGGATCAGCTTGTCCCGTTCCGTTTCCAGGTTCGAGATGAGCCGAATCTGCTCAAGAACCTGCGGCTCAAGGTTCTGCGCCTCATCGATGACAAGTACCACGGTGCGACCGGCGGCGTTCTCCCGGAGCAGGAACTGGTTAAGAGAATCCAGCAACCGGGAATTGACCTGGGCATCCGACGGGATGCCGTATTCATGGTTGATGTTCTGCAGGAGCTCCAACGCGGAAAGGGACGGGTTGAATATGAGGGCAGTCCGGTAGCTGTCACTGTCCAGCTGGTTGAGAAGGGTTCTCAGCACCGTGGTTTTACCGGTGCCCACCTCGCCTGTCAGTTCAATGAATCCCGCGTGATTATCGATCCCGTAGAGAAGATGGGCAAACGCCTCTTTATGGTTTTTGCTGAGAAATATGAAATGGGGATTTGGAGTTATGGTGAAAGGCTTTTCCCGAAAACCGAAATAGCTGCAATACACGCTGCGCTCCCCGCCAATTGCTTCGCGAAAATACGGTCCGCGTTCCGAGCCCCGAGCCATCGTCACGCCCCTGCTCGCCAAACCGTCTGAAAGGCCAAGCAATTTTTCCTGTTTACGTGGGCAAAAGGCGTACCAGTATATACCGGATGCACCAAGTTCGGAAGCATTTTTTCCCGAACTTCCGATACATAGCCTGGAGATACCGGGAAGCTTGACAAGTATTCCGGCAATCGTTCTATCTGTGAGCTTTCGCGTTACATTTTCGACTTTCTTTGCTATTATCACACCGCTGCTGACCCCGTGCTTCTTTCGCCCACACCTCACTTCCCCATGCAGCCGACAAGAGGGATGGACGGCAGACAAGGGTGATACCCCCAATACTTATCGCTCGGAGAAGAAAATCCCATGCGTTCCGGAACGTTGCTTGCGCTCCTTTTTTCCCTGATTACCGTTACCGTCTGCTTCGCCGAAGCGCCGCACTACAGGGATGAGGCACTTTCAGCCATGGAAACTTTGCGAAAGAGCACGCCTCCGCCCCCGTTATCCGCCGAATACACTAGCATCGTGGAGACCTTTTCCAGAGCGGAGGAACTTACCGGCCGGGACAGGTTCGATGAGGCCGGGAAGTTATTTCACCTGACCCTGCTGAAATACTCTCTCTATGCAAAAAAGGTGAAAGTACTTGCAACAACATCAGCGAACGGAGAGCCTTTCCCCCCCCCTGCGTCCGCTGATGTCCAAACCGAAGGAAGCACGAAGAAAACACCAACCCCGCAACCCGTACCGATCCCCGGCAACGATAAACCTGAGATAATTCCGTCACCACCCGATACGGCGACCTCCGGTAAAACCGCTTCACCCCGGCCCTCGCCGCCCGCGTCCCGCGTCGGCAAGCCTGTTGGCCAGGGTACCGCCCCGACCTCCGCGGGGACTGAGGACGAAGAGGGTACGGAGAGCGGGCCTGTTTCCTCGCGTCTCATCATCGGGGAAAAAATGGTCTATACCGTGAAGAAACGCCAGTCACTGCGAATGCTCGGCGCGAAATTGGGGGTCAACTGGCGAACCATCGCCCGGGAAAACGGCCTTAACCCCGCAAAATCTCTGTCAGCGGGGCAGAAGGTACGCATCAACACCCGCAGAATTGTACCAAAGACCCGCACGGAAGGAATCGTCATCAACATTCCGGATCGCACCCTCTATCTCTTCCGCGACAAAAAGCTCGAGAAGGCAGTGCCCGTGGGACTGGGAATGCCGACAAACACAAAGATTGCAAGCTGGCAAACCCCGACGGGAACCTTCAGGATAACCTCAAAGGTAAAAGACCCCACATGGTTTGTCCCACCCTCTATCCAAAAGGAAATGAAGCAGAGAGGAAAAGTTGTACAGATAAAGGTTCCACCAGGCAAAAAAAATCCGCTCGGCAGATACGCACTCAAGACTTCACTGTCGGGAATCCTTATCCACGGGACAACCCGTCCGGAATCCATCTATACCTTCAGCAGCCATGGATGCATCCGGGTTCTCCCCTCGAATATCGAGGATATTTTTCCGGATGTCCGGGTTAACACGGTTGGCGAGATCATCTACCAGCCGATCAAGGTGGCTCTCTCCGACGACGGACGGGTTTTTCTCGAGGTTCACGGTGACGTCTATGGGCGCTTCAAGAACATGGAGTCTGTGACGAAGGGTCTGATCAGCCGGCATAACGCTGAAAAGAAGGTTGATTGGGATAAGGTGCGCTCGTCGCTACGAAGGAAATCCGGCATCCCGGAAGATGTAACCCTGCCGGAATCCGAGGCGCCCTTGCGGAGCAGTAAAAAAGAACTCGCCATAACCGCCGCAAGTAAATAGCCCGAAACCGCTCCATCGACCCGGCCGACCTTCTCCCACGCTACCGGCGGCGCATCAGCCTCCCGGCACGGCGGTCCTAAGTCATGTTCGTTCCCCTGCATTACGGCGCGAATCTATTCCAGACGAAAATCCCTTTCCGTTAAACCGGCATTCTTTTTCATGTGATGAAAAATGATCACGGTCCGGTCCCGGTTATTCTCCTCAAGAACGAGCCTCTTCAACCGACCGTCCTGCCATAAGGAGAGCTGAATCTCTTTCATTGCTCCTTTTTGCCGCGGAATAATCTGAAGGGTGACGGTCTCTCCCCTCTTTTCAGCGCGGATATCGAACCCATCGGGAATACCCCTCACCGGTCGGTCGAGGAACGTGATCCAGCGGCCGAGCCCCTGTTCACGGGGAAGGGTCATCTTTTGCCGAACCCCTTCATTGGGAAGTTTGAGGGTCAGCGTAGTGTCCTTAAGCAGGATACGGCTGGCATAGGGAGAATAGAGCTCCATGTAAAAAGTATCCGGCTTCCTGAATCGGACCGTACCGCTTGCGGTCATCTTCTTTTTCATGAGGGAGAGCTGCTTCTCCTGGGTTATCTCAGCGGTGAAATCGTTGACACCGACAAAAGCGCGCCGCAGGAATTCCAATCCTTCCACGGCAGAAAGGTGGGCGGCCGAGGCCGGAGACGAGAGAAACAACAGGGTAAGGACAAGCGGAATCAGAAAAACTTTTTTCAGCGTCATGGAAAGAAATCCTTTATGCACCATGCAGTCTAAGGGACTCGGAACAAACAATTATCCTGAAATCATCCCGATACCAAGGGTGAGGGCCGCGTCAGCCACCAACTCGCCGTCGACGTGCGCCTCTCCTTCCAGGAGATACAGCCTGCCGAATGACTTGACGATGCGTACCGAGATGATGACCCGGTCACCCGCCCGGACCCGGCGGTGAAACCGCGCACGATCGATGGCCGCGAGAAATCCCCCCTCACCCTCCCGGTCGGCGGCGGCAATACCGCCAAGCTGGGCCATTGATTCAACGAGGAGAACCTCGGAATGGCCGCCGGGATCAGTGGTAACGCAGTGTATGCCCGTTGCGCCCCCACCGGCCTTACGGGACAGCACTCGATCAATAAGGAGAAAGGGAGAGCGATGGGGAAGGTAGGCGGTCGGGTCGGAATTACAGGGATTCCGCACGGGTAATATCGATTCCATAGTACGGGCCCTCGGGTGATGCGGCATACTGGACAACGGCATCGCCCGGCGATGACGACAGGATGAGGGAAACCAGCGCCGTCCCTCCCATGGCGAGAGAACGGCCCAGGAGCGCGGCGGTCTCCAGACGGGGAACGGACGGCAGACGTTCCAGCAGTGAGGGCATATCCCCCGCGACACCGGACAGTGAGATAAGCGAGGGGCTACGACCCTTTCCGATAAGCCTCGCGAACCCTTCCGCTTCACGGTTCGGCAGCAGCCTTCCGATGGTCCGGATATCACCGACCTTTGCCCTGATTGCACTCCCGCGACGCCGCGCGACCTCTCCCTTTTCCAGCACCAGTATACCGGCTCCTTCACAGAACCCCCGGGCATGACTCCGCAACTGCCCCATTTCCCGGAACGCGCGGATCATGAACGGGTTAAGCTCATCAACCCCGCCGGTCAGGACGATATCCGCCCTGTCTTCCTCAAGGAAGCGGCACGCCATCTGAAAGGCCGCCTCCGCGGAGCAGAAGCGCTGTACGAAAGTAACATTCGGCCCCTTAAGCCTGTGCTCGATGGATGCGTTGCTTGCCGGGGCATTGGGAACGGTATTGGGAAAGAGCATCGGCACCAGGCCGTCGCTCCCGCCGGTGAAGTAACCGCGGAGAAATTCCTCGGAATTGGCGATGCCGCCGAAGCCGCAGCCGAGGACGATGCCGATTCTCTCGGCGCCGTGGGCGGCCGGCTCGATGCCTGAATCCCGAAGCGCCATCCCGGCCGCCACTACCGCGAACAGGCTGCAGCGATCGAACTTTCTCGCCTTCAGCGGCGGCATGAAATCCGCCGCCCGAAAACCTTCCGCCCTGCCCCACACATGCCCTTCCTCGCCCGCTATCTCCAGCGGGATCGGCCGCAAAGCGCTGACCCGGGAACGCACTGTCTCACAGAGGGGCTCCAGACCGACGCCGGCCGCGGTTATGGCGGCAAGGCCGGTAATAACGATTTCCGTACGGGGCGCGCTCATCGTGCCACCACCAGGGAGGTGCAATTACCGCCGAATGCAAAGGAATTGGAAAGCGCCACCGATGCACGGCTCTCCCGGCTGCCTTCGTGGCAGTAATCCAGGTCGCACTCGGGATCCGCTCCCCGGAAGTTGAGCGTCTGGGGGATGAAGCCCGCGTTCAGGGAGATCACCGTGGCCACCGCCTCAATTGCGCCGGCTGAACCCAGGCAGTGCCCGGTCAGGCCTTTCGTCGAAACCAGGGGAACCACACCTGCCCGTTCACCGAAAACCAGTTTCATGGCCTTGGTTTCCACCGCATCATTCAATGGGGTTGCGGTACCGTGGGCATTCACCCAGCCGACGTCATCGCTCCCTACCCCTGCCCGTGCCAGTGCGTTCGCCATGACCCGGGCAGCTTCTGTGCCCGTCGGTTCCGGCGCCGTCATGTGGTACGCCTCTCCGACAGCCGCATAGCCGAGGATATATCCGTATATACGAGCATTACGTCTGGTTGCCTCCTCTTCGTTTTCCAGCACGAGAAAGGCGGCCCCTTCCCCCAGTGAAATTCCGCGCCTTCCCAGGCTGAAAGGAGCGCACGGCTCGGGATCGACAACCCGCAGGGCATTGAAACCGGCATAGGTGAGAAGGGAAATTGCATCGGAACCGCCGCAGACCACCGCCTTTAACCGGCCGGTCGCAACCAGGTCAGCCCCCCAGCCGATGGCTGTCGCCGACGAGGAGCAGGCCGTGGTGATACTTCCCTGGTACCCGCCGAGACCGTAGCGGGTGGCAATGGCGGTGGCGGTCCTGTCGGGCAGGAGGCCCCGCAAAAGAGAAGGCCTGCTCTTCTCCCCGGCCAGGGTTTCCTTCAGCCACTGCTCGGCATGGAGCATTCCCGCTGCACCGGCGCCCAGGGAAACACCGATGTCGTAGGGAGAGTAGTAATCCATCGCGCCGCTTTCGGCAAGGGCCTCACCCGCCGCGATAACGCCGAACTGATCGGCCCGCGAGAGCCTTTCCGCGGTTTTCCGGTCAAAATACACGAGCGGATCGTAGCCTCTGACCTGTGCTCCGATGCGCGCCGGAAACGGAGAGACTTCAAAGAGGTCCATGGCGCCGATTGCGCTCACTCCCTCCCGGAGATTGCGTGAAAAGGAGGAGATATCCCTGCCGGCTGCGCAGAATATCCCCAACCCGGTAATGGCGATTCGTTTCCTCGTCATGGATTCCTTTTTTTCAGGGCCTGTCGTCACACGATTCCGCCGTCGACAATCAGGCACTGCCCGGTAATATAGGCGGCGCGATCGGATGCGAGGAACGCAACCGCCTCGGCAACGTCTTCCGGTTGCCCGATGCGGCGCAGGGATGAACTGCGAACTATGGTATCCACCAGTTCCTGTTTCAGAGAGGCGACCATTTCGGTCTCGATGAGGCCCGGCGCCACGGTGTTCACTCTGATACCGAGAGGTCCCACCTCCCGTGCAAGGGAGCGGGTGAAGCTTACAGCCGCGCCCTTGCTGGCCGCATAATTTGTCTGTCCGGGATTCCCGGTGAACGCTGAGATGGAGGCTACCGAAACAATGGCGCCCTTTTTCCGGGCAAGCATCTTTCTCACCCCCCACTTGCAGCAGTGAAACAGGGGATTCAGGTTTGCCTCGATGACGTCGGCCCAGTCGGCTTCCGACATCATGGCAAGGTAGGCATCGCGGATGATACCCGCGTTGTTCACAAGCACGTCGATATAACCGACATCACCCGCCGCCGTGTCCATCAGGGCAACGGCGCCCTGGGACGTCCTCACGTCGGCCTTGAGCACCCGGATCTCGCCCGGCAGCTCCGCGGATGCTTCCACCAGGGAACGTGCTGCTTCGTCATTTTTCTGATAGGCCGCCGTCACCAGCGCACCTTCCCTGGCGAAGCGGAGAGAAACGGCCCTGCCGATTCCCCGGGTACCGCCCGTGACAACTACGATTTTACCTTTGAATTCCATTGGTTCTCCGACCGAAATGTCGCTGATGTCTACCGTTCTTTGTGTTGGAGTCTACCTTTTCCAGGCGCTCTTTGTCAAGATTGACGGCCTGAAGATACCTGAGCAGAGTAACAAACCATCAATGATATGGGTTATTGTCATCGACAACGGACAGTGCATCGCATACAATGGCTGTGCCTCAGCGGAACGGTACGGACCACGCCGGTGCTGAAACAGATTATTCATGGCGGGAAGGAGAAAACCGATGGATACCCGGAACCCGGAGTTCAACCAGGCAGACAATCCACCAAAGTCCCCCTGCCGGGGATGGCACCGAAAAGCCCGAAGCGAAAGGCCGTCAGAGTATCCCGAAAGGTTCCCCGTTCCTGACCACCTGGTGGCATGGGAGGTGGACTACCCAGACTATACTCCTCCGTACTATGTCTCTCCCGTGGTGCTTGCCAACGATTCGACACTGAAGCCGAACGGTTGGGCCGACCCGGAGGACATTTCTCTTCTTCCGGCGCCCCCGGCCGAAAGCATGACAGGGCCGCTGACCCTTGATCAGCAGGGCCGCCCGCTGAATCCCATCGGCAGAACCGGCATGACCGGGAGAGGTCTCCTGGGGAAGTGGGGACCGAACTTCGCAGCCGATCCCATCATTACCAGGATCAACGGGGAAACGGGTTTCATTGAACTCCTGGCCGTGCAACGGAAGGATAACGGCCAGTGGGCAATCCCGGGGGGAATGGTGGACAAGGGAGAAGAGGTTACCCGGACACTTGCGCGGGAACTCCGCGAGGAGACCGGCGTCGAACTGGAAATGGAGCGAGGGGCGCTCACCTACCGGGGGTATGTGGATGACCCACGCAATACGGATCATGCCTGGATGGAAACAACTGCCAGACATCTGCACCTTTCCGCTGAAATTGCAGAGCGGATGGCTCTTCGGGCAGGCGACGACGCACGGGCGGTTCAGTGGCTGCCGCTGACCCCCCAAACCGTCGGCGGACTGTATGCAAGTCACTGTACTCTGATAACGGCCGCGCTGGGCGAGATGATCCGGACGAATCCTTTCGGGCTTACGGACCGGGAACGTGACGTAGTCGCGCCCCTGCTCCGGTTGCTTGTAGAGGCGCCGGCCAGGTAGAGACCTTTCATGTACCGCGGAAGCCGGGTCACAACTCTCGGTTGACCTGCTTGGATCGATCGGCGGGGTAAAAAAATACCCCGATTTCCTTAGCGCCATACTTGCGGCGCCGGAGAAGCCGGGGCTCATTGCAGGAGGGTCTACTGCATATTTTTTACCGTATGTGTCTTTTATTTTCAATATAAATAAAACTAATTTATTACTGATATAATAACCATTACGCTGAACAGCAAAAACCGCAGCCGGCAAGACCCGACCGCCATGCCTTTTCTCAAATGGACGGTAACGCCGCAGTCGTGATTCGAGTGCTTTACGCTCGGGAGGAATAAGTGTCTTCGACAATTTTACGGAGGGCGGGTTTTCTCGCCATGTCAAGCGCAGTCCTGAGCATACCGTTCCTGATACTGTCGTACTATCTCTCCGACGGAAATATCCCCTATGCGCCTTATTATCAGGCAGTTATGCAACTGGTGGGACTTGTTCTTTTCACGTACCTGATATGGTTCCTGAAGAAACTCCTGAATACCTTTCACTCCTTCCACGACACGGACAATTACATTGATTTCCTGATCACGACAAATCTGTTTGCAGGCATCGCGGCCATCGCGGGACTGTTCCTCCCCTCCTGGACGGAGCCGCTTGACTGGTTTTCCCTTCTCCTGATCGCAGCCTTCGGCGTTGCCCAGATTCTTTTCGGCATCAAGCTCTTCAAGGTTCCCGACACACTCAACGGGATGCTCAGGCCCTACTGTATTATTACCATCATCACAGGGCTTTTCATTTCAACGGTGGTGTTTCTCCCCTTGGGCGTGGTAACCGGAGCCATTTCGGACGTCATGCTCGGAACCATCTTCTTTCAGGCAGCGAGGAAACCCGAAGAACCGGTTTCCGGATAGACCCTGCAGGTTTACTCCGGCTATCAACAGTGAGAGTTTCGTCAATTCGCCATGAATCTACCCATCCCGCTATACCCCGGAATACTTCTACGACGGTACCAGCGTTTTCTTGCGGATGTGCGTCTGGAGGACGGGGAGACCGTAACGGCCCATTGCCCGAATTCCGGGAGCATGAGGGGATGTGCAGTTCCGGGAAATAAGGTTTATCTCTCCCTGAGTGATAACCCGAAAAGAAAGCACCCGTTCACCTGGGAGTTGGTATATGCGGACGACGTCTGGGTAGGAATCAACACAGGCCGACCGAACAAACTGGTTCATGAGGCAATCTCCCAAGGGATAATTCCGGAACTCGCCGGATACCCTGAAATTCGCCCCGAAATGAGGTACGGCACGGGCAGCAGAGTAGATCTGCTTCTCTCCGGCCCTGTCGGAGCCTGTTACGTGGAAGTAAAAAACGTGACACTGGTTGACGGGGAGAGGGCGTTATTTCCGGATGCCGTTACTGTACGGGGACAAAAGCACCTCCGTGAATTGATGGAGGTGGTGCGTAACGGTGGACGTGGTGTCATTTTCTTTGTCGTGCAGCGGGAGGATGCCCAAGCCATTTCCCCGGCGGACACAATCGACCCGGAGTACGGGAGACTTTTACGGCTGGCGGTGGAGAATGGGGTTGAAGCCTTGGCCTATCAGGCAGCAGTGACACCGCAGAAGATTTTGCTGAGAAGGCGACTGCCGATTATCCTGGAATAGCCGCAAGAGAATTTGCATAGTGATGAGGGAATGGAAACCCGAAAGGGATCCGCGGTTCCATGCACGGATCCTATTTGCGCAGGAAATCCTGTTGTTCCTCCGGGGTCATGCTATGCCAGCGTTCACTTAGCCTCTGCCGCTCTTCGGGAGTCATCCGGTACCACTTATTATGAAGAACCCGTCGCTGCTCCTGGGGAAGAGTGCGAAACCAGCGGTAGCGGCTGCGAATCTTTTCCTGCTCTTCCGGTGGAAGCTTGCGGAATTCGGAAAAGCGTTTGCGTATTTTCTCCCGTTGCTCCGGGGGAAGATCCCGCCACCGCTTATAACGTTCCTCAGCCTCCCGGCGCTCTTCCGGAGCCATGCGACTCCATCTCTCCGCTCTCCTGCGCGCACGATCCCGTTTTTCAGGCGACATCCCCTCCCATCGCTCCTTGAACGGCTTCAGCAGTTGTTGCTCCTCACGGGTCAACTGATCCCACGAAACGCCGGCACTTTCGCCCCAAGACGGCACGGCGCCTCCAACGACAGCCAACATAATCAGGACCATCAGAAATCTATTCATATCCGCTTTCCTTTTGCAGTAAAGAGCGTCGGGGTTCCCGAGCGCAAGGACGTATCAGGCCGGAAGTGCCCCCCGTCATGCCGACAGCAGACCACTCACCCTGAATTGTCCGTGCTCTCAAGCCAACGGTAGAAGTCAAGGTCCTTGTACAGTTCCAGTTGTTCATTGGTCGTAAGGATATCCAGGTCTTCAACCTGGTCAACGGGAAGCGCATTTCGTCCCGCCGCCATCCAGAGGGACACCGCAATGACAAGCACCATGGCGGTTGCAAGACCTCCCGCCGTAACCCAGCGCGGAAACCGAAGATACCACGGCGCCTGTTGTTCCGCGACCTCAAGGGCCTTGAGCCTGATACTCCGCAGACGCATTCTTGTCTGCTCGTCAGACAGCGCCGCACTTTCATCCAGCAGCACTCGCATCCTCTCAGCAAAGGCAGTGTCACGTTCTTTTCCTGTCATGGTCGATACTCCTCCATCAGGTCGCGCAAGGTATGCACGGCCCTCGAATAATGCGTCTTGACACTTCCCTCGGAACATCCCATGGCGAATGCCGTCTGTGCAACGTCCATCCCCTCCCACGCCCGCAGGAGAAATGCCTGACGCTGCCGCAGGGGCAGAGATCGGACTGCCGTCTTCAGTGCATCGGCGGCATCAGATAATGCCAGGGATTTTGCCGGGTCAGGGCTGGAGGTGTCCGCGATGGTCTGGATGGGATCCTCCTTCTCTTCGGAGTCATCACCCGAAAGCCCGAACCAGGCCCGAAAACGGTTACGGACCGCGGTCCTGCGATACCAGTCGGTAATCCGATTCTGGAGAATCTTGTAGAACAATGCCCCCCACTCTGACTCAGGTCGGGATGTGTAGTTTCTGACAAAGCCGAGCATTGCATCCTGCACCAAGTCGAGGGCCTCATCAGTATCACCAACGGAGAACTCAGCCATACGGAGGGCACGAACTTCAACCCCGGCCAAGAAATTATTCAGCGCACCTGTGGTATCCAGATTTTTCCTCCAAAGTACTCTGTTGTTGTTAGTAACGCACTACCAGTAGATAGGTTGACCATGCTCGTTGTACTGTAGCGGGACTGAATGCAGGTAGAGAAAGGCAAATCCTGTCTAGAGTCGTTTCGACCAAAGAATTCACCCTCTGCGTATCATGCAGGGAGCCAATGGACGCGATACCGATCCAGCTTTCAGATGGCGTTATGCACCTGGTAATACAAAAGCGATCTTCATACCGAGTAGATGCATGAACAATTCGCTAGCGCGCAATCTGCGTCGAACCGACGGAAACATTTCCGCAACCGCAAGAGTCCTTGGTGGACTACAGCTCCCTTCTGTATCTGATGAGGATGTAGAAGCTGACGGATCCGACAATTGTCGATGCGATAATGCGCAACCAGGGAATCGGTCGATCCAGACCGGAAGCCAGAAGTGCGTCGTAAAAGGCGCCGCAGAGGAAACCGACAGCTCCGAATGTCAACAGTTTCTTTATCATCGAAATACCCCCTTGTCGACACGAACCCGTCGCCATCTCCGAACGGAATTTATTAGGTATATTTCCTCTGCCAAGTCCAGATCTTCCCGGGTGATCACCTGTTCCCGAATCTCTCCCGCATCCAGGAGATAGGCGCGGAAGGTTCCGGGGAGAAGGCCGCTTTCCAGCGGTGGAGTAACAAGTTCTCCCCCTTTCCGAATCACGATATTATTGTTCGCCGCCTCCGAAATCTCATCCCGCTCGTTGAGAAAGACAACGTCCACGCATTCCGGTCTGGCGGCCTGTTCCCGTTGATTAAGCTCCCTGCAACTCGTCTTGTGGTAAAGAAAAGGATGTGAGCTGTCGACACGCGTACCCGCAAGGGCTATCAAAGGCATAGCTGACTCGACGGTTTCCGCCAGTTCTTCCGTCTCAATAACGAAGGCGCCGTTGTGCGACAGTGACAGCCGCACTTTCTTTTTCCCTGTGCGCTCTTCCGAATACTGTGCCAAAGCATCTCGAATGGCGCAGATATTTACGACGAATCCGAAATACCCTGCCGACTCTGAAAGCCTTTGCAGATGACGCTCAAGAAGAAAGAACCCCTTCCCTTCTTCGAAGAGCATCGACTCAAGAAGCAAATACCGCGGGGGTGAGCATCGGGCAAACAGCCCCTTTGCAAGACACTCATCATACTCCGCGTCAGGTTTGGAATCCCACGTTATCCCGCTGCCGACTCCCAGCTCGGCTGTGCCGGTCTCACTATCGATGACCACAGTCCGTATGGCAACATTGAAGATCGCCTTTTCCATTCCAGGAGAGATATAACCGATACAACCGGTATACAGACCGCGCGGCGAATCTTCAAGTTCGGAAATAATCTCCATGGACCGTCTTTTTGGTGCTCCGGTAACCGAACCGCAGGGGAAAAGGGCCCGCAACAGCTCCACGAGACCGACATCCGCTTTTATGCGGGAACGAATGGTTGATGTCATCTGGTGGACGGTTTCAAGAGTCTCGACATCATAGAGTGACTCGACCGTGACAGAACCGGTTTCCGAAATCCGTCCAAGATCGTTTCGAAGCAGGTCAACTATCATGAGGTTCTCAGTCCGTTCTTTTTCGCTTTGCTTCAATGTGCGGACTGACTCCAGATCCTCGGCAAGCCATCGCCCTCTTGCTGCAGTGCCTTTCATGGGTCGTACCGTAAGGTCTTTTTTTTCCAAGTGAAAAAAGAGTTCCGGAGAAGCAGAAAGGATTTGGTAGCGGCCCAGATCGAAAAAAGCACAATATTGTGCTCGTTGGGCTCGGCACAGGTCCCGGTAGAGTTCTCGCGCGTTTCCACTGAAGGAGCTCCGTAGTCTGAGCGTGGAATTCACCTGATAGGTATGGCCGGCAGCAATGTACTCTCTGATACATTCCACTGCCTGACGATAGTCGGACTCGGTGTGGGAAGGGATCCATTGGGAAAGCAGATAGGAATTGGTGATCCCCAAGTCGATTCGTTCACACATCTCCAGTTCAGAGCAATCTCGAAATATCCCGAACCAGAGAAGTGGAAAATCAACCGGCGTCTTCGTAGCAAGAGATGAATCAAGGCCCGTTGCCGCTTCATATGAGATAAAACCAACTGCATAGAACCCATCTCTCGCCGCTTTCTCAACCCTTTGCAGAGCCGGAATTACTTCGGCAGTAATGGAGGCTGAGACATCACCTACGAAGCCACCAAATTTCGTCTCGCGTACCCAGGTTCCTAGATGAGACTCAATCACAATATCCGGAGCACGCTTCATTCCAGCTTGCCTCCACAAACCTCTGAAAGTGGGCATGTCAGACAAGCAGTTCGGTTGCTGCCGTTACATCCCTCGGAAATACCAAGGTGACACAGTGAGAAATCATATTTAACGGGGTCATCGGGGTCAAAGTCCTTCAAAGCCGCTGTTATCTCTCTTGCCATTCGCCAGTCCGGTTGTCTGCGGGAGGTGAATCCAAGAAAACGAGCTATTCGCTGAATGTGAGCATCAACCGGAATCACCAATTGGGCCGGCGAGATGCCGCTCCACAATCCAAGGTCAACTCCATCGGCCGGGCGTATCATCCAGCGCAGGTACATGCAGAGACGCTTGCAGGCGCTTCCACCAGAAGGTGATGGAAAGAAAAACGCGAAATTCGAATCCGTTTGAAGCTCGTGACAACTGAAGATAGGGGTATAGTCCATACGGAGGACTTCACTTGTAAAAGCCGAAATAGCAGAGGTCAGGTCATCGGCCTGTGA
>CAYSPF010000013.1:0-20669 GCA_964432775.1 uncultured Geobacter sp.
GACATGGAGATTGCGCCGGGTTTCGGGGCGCCGCGCGTGCTGGAATCGCTGAACAGGGTCCTGCCTCACGGGATGGAAATTCTGGAGGCCGTTGAGATTCCCCTGAGGAACGAGTCGCTCTCCGTGATTCTTGAATCTACCCGGTACCGGGTTACCCTGCCCGACGGAATGGCGCCTGACCTGCGGACAAAGGCGGACACCTTCCTCAGGATGGACTCATTTCCCCATCGGAGGGTAAAGAAGGGAAAGAGTACGGAATTCGACCTCCGGTTGGAACTCGTCGAGCTCACTGCCTCCGGGAATTCCCTGGAAATGCAGGTCAGGCGTGGAAAACCCCTCGAGTTTACCGCGGCCATTACCGGATTGCCGGAAGAATCCCTTAACGGCGTGCGGGTAGAGAAGCTTGAGGTCCGTTTCAGGGAAAACATTCCCGATGACCCGGCAAAGACTTGCGTTGGCAATTAATTACGGTTAAGCTTACCGCATTCACTTTTTCATTGAGATGGTTACCACTATCTAGACATAGAAGAAAGAGGTCGGCATGGCAAACGAACTGGTTATCAATACCACGTCCCATGAGACCCGGATTGCCCTCATCGAGAACGGCACCATCGCCGAGCTCTATATCGAGAGAAGCCGGGTTAAAGGGATTGTGGGAAACATCTACAAGGGGCGGGTCATCCGCGTGCTGCCCGGAATGCAGGCTGCCTTTGTGGATATCGGCATGGAAAAGGCCGCCTTTCTTTATGTGGCTGATGTGTTCGAGGCGATCGAGGATTACGAGACCTTCATGGATGGCAACGACAAGAAGGAGAACGGTCAGGATGGAGAAGGGCAGGGCCTGAATCCCATGCACCCTATCGAGGATCTGCTCCAGGAGGGACAGGAGATCCTTGTGCAGGTTTCCAAGGAGCCCATCGGCACCAAGGGGGCGCGCATCACCTCACACATTTCCCTGCCCGGGCGCCATCTTGTCTATATGCCGACCGTTGATCACGTAGGGGTTTCGCGGCGCATTGAAAACGAGATGGAACGGGAACGGCTCAAGGAGATAGTCGAGCGGACCAAGCTGACCTCGGGCGGTTTTATCATCCGCACCGTTTCGGAGGGGAAAAGCGAGGAAGACCTTCTGACCGACATGCAGTACCTTACCAAGCTCTGGGAAGAGGTCGTGAAAAAGAATGAGAAGGCCCATGCGCCGTGCCTGATCCACTCGGATCTTGATGTCACCCAGAAGGTTGTGCGTGATATCCTCAGCGAGGACGTTGATCGGATCGTGGTTGACGCCAAGCCTGAATACGACAAGATCGTCCAGTTTATCAGCACCTTCATGCCGAAGATTAAGTATTCCATTGAGTTTTACGAAGAGAATGAACCGATCTTTGACCATTTCGGACTCGAGGTGGAGATCAGCCGTGCACTTGGACGCAAGGTATGGCTGAAATCGGGCGGCTACATCATCATCGAGCAGACCGAGGCGTTGACCGCCGTTGACGTGAACACCGGCCGTTATGTGGGGAAGCACAACCTGGAGGACACCATCCTCAAGACAAACCTGGAGGCGGTCAAGGAGATTGCCTACCAGCTGAGGCTGCGGAATATCGGCGGCATCATCATCATCGATTTCATTGATATGGAAAAAGAGGTCAACCGGGAAAAGGTGTTCACAGCGCTGGAAGAGGCGCTGAAGGCTGATAAGTCGAAGACCAACATCCTCAAGATGTCGGACCTCGGTCTCGTGGAGATGACGCGGAAGCGGGTAAGGGAAAGCATCGGCCGTCTCATGTGCGAGCCCTGCCCCTATTGTGAAGGCTTGGGGTATATCAAGTCCAAGACTACCGTCTGTCAGGAGATATTCCGCGAACTGCGCCGTGAAATGCTGGATGTCCACGGTTCGAAGGCCATGCTGACGGTACATCCCCAGGTTGCGGATCTTCTCTACGATGAAGAGCGGAGAGGTCTTGAGGATCTGGAGAAACGATTCAAGAAACGGATCACCGTCCGCGCCAAGCCCGGTTTCCATCAGGAACAGTTCGAGGTCACTATTAATTAGTTTTTCGGGAGGCAAGGAGAAGAAGAAATGATTGGAACGCCTTTGAAAAAGAGCGCTGTGCGGATCCTGCTCCTCGGTTCGGGGGAATTGGGAAAGGAAGTGGCCATAGAAGCCCAGAGGCTCGGTGTCGAGGTGGTGGCGGTCGATCGCTACCCAGACGCCCCGGCCATGCAGGTGGCCCATAGAAGCCACGTCATCAACATGCTTGACGGAGACGCCCTGAAGGAACTGGTGCGGAGGGAGCGTCCCCGCTTCATTGTACCGGAGATAGAGGCAATTTCTACTGCTACACTTCTCGAACTGGAAAATGAGGGCTATACGGTCATCCCCACCGCCCGGGCAACAAATCTGACCATGAATCGGGAAGGGATCCGAAGGCTGGCTGCGGAGGAGATCGGGTTGCCCACCGCCGCATACCGTTTTGCCTCCGACATAGAGGAGTTCAGGAAAGGGGTCGCAGAGATTGGCTTTCCCTGTGTGGTGAAACCGATCATGAGTTCGTCCGGCAAGGGACAGAGCGTCGTCCGGGAGGATGCCGATATCGAGATTGCCTGGCGGTACGCCATGGAAGGCGCGCGAGGCGCTTCCGACAAGGTGATCATCGAGGAGTTCATTCCCTTTGACTACGAGATTACGCTTCTGACGGTGCGGTACGCCGACGGCACCCGTTTCTGTCCCCCCATCGGCCATCTCCAGATAAAAGGGGACTACCACGAGTCGTGGCAGCCGATGCCCATGACCGACGCAGCCCTTGCAGAGGCCCAGTGGCAGGCCCGGGCAGTAACCGATGCGCTGGGCGGGCACGGCATTTTCGGCGTGGAACTGTTCATCAAGGGGGATACCGTTTATTTCAGCGAGGTTTCACCCCGCCCCCATGACACGGGAATGGTCACCATGATCTCCCAGAACCTTTCCGAATTCGAACTGCACGTACGAGCCATTCTTGGCCTGCCGGTGCCGGAGATTACCTGCGCGACGCCGGCTGCGTCCCATGTGATCCTTGCGGAGCGGCTTATGGCGGAGGTTGACTTCGGGGGGATGATCGAGGCGCTGTCGGTTCCTGACACAAAGATCCGCCTGTTCGGAAAGCCGGACGCGCGCCCGGGTCGCCGGATGGGAGTTGCCCTTTCTCTGGGACGGGATCTCGCGGAGGCTCGGGAGCGGGCGGAGAATGCGGCCCATGCGGTTATCCTTCGTGGTAACTGACGGGGCATGTTCCCTTGGAGGAAGTGCCGTTTGTCTTCCGGTGAATAGAAAATCCTTGACATGAAACTTGTTTTTTACTATTTTTAGACGCTAATTTCAAATACCAAGCATAAAGGTGGTGAAGTACATGTACGCAGTGGTTAGAACCGGAGGGAAGCAATACAAAGTTTCCGAGGGAGACCTGCTCAGGGTCGAAAAACTGGAGGGCGCGGTCGGTGATACCGTCGAGCTCACTGAAGTCCTGATGGTTGGCGGCGAAAAGGTAACTATCGGAACACCTTTAGTGCCCAGCGCTTCCGTGGTCGGCAAGATTGTCGAGCAGGGTAAAGACAAGAAGATCCTGGTCTTCAAAGCCAAGCGGAGGAAGAACTCCAGCAAGAAAAACGGGCACCGCCAACACCGAACCGTTCTGAAGATAGAGAAGATTACCACGTAAGGGATATCCCCTTGTACCTGGGAGGGTTACGATATGGCTCATAAAAAAGCAGGCGGAAGTACACGAAACGGACGCGACTCAGCCGGTCAGCGGCTGGGATGCAAGAAATTCGGCGGTGAACCGGTGAAGGCCGGGAATATCCTCTATCGCCAGCACGGCACCAGTATTCATCCCGGCAACAATGTGGGGTGCGGTAAGGATTACACCCTTTTTGCTCTCATTGACGGGATCGTGAAATTCGAAAGGATGGGTAAGGACAGGAAAAAGGTTTCCGTTTACCCAGTATAGAGGTTTCATCTCCAGGCGCGTGTAGATTGGTCTCGGCGGTTCGCCGGAGACTGATGCGTGCCTTACAATGAAGTGGTTCGCAAAGCCTGAGGCGAAATAGCCCCAGGCTTTGCTCTTTCCGGAAGAGTGTTTTTATGCAATTTATCGATGAAGTGAAGATTTCCCTTCGTGCAGGTCACGGCGGCGCAGGGTGCGTCTCCTTCCGGAGGGAGAAGTTTATCCCGAAGGGAGGGCCGGACGGCGGTGACGGCGGCAAGGGTGGTGACGTAATCTTTGAGGTTTCCCCAAGCCTTTCCACTCTCCTGGACCTTCGGCAGCGGCCTCATCAGAAAGCTGGTCGAGGCGTTCACGGTATGGGGAAAGACCGGCATGGCGCCAACGGGAAAAACCTCGTTATTTGCGTTCCTCCGGGTACCGTTGTCAGGGATTGTGAATCCGACGAGGTGCTGGCGGATTTGACCGAACCGGGGGAGCGGGTGGTCCTGCTACGCGGCGGTCGCGGCGGACAGGGAAATGCCCGATTTTCAACTTCCACCAACAAGACCCCCCGGTTCGCCCAGCCCGGCGAACCGGGAGAGGAGCGCGAACTCAGGCTGGAACTGAAGCTCCTGGCGGATGTAGGACTGTTTGGGTTTCCAAGCGTCGGAAAGTCTTCCTTCATAAGCAAAATTTCGGCAGCACGTCCGAAGATAGCCGACTATCCTTTTACTACCCTGACACCGAATCTGGGTGTCGTCTCCTACAAGGACTTCAGGTCGTTTGTTGTTGCCGATATCCCGGGACTCATTGAGGGGGCGCACCGGGGCACCGGTCTCGGACACCGCTTTCTCAAGCATGTGGAGCGGACACGACTTCTTCTCCACATCCTCGACCTCTCCCATATGCCGGACAGGGATCCGCTTCACGAGTATCGGGTGCTCAATCGGGAACTCCTTCTTTTTGGCGAGCAACTTGCCGAGAAGCCGCAGGTCGTTGTCGTCAACAAGATCGATCTTCCCCAAGTGCGGGAAAATCTGGAGCAGGTGACTTCCTCTTTCGCTGAGCTCGGTGTGAGGCTTTTTCCCGTTTCGG
This sequence comes from uncultured Geobacter sp., assembly GCA_964432775.1. GTDB lineage: Bacteria > Desulfobacterota > Desulfuromonadia > Geobacterales > Geobacteraceae > RPRC01. The sequence goes on from CAYSPF010000013.1 coordinate 5,055, forward strand.
CCGCAACCGGAGAGGGGATACCCGCGCTCCTCGACGAGATTGCCCGGCATCTCTGGAGGAGTCCTTCCGAGGAACCGTAGTATTTGCCCTGCAACAACGATCATGCTACTATCTTCCCCCTGACGGAATACCCGAAGAGAGGTGGTCGCGAGATGCGCGCCGAGATCCTTTACAAGGTCAGACGAATCGTAATCAAGATAGGGAGCCGGGTGCTGACCGGCGATGCGTGCGGGATAGACACCGGTTTCCTGGATGCGCTCGCCCGTGAGACGGCGAGTCTCCGTGTTAAGGGTCTCCAGGTAGTTATTGTTACCTCAGGTGCGGTGGCCGCGGGCACGAAGGAAATGGGACTCACGGAACGTCCGAAAACGATTCCCCAGAAACAGGCAGCCGCCGCGGTAGGACAGCCGAAGCTGATGCAGGCCTACGAGGAGGCCTTTTTTGCCCATTCCCTCAAGGTCGCCCAGATTCTCCTTACCCGTGACGACCTGGCGAACCGGCTCCGTTTCCTGAACGCACGCGCGACCCTTGATGTCCTGTTGACCGAAGGTGTCGTTCCGATAATCAACGAGAACGATACGGTGGCGGTGGAAGAGATAAAATTCGGCGACAATGACAACTTGTCGGCCCTGGTTACCAGTCTTGTGGAGGCCCAGTTACTGATTATCCTGACGGATATCGACGGCTACTACGATGCGGACCCCCATTCCAACCCGGAGGCACGGCTTGTCCCCTTGGTAAGGGCGGTAACAAAGGACGTGGAGCGGGCTGCCGGAAGTACCGGTTCTTCCGTGGGTACCGGCGGGATGGTAACCAAGCTGGCGGCGGCCAAAAGGGTCGGCAGGTATGGAGTGCCGACCATGATCATCAACGGCAGAAAACCGGGAACCCTTGCCGGAGCACTGGCGGGAGAAGAGATCGGGACTCTGTTTCTCCCTTCCGGCGAGAGTCTGAACCGGCGCAAGCACTGGATAGCCTACACCCTTCGCCCCCGGGGCAGAGTTTTCGTAGATACGGGGGCACTTGTGGCGCTGTCACGGCATGGCAAGAGCCTGCTTCCCTCCGGTATATCGCGAGTAGAGGGTGATTTTGACCGAGGGTCATGTGTTCTGGTTTGCGGCTCCGACGGCAAGGAGTTTGCCCGAGGCATCGTGGACTACTCCCGCAGGGAGTTGGACTTACTTCTGGGGTGCAAAAGCTGCGAGATAGAGAGCCTCCTCGGGTACCGATACGGAGAGGAGATTATCCACCGGGACAATCTTGTGATGCTCTGAAAATGCCGGGATGACCGACGGAAAAGGATCGTGAGGAGGAGCAGGGATATGACCATAGCCGAGACAATACGGACCATTGCAGCGGAATCGCGCCACGCATCCCGTGCCATTGCACGGCTCTCTTCCGGGGAGAAGAACGACCTGCTGATTGCCATGGCCGACGCGCTTGTCGCTGATACCCGCCACCTTCTCGAAGAGAATGCCAAGGATCTGGCTGCTGCAGAGAAGAAGGGTCTTTCGCCTGCCATGCAGGACAGGTTGATGCTGGATGAGGGACGCATCAGGGATATGGCGGACGGGTTGCGTGAGGTTGCCTCTCTCCCTGACCCCGTGGGCGAGGTGACCCGCATGTGGAAACGCCCCAACGGCCTGATGGTGGGCAAGATGAGGATCCCCCTCGGCGTGATTGGGATCATCTATGAGGCTCGGCCCAATGTAACCGCTGATGCGGCTGCGCTCTGCCTGAAGGCGGGCAATGCGGTGATTTTGCGGGGAGGCTCCGAGGCCATCAACTCCAATGTGGCTATCTCGCGAGTATTGCGGGAAGCGATGACGCGGGCGGGCATACCTGCCGCAGCACTGTCGGTGATTCCCTTCACGGACCGGGAAGGCGTCCTGGAAATGCTGAAACAGGAGGAGTTCATCGATCTGATCATCCCGCGGGGAGGTGAGGGTCTTATCCGGTTTGTCGTGGAGCACTCCAAGATACCCGTTATCAAGCACTACAAGGGGGTCTGCCATGTGTTCGTGGACGCGACCGGTGACTTTGATGCCGCAGAGAGGATCATCATCAATGCCAAGACCCAGCGGCCCGGGGTGTGCAACGCCCTGGAGACGCTCCTGATCCACAAGGATATCGCGGAACTGTTCGTGCCGAGGATCTTCTCCACCCTGTCGAAGCTGGGGGTCGAGGTCAGGGGAGACGAGACTTTCAGGCGCTTCGCTCCGGACGCAGAAATCGCCACCGAGGATGACTGGTACAAGGAATTTCTCGATCTGATACTGGCGGCGCGGATTGTGAGCGATCTTGATGAAGCTATCGAGCACATCGCGACATACGGCTCTCTCCACACGGAGGCAATCGTAACCTCGGATTACGGGAATGCACAGCGTTTTATCCGGGAGGTGAATTCCGGTGTGGTGCTGGTGAATGCCTCGACTCGCTTTGCCGACGGCAACCAGCTCGGGCTCGGCGCGGAGATCGGTATCTCGACGACCAAGCTGCACTCCTTCGGTCCCATGGGTCTGGAAGACCTGACGACGACGAAATTCATCGTGTATGGAGACGGGCAGGTCCGCGTCTAGCATACCGGGAGCGGTGCGCGTCAGGCCCGGGAATTGATATGAAAATAGGACTTTTCGGAGGCACATTCAACCCGGTTCATCTTGCCCACCTGCGCATCGCGGAGGAGATACGGGAGACATTCGCCCTGTCCAAGGTAATCTTCATTCCCGCGGCGACCCCTCCCCACAAGCCTCTTGCCGATGACCTCTCTTTTGCCGAGCGGATGAAGATGGTTGACATGGCAATCCGGGGGAATTCCTTTTTTACCGTATCGGATCTGGAAGGGCGGCGGGAAGGAAAATCCTATTCAATCGATACTCTGCGTGAATTCAAGAAGTTGTACCCGCATGACGAGTTTTATCTCATCATGGGGAGCGACTCCTTTGCAGATTTCAGAACCTGGAAGGAATACAAGGCCATCTTCGCCTGTTGCAATATCGTGGTCATTACCCGCCCGGGATCGCCGCTCTCGCTGCGGAGCGCCCTGCCGGATGATGTCGCCCCGGAGTTCCGGTATAACGAGGCGGAGAATGTTTTATCCCACCGCTCCGGCTATTCGGTCTACAGTCTTGAAGGAAGCCTGCTGGACATCTCCTCAACCGCAATCCGTTCCCGGGTACGACAGGATAAATCCATTGCCTATCTGGTGCCGGCAACGGTCGAACAATACATCAAACAACAGAGGTTTTATGCATACTGCAACGACAACACACATTACACCCCTTGACAGGGCGCTGCGTTGCGCCGCGCTTGCGTTGGACAAGAAGGCCGAAGACGTCAAGATCCTCGATATAAGGAGGATTTCTTCCATTGCCGACTATCTCGTCCTGGCAAGCGGCCACTCCGACAAGCAGACTCAGGCAATTGCGGAATCAGTCCGGCTGGACCAGAAGAAATTCGGAACGGTTCTTTCTATCGAAGGGCTCAGGGAAGGGAACTGGGTGATCCTCGACTATGGTGACGTCATCCTTCACGCTTTCAAGGAGGAGGTTCGTCGCTACTACGACCTGGACGATCTCTGGGCTGATGCACCCCTTGTTGAGATCCCCGCTGACTACCGGTTGGATGAAAAATAATCGTGAAATTGCGGATACTGTGGGTCGGTAAGACCCAACAGGAGTGGGTACGCTCCGGGATAGAAGAATACGCGATCCGCATCAGACGCTACTTCCCCCTGGAGATAGGCGAGGCAAGGGAGGAGAAGGGAGCGCTGGAGGAATCGAAGCGGGAGCGGGAGTGCGCCCGGCTTGAGAAACTCCTGCCGAAGGGTGTCAGACTTGTCCTTCTGGATGAGCGTGGAACGGAGATGACATCTCCGGAGTTTGCCGGTTATCTCGGCACGTGCCGAGATGGAGGGATTTCCGAACTGGCATTCGCCATAGGCGGCGCATATGGATTTTCAGATGCTTTCCGTGCCCGGGCCGACAGGATCGTCTCTCTGTCACGCATGACCTTTACCCACCAGATGGCCAGGGTTTTCCTCCTTGAGCAGATCTATCGAGGATGCACCATCCTGAACAGGGAACCCTACCACCATTGAGAATTATCGCGGCCTGTTCCGTTCCGAGCAGGTTTTTTTCACATCAAGCACACTCCATTACCCCGGAGGAACCATGCCGAAACCTCTGCTCCTGATGATCCTGGACGGTTGGGGAATTAACCCCAACCGGGAGAACAATGCGATTGCCCTGACAGATCCCCCTGTAATGGGGAGGCTTCTTCGCGAATACCCGTCCACGGAGTTGACCGCCTCCGGAATGGCAGTGGGGCTGCCCGAAGGACAGATGGGGAACTCCGAGGTGGGGCACCTGAATATCGGCGCAGGGCGTATCGTCTACCAGGAGTTGACGCGCATCAGCAAGGCGATCCGTGACCAAAGCTTCTTTCGCAATCCCGTCCTTCTCGATTGCATGGCCAGGACCCGGGCCTCGAGCGGTCGCCTGCATCTGGCGGGCCTTCTTTCCGACGGAGGGGTTCACTCCCACAATACTCATCTCTATGCCCTGCTGGAGCTTGCCCGCCGGGAAGGAATACGTGAAGTCTTTGTCCACTGTTTCCTTGATGGTCGTGATACTCCGCCGAAAAGCGCGTCCGTCTACTTGGCTGCCCTGGAAGAGGAGATGAGGCGTCTCGGGATCGGCCGGATAGCCAGCATCATGGGCAGATACTATGCAATGGATCGCGATAACCGCTGGGATCGGGTCGAAAGGTCCTATCGCGCCCTGGTTAACGGCGAGGGGAAACGCTCCGCATCCGCCGGCAGTGCGATTGTGGAGAGCTACGATGCGGGCATGACCGACGAGTTCGTGCTGCCCGTGGTACTGACCGACGGAGAGATTCCCGTCGGTACGCTGCGGGGCGGGGATAGCTTCGTTTTTTTCAACTTTCGCTCGGATCGTGCCAGGGAGATAACGCGGGCTCTTACCGAGCAGGAGTTCGCGGGTTTTCCGCGGAGCGAGAGGCCGAAGCTTGCGTCCTTTGTCTGCATGACCGAGTACGACGAGACCTTCCACCTTCCCGTTGCCTTCGGCCCGGAGGAGTTGAAGAACATTCTGGGCGAGGTCGTGTCCCGTGCCGGTCTGCGGCAGCTCCGAATTGCCGAGACAGAGAAGTACGCCCATGTCACCTTCTTTTTTAACGGCGGTAACGAAATCCCCTTTCCCGGTGAGGACAGGGTTCTTATCCCCTCGCCGAAAGAGGTTGCCACCTACGACCTGAAGCCCGAGATGAGCGCCTATGGGGTGGCCGACGAACTGGTAGCGCGGATCCATGAAGACATCTACGACTTCATCGTACTGAATTTCGCCAATGCGGACATGGTAGGCCACACCGGGGTGCTGGAGGCGGCAATGAAGGCTATTGCCGCGGTTGATGTCTGTGTCGGTCGGGTGGTGAATGCGGTGCTGTCCCGGGGGGGGACGCTGCTTATCACCGCCGATCACGGTAATGCGGAAGCCATGATGGATGAATCGGGAAATCCCCATACGGCGCATACATGCAATCCGGTTCCCTTTTTGTTGGTTGATGATTCCCGCAAGAATACCCGCCTGCGGCCGGGAATCCTTGCCGATATCGCGCCGACTGTGCTTGAGTTGCTCGGAATTCCCCAACCCGAGGAAATGACGGGCGCCAGTCTTCTTGCGGAATAACCTTTTTTCCCCGTCAATAAAAAACCGGTAGACGTCGATTCGAGTCGCGCGTCCACGGTCCCCCTTCACTCCCTCTCCACCGCAATCCCGTCTTCGATGGGGTGAAGCCTGAAACCGCTCCGTTGCAACACCCCCCTGACGACTTCCGGCGGTACTTCCTTTTTCCATCCCCCGTGGAACCGGTCCGCGGCCAGCAGTATTCCGCCCGGTTTGATGCGTCGCGCCAATGAAGCGACCGCGGTCGCGAGCTGTTCCTCGCAATGGATGAACGGGCCACCCAGCAGACCATTGCAGAGAATGATGTCATAGGGCTCTTCCTGCGGAAGGGGCGGACGCCTGACGTCATCCCGAAAGAAGACTATTCCCTGCGCTCCTCCGCTGTTGATAAGCGGCCTGATCATTATTCGAAACAACTTCTCTCTTTCAGGGTCGTGGGGGAAAAAACCGTGGGCTGCCGCAAACAGTTCGAGAGGTTCGAGGGAACATCCGTGTATCAACCGGGTTTTTCCGTCTATGCTGCATGCCTGGAGGAGAATGGCCAGATCATAGGCGCCTTCACCTGTCCCGCAGGCGGCATCAAGGCATCGTGTCTTTCGGAGAAGGGTATCCCGGTGTTGTTGGATCCATTTTTCCAGAAACCGGATCTGGGCGGGATAACGACAAAAGCTGCCGCCGTGGTGACGGGGGAGAAGGAGGGCGAAGAGAAAGCGGATGCGATAGCTCTCATCCGCGGCAAGCATCTCCAGCAATCGGCCGGGGTTCACTACGGGAGATGCCTCGCGAAGCCGATGCAGGGCGTCAAGCCACGTTAACGATTCGTCAAGGAGGGTGTGCCCCGCTTGCGGAGGACAGTGGAGCGCCAGGGAAAGAAGACGTCTGAAAGCGCGGGTGATTTCCTCCATGGGCAGGTAGAGTTCGGTTACGGCGCGCATTTCAGCGGTTACGGCAAGTCCTGCATCCCAGAGACCGAAGGGATAGCAGGCGGAATAGGTTCGAAAACGTTCCCTGAGCCGGACGATATCCCGTTCCAGTTCTTGGTTTCCGATGCCGCCGAAGACCATCAGGCGGGAGAGATTTCTTCTGGTTTGCTGAGCGGATAGTGTGGGACTGTACAGAGGGTTCACGTTCGTTCCGGTGTTCAGGGAGGTCCGGCTGTCAGAATGCGAACCGGAACCCTCCTTCGAACCAGCGCCTCGGGTTTTTGTAGAAATCTATCACATACTGTGCTCCGTTGAACAGGTTGTGGGCGGTGAAGAAAACCTCCCCCTTTAAACTTTCAGACATGCTGAACTTTCTTGATAGATTCAGATCCCAAACCATGGCACTGTATTTGCCGTTGTTTTCAGGGTACGCATTCCAGTCGATATAGCGTCCCTTGAGGAGGGCTTTCAGGAATCGGCTGTCGTCATAGACTATCCCCATGTCATAGACGTATCGCGGGATATCTTTGACGATTTCTCCGGTGTCCTCGTCCCTTGCATTGGTAAAGATAAAGCCGGCCGTGAAGGAAAGGTGGTACACCGGCGTAGTCTTGAGTTCCACCTCGACGCCTTCCCTGAGCTGATTTCCGGCATTCACGGTGGTATATTTGTCATCCGGCAGATGCTGTGTAGAGAGGGCGTCCGAGACCGAGTGCCGGAAGTAGGTCGTCTTGAGCCACAGATACTGGAGGAACACCGATTCGAAGCCGACCGAGAAGGACCAGACCTTTTCCATCTTCAGATCCGGGTTGGGAACCGAAAAGAAGCCCGTGCCATAGGTATAGCCGAGTGGAGGGAGGCTGAATCCCCGTGCCGCGTACGCCCTCAGAACCGTGGAATCGGCGATGGAGCAGGTCGCGCCGATGCTCGGGCTCCAGAAGTCGCCGTTGGTGCTGGTATTGTCATAGCGGATGCCGGGGGTGATGGAGAATCGGCCCAACTTGAGTGTGTCGTTGAGGTAGAGCGCCCATTTGTCCAGTTCTTGCGAACCGTTCTCAACGATCGCCGAATCAAGCTTTCCGAAGTCCACGTCGGCGCCGAAAATAAGATTGTGCCGGTCCTGCTGCCAGAGGAGTTTCGCGCTGCCGCCGAAGTTCGTGTCAACTGCACCGTTGTTCTGCAACTCAGTGCCCGTGCTCAGTTGATCCGATACGATACCGGCATTTCTCCGGGAGCCCCGCAATGCAAGGTCAAAACTCAGTTCGTCCGTCAGGGTCTGGTTCAGTGCCAGTGTGGTAAAGAAATAGTCGTATCGATTGTGCACTGATAGATCATAGAGGGGTATCCGCGCGAGATCGCGGTACCCTGAGTCGTATCCTGCGGTAAGGGTGATAGTGGAGCCTTGCACGGGCCGCCATTCCAGTTTGGAATAGAGGTTGCCACTGCGGAGGTATGTGCCCGGCTGGAGTCCGTCCGAGAGCAAGCCACCGCCAGCCAGGTAGTAGCCGAGAGTGCCGCTGGCGCCGGAAATTTCGCTCCGGTAGTCACCGGCGCCGCGTTCACCCACGGAAACGGATACGGTTCCGCCGATATTTTTCGTATCATCGGGGGATTTCGTTATAATATTCACCACGCCCCCGAGAGATGAACCCCAGGAGGACGAAGCAGGCCCTTTGATGATTTCGATACGTTCTATGTGCTGCACGCGCATTGCGTCGATATCCGGGAAACCGTCACCCAGATTATTCTGGCTGACGCCGTCAATCATTACCTGGACATGTCTGCTTTCGGAGCCCTGGATGCTGATACCCGCTGCACTGCCTGGTCCCGTGTTGTTCACAATCTGCAGGCCGGTAACCGTGTTCAGGACATCGGCCACGGTGTGGGCATTCATTGCCTCTATCTCGCTGGCGTTTACGATGGTGATGTTTTCCGCAACCTGGAAAATGGGTTTCGCGGTGCGTGTCGGGGTGACAACCAGATCGTTTTCGTGATAAAAGAGCTGGAGAACCTCCATCTCTTCGTCCGACTGTGAATGAGCAGTGCCGGTGAAAGAGGTGATGGCAGCAACGAAGCAGAAGAAAAAGACAAGCCTTGTTTTTAAGATATAACCATGCATAATGAGGTCAGGGTAATCTTTCCATTTTTTTATATCACGAAATGCAGATGCTCCGGCGTTTTCAGCGTTTCTGCGCGGGGAACGCGATGTTTCACTGCGATTTCACAGAAATAGTAACCATGTTATATTTTCTATATACTTACCAGAGCATCTATCGTTTGTCCATACTATCAAAGTTATGACGAGATTATTTTTCCTTATCTTACTATCGTGCCTTTGTTTCCTTTGGTGCGCCACGGACACTTTCTCGCAGGAGATCCTGGTTGTCCGGAACCTGCGGATCAAGCCGTACAGCGATGCGCTGACCGGCTTTCAGGCCGTACTTGGCGGAAGATCCGGGAATATAAACTATACTGTCCTGGGCGCTGAGGATGCGGCATCATCCCTTCGCAGAAAAAAACCCGATCTCGTCCTTGCTATAGGCATGGACGCCCTCCACGCGGTGAAAAGGAACACCGATATTCCCATCGTCTATCTCATGGTCCTGGCTCCCGAGTCGCTGGTTCATATGGAGAAGAATATCACCGGTGTAAGCATGACGGTTTCTCCGGAGAAGCAGTTGGCGGCTCTGCGCAAGATTCTTCCCGGAGTGCGGAGGGTCGGCCTCCTGTATGACCCGAGAAAGAGCAGTCAGTTTGTCAAAAGAGCGCAAGGTGCGGCACGGGACGTGCGGATTGAGCTTCTGGCAAAGGAAGTGATTCATCCGAAATCCGTCCTCGAAGCTTTGAACAGTCTGAAGGGGGCGGTTGATGCGCTCTGGATGATCCCCGATACAACGGTGGTGACTCCTGAAACGGCAGAAATGATAATGCTATTCTCTCTGGAAAACCGTCTTCCGGTATCGACCTTTTCCGTCAAATATCTGGAGATGGGAGCGCTTATGTCGCTTGACATCAACGCATCCGATATGGGAAGGCAGGCAGGCGAACTGGCGTCGAGGATCCTGTCTGGTACGAATTCCAGGGACATCACGGCGGTAGAGGCCGACAATCCAACCCTGGTTATAAATGAGACGGTAGCACGCAAGCTTCGTATCCCCCTTGGAGTTGAAATCCGCGCAAAAGCCCGGATAATCAAGTAATATGCCATGAAACTTCGTAAAATGTTACTGCGGCCCGGTGACACATTTGCCGCCAAGATATTCCTGGTCATCATTTGTCTCATACTTGTCATGTCAGTTGCTTTCACCGGTTTCTTTGTCCATAACCAGTGGAAATCCCAAACTGATATCCTGGCTCGACAGGGTGAGGTGCTGGCTAAGCTCTTGGCCTATAATGTGCGGCTCGGAGTTTTCGCTGAAAACTCCGAGCTCTTGAAAGACCCTGTTGACGGGGTTTTGCAGAATAATGAAGTGCTTCAGGTCGCCATCTTCAGTCTGAACGGAAAGCTTTTGACGGAACAGCGAAGGAAAGGCTCTGAACAGTCGGGAAAAGATTTCTCGCTGGACGAAAAGGAAATGCGGGAGATTTTAAGCCGGCTCAAAAACAACCGGAATTTCCTGTATGTCAGGTCGGGCAGTGATACCCTGGAATCCTGGGCGCCGGTCATGTCCGGCGCCCGCCATTCCTCAGAAGAAGCCCTCTTCTTCAGTGATGCACTTTTCCAGACAGGGGAGCGCACCATCGGGTTTGTCAGGGTAGTGCTGGATAAGAAGATCCTCGATGTGTCTCTGCAGAAACTCATATTCAAAAGCAGTCTTATTGCAGTTTTTTTTCTGTCGGCTGCTGTCGTCATAGTATTCTTTGTTGTAAAGGGGGTGACGAAACCGCTCGACAGACTGACGGAAAGGGTCAGGATGATGGGAGGTGGTTCTCCCTTGGATAAGGTCCCGGTGGAGACGGAGGACGAGATCGGCAAGCTGGCAATTGCGTTCAATGCCATTGCCGAGTCTCTCCGGACAAGGGAAAGTGAAAAGGAGCATCTTGAACAGCAGTTGAGGCAGGCCCACAAGATGGAGGCCATCGGAACACTTGCTGGAGGCGTGGCACACGACTTCAATAATATCCTCTCCACGATTGAAGGTTATGCAGGGCTCCTCAGAGACCGTATCAAGAAAAAAAGCCCGGTCCGCGATTACGTGGAGCAGATCGTTGCCGCAGCGGAAAGGGCTTCGGAACTTACCCGCAGACTCCTGGCGTTCAGCAGAAACCAGGTCATCCATCCGAAACCTATCAACCTCAACGAGACCATCAACAGCATCAATACACTTCTTGTCCGACTTGTTAACGAGGATATCGAATTCCGCTTACGTACGACCCGGGAAGAGCTGGTTGTAATGGCAGATGAATTGCAGATTGAGCAGATGCTCATCAATCTTGTCACCAACGCCCGTGATGCAATGCCCCACGGTGGGACACTAAGTATCACCACCGAGCCGGTGGAGGTAACGGAAGTTGCCGCGGAAGGCCAGTGGCAGTTGCCGCCGGGAAGTTATGCAAAACTGGCGGTTTCCGATACCGGGGTGGGCATCGATGCGTCTGTGCGGGACAGGATATTCGATCCCTTTTTCACTACCAAGGAAGTGGGAAAGGGTACGGGGCTCGGCCTTTCCATGGCATACGGTATTGTGAAGCAGCACAGAGGCTCTATCGAGGTTGAAAGTGAGCAGGGCAAAGGGACGGAGTTCACTATTTATCTGCCCGTAGTCGAATCGATAGTAGAAAGGAAGAAACTGGAGACGCTACTGTTGCCGCCTGGCAGTCGGGAGACGATCCTTCTTGCGGAAGACGACCGTTTTGTCCGAATGTTGACGAAGCATATTCTTGTTAAATACGGCTATCTTGTTATTGAGGCGTCAGATGGTGATGATGCCCTGGAAAAATTTCGGAATAACATCGAGTCCGTCCAGCTTCTCCTCCTGGACGTGATCATGCCGAAGAAGACCGGTAAGCAGATTTATGACGAGGCAAGAAAGATTCGTCCGGACATTAAAGTGCTCTTCATGAGCGGGCATACCTATGATGTAATCACGAAGCAGGGTGCTTTCTCCGAAGGTCTACCCCTCATCTCAAAACCGTTGACGCCGGGTGAGCTTCTGGTCAAGATACGCGAAGTCCTGAAGGGTCCATCACCGGACCTGGCTTCGGGGAAGTTCATGGCGTCGAGCCAGTCCACGGGGGATACGTGAATTAATGAATGACGAGGAAAAGAAACACCCCTGTCCCGATTGCCGATGCTGCCAGTGGTGCAGCGACAGCAGGTGCGGGATCTGTCTGCAAAGAGGCAAGTGCGCCTGTCGGAAGCTCTCCCTTCGTGAGCAGATCGATCTGTATGAATCACTCAATCGTCATCCGAAAGATGAGTAGTCGAAAGAGATTTATTAGGAACAAATCATGCGTTATGGCTGGATTTGTTCCGGCAATCGAGCTACAATGCCGCGCATTACACCAGCGGGTCAATTGTTGCCTGCTTACCGGGAGAGGTGATGTCCAAAAGAAAATTGCTCGGTGAAATATTTGTTGAACAGGGTCTCATTACCGAGAAAACCCTGCAGAGAACCCTGGCCCGAGCGAAGAGGCTTCACAAGCGGCTGGGTGGTATCCTGGAAGAGATGGAGCTGATAACCGGCGATGAACTGGCCGGAGCCCTGGCGGAGCAGTACGGATACCGCGTTGCCGAAAACTTTGCGCGTCATACCTTTCCCGCCGAAGCCCTTGCCTTGATTCCTTCCGATGTGGCCATGCAGACCATGCTGTTCCCTTTGAAAATCGAGAACGGGAAGCTTGCCATCGCAATGGCGGATCCGACCGAAACCAGGATAGTTTCCAATATCGCGGCGAACCACGGTCTGAACATCGTTCCCTTCATCGCCACGCGCAAGGAGATAACGGCTGCCATCTGCAGACATTACCTGGGAAAGGATCCCTCCTTCCAACAGGAGAAAACCGTTTTGCTGGTGGAGAGTGACAATCTCTCAAGCACCATGTTGAGTCATCTCCTTTCCAAGGAAGGGTACCTGGTGAAGATTGCCACGGACGGCATGGAGGCCTACAAGACGGCTATTTCCGAAATGCCGCAGGTAATCGTCACCGAAAGAATGGTGCCGAAGCTGGACGCCTACGGACTCTTTGACGCCTTGCGGATGCTTCCGGAGACACGGCACATCCCGATTATCCTTCTGACCAGCGCCGCCGAAAAGGAGGAGGAAGCCCGGGCATTTGAGAAGGGTTTTTTTGATTTCATCTTCAAGCCGGTCAACGAGATTACCCTGAAGACGCGGGTAAAAAGGGCCTTCCAGTATCTTGAGCGGGAATTCGGACTGATGTTCTAGTCTTGCCTGCTAGTCTTTCCCCAGTTCCGCGGAGCGGGCGGTCGCAGTGTCTACTGCCGACATGACGGTTCCGCGAAAACCCTGTTGTTCGAGTATGTGAAGTCCGGCAATGGTAGTCCCGCCCGGAGAGGTCACCTTTTCCCGCAGGAGAGCCGGGTGCTCACCGGTTTCCAGCACCATTCCGGCAGCTCCGAAGACGGTCTGGGCTGCAAGGCGGGTTGCGATGTCCCGGGGAAGTCCGTTTTTTACTCCGGCGTCGGACAAGGCCTCGATAAAGGTATACACATACGCCGGACCGCTTCCGGACAGGCCTGTTACGGCATCAAGAAGCTTCTCCTCCAGGGAGTGCGCCGTTCCCAGAAGATTGAAAATGCCGAGAGTAACGGCGACATCGTCCGCTGTTGCGTTCGCACCGGGTGCGACAGCCGAAGCGGCCTTCAGGACGAGAGCGGGCGTGTTCGGCATCACCCGGACCACCCGTGCTCCTCGTGCCAGGACTGCTTCGATGGTCTTCGTCTTGACTCCCGCCATGATGGAAATGAAGAGCTTCCCGGATGATATGTCACCGCTCAGAGAGCTCAGGGCTTCAATGCAAACCTGCGGTTTTACCGCCAGGAGAACAATTTCGCCGAAGATGACCGCGTCGCTGTTTTTCTTGACCGTCCGGATCCCGTACTTTTCCGACAGATAATTTCTCCGTTGATCGACGGGCTCGGCAATCATGATGCTCTCCGGGATAACGCCTCCCGAGAGTAGCCCTCTCACGATGGCTTCCGCCATGTTGCCGCCGCCGATGCAGCCGATATTCTTTCCCGTAACCATGCCGCCCTCCGCCATTCCGTAATATCACAGCCTCCGGATTTTCTCGACCGGAGCATGCAGAGTAGCATATTTCCCAACGCAAGAACAACCTGCTTTGATGGGCTTCCTCTTCGCGATAGGCTGCACCGTTCGCCCTGTGATGTTTGTCTCCACTTCAACCCGTGATAGAGCCTTCCGGGGCGTTCCGCGTATTTGGCCGGATTGACTTTGGAATGATACGGGAAAAGGATGCAAAAACAGTTGACAGAGGGGCTGATTTGTATTATAAAACTCAGCCTGTTTTGTGTTTGATTAAACATTTAGTTTAGAATCACTAAACACGTTTGTTGACAAAAAGTTTACCGTTACTAAACTTGGAGGACTCCTTGAAAATCGGTGAGCGGTTGAAGCGGTTCAGGATGATCAACTCATTGACTCAGGAGGAGCTTGCCAGCCGGGCCGATCTTACCAAGGGATACATCTCCCAGCTAGAGAACGATGCGACATCGCCCTCCATAGCTACCCTGAAAGATATCGTGGATGTGCTCGGCACCACCATGCAGGATTTTTTCGCCGAGCAGTCCCGGGGTGAGGATATCGTATTCGGGGCCGACTCCCGGGTGCAGTCCACCGGTGACGATGACGGAATAAAGGTCGAGCTCCTTGTTCCGGGGGCACAGAACCGGGAGATGGATCCGGCGCTGGTGACCATCAAGCCGGGCGAGGAGATGGAAAGGCAGGACTACCATGAAGGTGAAGAGTTCGGCTACGTCCTTCTCGGGAGGATCCAGTTGCAGTTGGATGACCAGCTCTATACGGTGAAAAAAGGAGAGTGCTTCTATTTCAGTTCCGACAAGAGGCACTCGGTGAAGAATCCGGGCAAGACCGACGCAAAGATACTCTGGGTGGTCACCCCCCCCACGTTCGATTACTGAGCATGATTGAATGGAAGAAAAGGAGAACTGACAATGAGCAAAGTGCTGATAATAGGAGCAGGTGGGGTCGGTCGGGTTGTTGCCCACAAGTGTGCCCAGGCGTCTGATGTTTTCACGGAAATTACCCTGGCGTCCCGTACTGAATCCAAATGCAAGGCCATTGCCGCGGAGATCGATTTCCCGGTCAGGACTGCCCGGGTCAATGCCGACAACGTACCCGAGCTCGTTGCGCTGCTGAAGCGGGAACAGCCGAAACTGGTCATTAACGTGGCTTTGCCGTACCAGGATCTGACCATTATGGACGCCTGTCTGGAGACCGGGATCGATTACCTGGATACCGCCAACTATGAACCGCCGGACACCGCTAAGTTCGAGTACCGCTGGCAGTGGGCCTACCATGACCGGTTCAAGGAGAAGGGACTCATGGCCCTGTTGGGTAGCGGCTTTGACCCGGGTGTGACCAACGTGTTCACCGCCCTGGCGGCCAAAAACTATCTGGATGAAATCCACGAACTGGACATCATCGATGCCAACGCAGGCTCCCACGGCCAGCCGTTCGCCACCAATTTCAATCCCGAGATCAACATCCGCGAGGTGACTGCGCCGTGCCGCCACTGGGAAAACGGCGGCTGGGTTGAGAGCGGAGCGCTCTCCACCAAACGGAGCTTCGACTTCCCCGAGGGGATAGGTCCCATGAACATCTACAAGATGTACCATGAGGAGATGGAGTCCCTGATCAAACACATTCCCACCATCAAAAAGGCCCAGTTCTGGATGACCTTCTCCTATAACTACCTGAAGCACCTTGAGGTGCTGCAGAACGTCGGCATGACCCGCATCGACGAGGTGGAGTTCAACGGCC